>NZ_JBMDKH010000008.1:0-228799 GCF_057809615.1 Hydrogenophaga sp. FG152 | reverse complement strand
GGCCGCCCCCCGCTTTGCTTTTTCTTTTCCGGAGCACCCCATGAACGAAGCCTTCATCGACATCGCCACCCGCTGGTGGACCAGCCTGGGCGGCGCCGCCGCCAGCCTCACGCGCATCGTGCTCATCGTCCTGGTGGCCTGGCTGCTGGTGGTGGTGCTGCAGCGCGTGGTGGGCACGCTGCGCGAGCGCATCGCCAGCCGGCTGGACGATCGCGAGGCGGCCAAGCGCGCCCAGACGCTGGACCGCGTGTTCCGTTACCTGATCGTCGTGGTGGTGAGCCTGGTGGCCGGCATGCTGGTGCTGGGCGAGGTGGGCGTGTCGGTCGCGCCCATCCTGGGGGCGGCGGGCGTGGTGGGCCTGGCGGTGGGCTTTGGCGCGCAAAGCCTGGTGAAGGACTACTTCACCGGCTTCTTCCTGCTGCTGGAGAACCAGATCCGCCAGGGCGACGTGGTCAAGATCGGCGACCACGCCGGCATGGTGGAGGTGGTGACGCTGCGCTATGTGCAACTGCGCGACTACGATGGCAACGTGCACTACGTGCCCAACGGGCACATCAACACCGTGGTCAACATGACGCGCGACTTCAGCCACGCGGTGATGGACATCCGCGTGGCTTTCCGCGAGAACGTGGAGGACGTGATGGCCGTGATGCGCGACGTGGCCTCGCAACTGCGCGCCGACCCGGCGTTCGAGCCCCGCATCCTGGCCGACATGGAGATCGCCGGCGTGGACAACTGGGCGGAGTCGGCGCTCATCATCCGCTGCCGCTTCCGCACCCTGCCGCTGGAGCAGTGGGGCATCAAGCGAGAGTACCTGCGCCGCCTGAAGGCGGCCTTCGATGCGCAGGGCATCCAGATCCCGGTGCCGCACCTCATGGTGTACCCGGGGCAGGACCGCGAGGGGGCGGTCCCGCCGCTGGGCGCCGCGCAGGCCGCGCCCCAGTCGTGATCAGGGCCGCGCGTCGAGCGCGCGGGCAGCGCCGAGCAGGGCAGGCGATTGCAGCGCGGTGATCACCCACACTGGAATCCCGCTCTGGTAAGCCTCGAAGCGGCCCTTGGCTTCGAAGCGTTCGCGGAACGGCGAGGTGTCGAACCAGGTGCCCAGGCGAGGCACCACCCCCCCGCCGATGTAGACCCCGCCGCGCGCACCCAGCGTGAGCGCGAGGTTGCCCGCCACCGCACCGAGCACGCCGCAGAGCATCTCCAGGGCCTCCAGCGCCTGCGGGTGCCGGCCTTGCAGCGCGGCCTCGGTGACGGTGGCGGCGCTGCCGAACGCGCTGGCGTCCACGCCATCGGCTTCGCACAGGATCTGGCAGGTCTCCAGCAGGCCGGTGCCGCTGGCCACGCGCTCGGCCGAGGCATGGCCGTGGCGGCGCACCAGCGCGTCCATCACCACCCGCTCGCGCGCGGTGGCCGCTGGCAGGGTTACGTGGCCGCCCTCGCCGGCGATCGGCACCCAGCCGCCCGCGCCGTCGGGCAGCAGGCCCGAGACGCCCAGCCCCGTGCCCGCGCCCAGCAGCGCGATGGCCGCGCCGGGCACCGCCGCGCCGCCGCCCACCTGGCGCAGCTCGTGCGCGGGCAGGTGCGGCAGGGCCAGGGCCAGGGCGGTGAAGTCGTTGAGCACGCGCAGCGTGGTCAGACCCAGTTCGTCGCGCAAGGCCGACTGCGAGAACGACCAGTGATGGTTGGTCATGCTCACGCGGTCGCCCGTGACGGGGTTGGCCATGGCGATCGCCGCCGCCGTGGGCTGGCGGCCCAGGCCGCCGAGGTAGACGCGGATCGCGGCGTGCAGGCTGGCGTGTTCGGCCACGGGCAGCACCTGGATGTGCTCGATCGGTGCGCCGTGGCCGTCCTGCCAGGCCAGGCGGGCGTTGGTGCCGCCCACGTCGGCCAGCAGCCGGCCTTGTCGGGGAGATGAAGACATGTTGCGAGGGAAAAGGTCGGACAAGCCCCGACCATACCGCGTCAGGCGGCCGGCGTGTTCAGGGCCGCGGCAGGTTCGCGCGCACCCAGCGCACGATGTCGGCTGCACCCATTGCACCGGGCTGGCGCGCCACCTCGCGCCCGTTCACGAACAGCGCCAGCGTGGGAATGCTGCGGATCTGCAGCCGCGCGCCCAGGGCCTGGGCTTCTTCGGTGTTGACCTTGGCCAGACGAATTTGGGGTTCCAGCTCGCGCGCGGCGGCCTCGAACTGGGGCGCCATGGCGCGGCAGGGGCCGCACCAGGGGGCCCAGAAGTCCACCAGCACCGGCACCTGGGAGCGGCCCACGTGTTTTTCGAAGGCCGCTTCGTCCAGCGCCGCCGGATGGCCGTCGAACAGCGCGCGGTGGCATTTGCCGCAGTCCGGCGACTGGCTCAGGGCGTCGCGGGCAAGGCGGTTGGTGGTGTGGCAATGGGGGCAGACGATGTGCAGGGGCTCGGTGGTCATGGGGCGATCCGGAACGGCAATGTCTTGCAGATGGCCGCCATACCGTCGATTTCAAGCGGCTCAGATCAGGTAGCCGATGAGGCTGGCAACCATGCTCAGCACGACGGTGGTGGCAAAGGGCAGGAACCACTCGCGCCCGAAGGCCTTGAAGTGGAAGTCGCCCGGCAGCCGACCGAAGCCCAGCTTGCGCAGCAGCGGCGTGAACCAGCTGATGAGCAGCAGGGCCAGAAAGATGACGATCATCCAGCGGATCATGGTCAGAGCCGGTGCGTGCGGTCGCCGGCCGCGAAACCCAGGGGCAGCCAGCCGGCGGCGCTGCCGGCCGGTGCCAGCGCGATCACCTTGAACAGCTCGCCCATCTCGTGTTCGTTGACGAGCTTCTGCATCATCGCGTTCTGCCGCGCGTCGGCGCGCTGCGCGAGGTCCAGCAGGCCGCAGTTCAACAGGAAGCGGCCCTGGCTGGTGTAGCCCAGCACGTCCAGCCCCGCGTCCTGCGCGGCCAGGGCGATGCCGGTGAAGTTCACGTGCGCGGTGATGTCCTTCTCGCCCACGTCGCTCAACGGGTCGCTGTCGCTGCGGTGCGCGCGGTGGCAGATCAGTGTGCCCATGGCGCGTTGCGGGTGGTAGTACTCGGCCTCGGGGAAGCCGTAGTCGAGCAGGAAGGCCGCGCCGCGCTTCAGGCGGTCGCCCAGGGTGCGCACGAAGGCCTCGGCCTGCCGGTGGATTTCGGTGACGTAGTCGTGTCCGCCCTCGACCTCCATCGGTGGGCGCAGGTCGGTCGCGCGGTCGGCCCAGGCCAGGGCGCCCGCCGCGTCCAGCGCCACGCCGCGTTCGTGCCACACGCCGCCCGTGCGCGCGAGCAGTTGCACCGGCATGGCGTCGAGCACCTCGTTGCCCAGCACCACGCCGTGCAGTTGCTCGGGCAGGGCATCGGCCCAGTGCACCCGCGATGCGTGCGCGGCCAGGGTGTGGCGCTGGCGTTCGCGCAGGCTGCCCGAGAGGTCGACGATGGTGTAGCGCCGCAGCGGCTGCCCCAGTTCAGCCAGTGCCTCGATCACCTGCAGGGCGAGCGCGCCGGTGCCGGCGCCGAACTCCCACACCTCGTCGGTGCCGCTGGCGGCCAGCGCCTGCGCCACCTGCCGCGCCAGGGCCTGGCCGAACAGCGGGGTGAGTTCGGGCGCGGTCACGAAATCGCTGCCGCCCTGGGGCAGGTGACCGAATTTCGCCAGCGCGTTGGCGTAGTAGCCCAGGCCGGGCTCGTAGAGCGCGATGGCCATGAAGCGGTCGAACGGCAGCCAACCGCCGCCCTGGGCGATGGCCTCGCGCACCCGCGCCAGCAAGGGGCTCGTTAAACTCTCGTGTTCTGTTGCCATGGGGGTTCGCACCCCCGGATTGTCCTTCATGCCCAGCGCCACCCCCCCGCCTATCGCCACGCGCACCGTGCTCGTCACCGGCGCGGGCAAGCGCCTGGGCCGCGAGATCGCGCTGGCGCTGGCGCAGGCGGGCTGGAACGTGGCGGTGCACCACCGCCACTCGGCCGACGACGCGCACCGCACCGCCGCCGACTGCGCCTTGCGCAGCGGGCGCGACGGCAGCGCCCACACCTTTTTTGCCGATCTCGGCGACGAGGCCAGCGTGCGCGCCCTGCTGCCGACCGTGGCCGCGCACTTCGGCCAGGTGGACGCGGTGGTCAACAACGCCTCGATCTTCGAACACGACAGCGCGCCCAGCTTCGGCTTCGCCGCGCTGGAGCAGCACCTGCGCGCCAACACCGGCGCGCCCGTGCTGCTGGCGCAGGCCCTGCACGCGCACCTGGAGGCGCGGCAGGCCGAGGGCGTGGTGGTCAACCTGCTCGACCAGAAGCTCTGGAACATGAACCCGGACTTCTTCAGCTACACGCTCTCCAAGGCCGCGCTCGAGGCCGCCAACACCATGCTGGCGCTGGCCCTGGCGCCGCGCGTGCGGGTGGTGGGCGTGGCGCCCGGCCTCACGCTCACCAGCCACCTGCTGAGCGACGAGAAATTCGCCGAACTGCACCAACAGTCGCCGCTGGGGCGCTCGTCAACCCCACAGGACGTGGCCGCGACCGTGGCCTTCGCGCTGGACAACCGATCCATCACCGGCACCACCCTGCTGGTGGATGGCGGCCAGCACCTGATGCGCTTCGAGCGCGATTTTTCGCTGATGTAAGCCAGCGCACGCCCACCATGAACGCCACCGCCGCCGGCAACCAGATCCTCACGCTCACCGGGCTGCGCTTCAATGCCAACCTGGGCATTCTCGACGTCGAGAAAACCGCGCCGCAGCCGATCCAGGTCGATGCCGAGCTCAACCAGGGCACGCAGCCCCTGCTGCCGCACGACGACGACATCGGCCATGTGCTGGACTACCGCAAGGTGCGCCAGATCATCATCGACGAGTGCACCGCCGAGCACGTGAACCTGCTGGAGAGCCTGATCGGCAAGCTCACGCGCCGGCTGATCCAGCTGCCCGGCGTGATCGGCGTGCGCGTGAAGATCGCCAAGCTGGAAATCTTCGACGACTGCGAGGTCGCCATCCGCATGGAGAGCGGGCAGTGGTGAGGCGTCGACAAGGTCCGATGGTGGGCTTTTTTCATTCAGCGGCGGCTTCCAGCCGCTGTGCCCAGGCCTGGTCCCAACAGCATCGGTGATCGAACATCGGCTCAAGGTGCCACCGCACCGGCGCCGAGGCGTGCAGGCGCGACACAAAGTCCTTCAGCAGCCCTGGCGGCACGGTGTGATCCTGGCCGCCCGCAAAGTGATGTTGGCGCACCCGCGACAGCGCGCCGGTTTCGTCGGCCGGGTTGAGCGAGCCGTGCAGCGGCGTCACGCGGTGCCAGGCCGTCCAGGCGGCGGTGTCCAGATTGCCGGCCACCGTGACCAGCAGGTCCACGTCGTTGCGGCGCGCAGCCACCAGGGCGGCCACCGTGCCGCCGCCTGAATAGCCCACCAGTCGCAGGCTGCGGGCGCTGACGCGGTGCTTGAGCTGGTCGAGGGCATGCGATGTGGCCTCCACCACGTCGAGGGCAAAGCGCTGCTGCCTCCAGTGGCGTTGCGGGCAGCCCGTCGCCACAGCCCCCACGTACTGGCACGGCCGGCCCAGGTAGGCCACGGCGTCGCTGCCCTGAGCCAGCGCCAGCCGCAGCGCAAGGGGGTCGGTGGGGGTGGGGTCAACCGAAGCCTGGTCGGCGCTGATCCAGGCCAGGCCGTCGCCTTCGAGGTAGACCGTGAGTTGCGCGGTCGGTGTCGCGATGGCCGGGTGGTAGGCGGCCAGGCGGAACGCGCCACCCTCCAGCCAGGTGCGTTGCCAGCCCTGTGAGGCCGCGAGGCGGTCGGCCGCTTCCAGGCGCTCGGCCGGCGAGGGGATGCCCGCGCACCCGCCGAGCAACAGGGCCGCCAGTGCCCACCCAGCGGCGCCTGCCCACGAATTCAGAATGCCCAACGCAATTTGACGGAGGCGGTCTGGTTGAGGAAGCGCTGGCGGAACTCGGCGTCGTAGCGCGCGGTGATCTCCAGGCCCTGCGCGGTCGTGTGCACCACGCCCAGCCCGGCACGACCGATCCACGGGTCCTGCTTCAGGCCGTAGGTCACAAACGCGGCGCCCGGCGCACCTGCAAAGGCGGCTGTGATGGAGGCTTGCTGGTTGAAGGCGTCGTATCCCAGGCCGGTGTTGGCCACGAGCGTGGTGCGCTCGCCGAACCCATGGCTGTACTTCAGGTCGCCGCCCAACACCAACATGTCGGTGCTGCGGCGGTCGACGTTGAGGTTGAACGCGCCGGCACCGGCCTCGCGGTAGGCGGCATCACGGACCCAGGTGTAGTCCGCGCGCACGCTCGGTGTCAGCGTGGAGCGGTTGCCCACCTGGTAGCTGCGGCCGATGCCGGCACCCACGTGGGCACTGAGGCTGTCGTAGCGGGCGCTGGCCGTGGCGTTGGTCAGCGCGATATGGCGCTGGCCCTTGTTGCGGTTCTGGCCCAGCGTGGCCTGCAGGCTCAGGTCGGTGCGCTCGTCCAGGCTGTGGCTTCCGTAGGCGATGAGCTGGAACACGTCGACGCTGTTTCGCTGCGGGGCCACTACCGAGCGGCTGTCGGTGCTGCTGTTGGCGTAAGCAAAGGCCGCGCCCATGCGGGTGTGGGGTGACACTGTGCCGTCTGCGCCCAGGGCGAAGCCGGAGGTGCTGGCCTTGTAGCCCGAGACGCCCGCGATGTTGTCCTGGTCGGCCCAGGAGCCGAAGGGTTTCATCCAGACCTTGCCGTCGCCGAGGAAGGTGTCTCCCGAGGACAGGCCGCGGTTGGTTTCGATGCGCGCCTGCACCACGCGGTTGATGCCGGAGAAGGCGGCGTTGGCCGCCATCATCGAGCCGCCGGTGAGCAGGGGCAGTGTCTGGCTCACGGCATCGGAGACCTCTTGCTGCGTGGTGAGCGGAACGAAGGCGCTGGCCAGTTCGCTGCCGGGGTTGGCGGCGATGACGGCATCGATCACCCGCGCCGCGCCCAGACCGGGGTGGTTGCTGGTGGAGACCACTGCGTTGACGACCTGGGTCGAGCCACCACTACCACCGCTACCACCACTACCACCACTACCACCACTACCACCACTGGCCTGCGCAGCCTGCAGGACGAGGTCCACCGCGTTGCCGGTCTTGATGGCACGGAAGTCGAACAGCAGCGAGTTGTCGGTCACCGAGAAGCTGCCGTCGCTGTTGAGCGTGGTGGCACTGAGCACGCCAGACAGGCCGGCCGCGGTGAAGTTGAAGTTCGGGTTGGTGACGTTGACGTCGATGCGCGCGTTGCTCGGCAGGTTGGCGGTGCCATTGACCACCAGCTTGCCGTAAGTGGTGTCGTCGGTGACCGTGGTTCTCAGGGCGCCGTTGGCGAGCTGCGTGTAGTTGCCGTTGATGGTCGTCGTCGCGGCGGGCGCGACGGACACCGTGCCTTCGTTGGTGAAGCCATTTTGGGTGGTGACGGCGTGGCCCAGGGCGAATGCGCCGCCCGACGCGACGTTGAGGCGGCCCACGGAGAAGGTGTTTTCGCTCGTGAAGCGGCCGTTGACATTGACGACCGACAGCGCACCGCCGCTCACGGCACCGGAGACGCGCGCGGTGTTGCCGTCGAGGTTGAGGGTGCTGGCGGCATTGAGCTTGACTTTGCCCAACAAGGCGCCGCTGTTGTTGATGACGGTGCCCGCCGCGGCCGAGGCTTCGATCAGAATCGCATCGCCCAGCAGACCGGGCTGGATCGTGCCGCTGTTGTTCAGCGTGGACAGCAACCCGCCCGATTCGGACTTGATCGCGCCACGCAAGGTGCCGGTGTTGTTGAAGGTGGTGATGCGGCTGCCGCTGCCGTTGATGAGCACGGCGGCGTCGTAACTGGCTTCGATGTGGCCGTCGTTGTTGAACGTCGAGATGGTCGACCCGGAGATCACCTGGACCGCCGGGCTGCTCTCTCCGAGGATGGTGCCCGTGGCGCGGTTGAGGACGGTGCCGACCGAGGTCGCGCTGTCGAGCCGAAGCCCGATGATGGAGCCCGGAACGACCCCACCCGAACCGGTGCTGCCACCGAGCGTGCCGGCGTTGTCGATCAGGGTCGCCTGGCTTCCGTAGAACGCGAGCGCGTACTGCTGGTGGGTGGCTGCCGCACCCGCGCTGGCGCTGTACTGCAACCGGGCGCCGTCGGCAATCACGATGGCGCCGAAGGCGCTGCCGGGCAGACCGCGAATGCCGAAGGTGTTGCCGAACGTCGAGTTCCACAACACATTGCCCGTGACGTACAGGCCGCCGGTGACGGTGCCCTGGTTGCTGATGGCCGCATCGGCGTGGGCAACGCCGGTGATGAGGCTGTCCACGAGTTCGACGCAGGCCACGGTGCTCCCCGAGGCGACCGAGTAGGCCGAAGAAACCTGGTTGGCCGGGCAACTGGCCAGGGCGGCCGGAGAGAAGCCGCCCAGCAGGCTGCAGGCGGCGAGAGACAAGGCGGTGCGCGGAAAGCCGGCGCGGCGGCGTGCGTGGTTGGTGCGGGGCATGGCAGTTGCGTTGTGGTCTGAAGGGAAAACGACGCGAATTCTGCGCAGCCGCCTTGCCCGCAAGCTCACCCGAAACTCTCGTTTCCGAGAGCCTCCGTCCCCCCGTGGCCGTGCCCTTGTCAACCTGCGGCGGCGTTCTCCCTCGTGCGGCAGGGCAGGCTGAACACGAAAACACAGCCCGAGGGGTGCGCACCGTGCACCGCAACGCCGCCGCCATGTGTGTGCGCAATGTCACGGACGATGGGCAGGCCCAGGCCGGAGCCCGGGTCGGCGGCGGCGCTGACGTAGCGCTCGAAGATGCGATCCCGGTCGGCCTGCGGCACACCGGGGCCCCGATCGGCCACCGCCACGTGGGCCTGGTCGGGCGTGACGCTCAGGCGCACCTCCACGCCGTGCGCCGCGCCCTGGCCATGCCGCTCGGCGTTGTGCACGAGGTTGTTCAACGCGATCTTGAGCAACGCGGGATCCGCATCCACCCAGCAGGGCGACGTGGGCGCGATCCGCAGCCAGCCAGCGTGCGGGTACTGCGCCACCAGTTCGCGCAGCAACCCACCCAGCTCCAGCCGTTCGCGCAAAGCCGGGTCGACCAGCCGGTCCTGCAACCGGTCCTGCCGGATCAGGTCGTTGGCCAGCTCGATCAACCGCTGACTGGCCTGGCGCATGTTGGCCAGGCGCTGCGCCACGTCGGCGGGGATCTGGTCCCGCAGGTAACGCAGCGAGTCGAGCGAAGCCTTGATCACCGCCGACGGCGTGCGGAACTCGTGCGAGGCCATGCTCAAGAGCTGGCGCTGGCGGGTCTCGGCCTGCTGCACCTGCGTCAGCGCGGCCTGCAGTTCCTGCGTGCGGTCGGCCACGCGCGCCTCCAGCACCTGGTTCTGTTGCGACAGCTGGTCGTTGAGCGCATGCCGCTCGGCTTCGAGGTGCCGGTTGCGGCGCCGCACCTGATCGATGAAACCCCACTGCAGCAGGATCAGGTTGCAAAGGCCGGCCACCTGCCAGCCGTAGAGGGCGACGTAGCCGTAGGAGAACCAACCGAGATTGGCGCCCAGGTTGTGCAACGACAGCAACGCGAGGACCAGCAACGGCAGACCGTAGCGGCGCACCAACCGCTCACCGCGCAGCATCTGCTGCACGATCACGCCGGCCGCCGCCAGCAGCAGCGGTGAACTCAGCAAGTGCATCAGCCCCGGCACTTGCAGCGAGCCGAACAGCACGCCCAGAGCCGTGGCGCCGATCAGCAGCCAGCCCCAGGCTGCCAGGACAAGGTGCACCCACCGCCGCAGGTCGAACAGGCGCGTGATCAGCAGCAACGGAAACGCCAGCGACAGGATCGCCAGCGCGCTGGTAAGCGTGTTGACCTGCGACAGGTCGCGCCAAGGCAGGTGGCGGTAGGCCAGACCGTCGACACAGAACCAGACGCCGGTGGTGGCGCCGACGTAAGCGAGCCAGAGCAGGTAGACCGGCTTGCGCTGCGTGGCGTACTGACCCAGTGCGACCAGCACCAGCGTCAGGCCGATCGCCAGCGCGCCACCCAGCACCAGATGTTCGATGGCTGTGCGCGCGAGATAGCCCTCCAGCCGGTGGAGCGTGACCATGGCGACTTGCGTGCTGGTGGTGTCCAGCCGCAGCAGCACCGTGGCCGGCCCGTGCGGCGGGTGCACGAAGAAGGCGGGTTTGAGCCCGCGCAGGGGTGTCTGGTCCGGCGGCACCTGATCGCCCGCGTTGCCCAGGGGCTGCAAGCGCCCGCCGTCGACGGCCAGCCAGCCCGTGACACGGTCGAGGAAGGCCGGGCCGACCTCCAGCACGGCGGGTTCGATGCCCAGGGCATTCAGGTCCAAGGTCAACGCCAGCCACACCGGCGCTTTGCCGTAACCGCGCCCCAGGTGGCCCGGCACGGGCTGGAAATCGCCGGCCCGGTAGCCCGCCAGCGCCGCCTCAGGGCTGGCATAGGCGACACCGGGGGCGCTGGCCTGGAGCTGGCCCGCCAGCGAGAGCGTCTGCTGCCCCGGCGCCAGCGCCACCGCGGCCGGCCCGGCGGCCGACGCCAAGGGGGTGACCCACCACAGACACACAAACAGAAGAAGGCAGCAAGTTCTTGTTAGCATCGCGGCCAATTTTCGTCGACTGCCTGCATGCAAAAAGATTCGTACACCGTGGCGCTGGTCGAGGATGAGGCCGTCCTGCGCCAGGAGATGGCCTTCCAGCTCGGTCACATGGGGTTTTCCGTCGAGACCTTCGAGGCCGCGCCCGCGCTGTACCGCCACCTCGCCACGCGCCCACGCGCCATCGTGGTGCTGGACATCGGTCTGCCCGGTGAGGACGGCCTGTCGGTCTGCAGGTACCTGCGCGCCCACGATGCGCAGATCGGCATCGTGTTCCTCACCGCGCGAGGCCTGCGCGACGACCGGTTGCAGGGTCTGGCTGAAGGAGCCGATGCCTACCTCGTGAAACCGGTGGACATGGACGAACTTGCGCTTGTTTTGCGGCGCCTGGGCGCTCGCTTTGCCGCGCTCAAGGCCGCAGCACCGGTGCCCGCGGCGGCCTCCGGAGGCTGGTCCACCGACGAACTCAGCGGGCACCTGATCGCACCCAACGGCGCGCGCCTGCGCCTATCGGTCAACGAAGGCCAGGTTCTGCGGCAGCTCATGGACAAGACCGGCGCCGTGTGCCGCCCGATCGACCTGGCGCTGGCCATGGGGCTGCATCCCGACGAATTGGACCGCCACCGCCTCGAGGTCATCATCAGCCGCCTGCGCAGCAAGGTGGTGCGCGAATGCGGCCTGCACCTGCCACTGCGCGCGGTGCGCAACCAGGGGTACCTGCTGGACACCGGTGCCGGCGGAGCTTGACGCCCCTCAAGCCACCGGCTTGCGCACTTCGTCACCGTCTGCCGCGACCGGCGGCATCGCCGAGCGCGGGTCCCGCTGGGTCTGAAGGAATCCGCGCGCCAGATCGAGAAACCCTTGCGCCATGCGCTGCACCGGCTTGTCGCGCAGCACCAGCGCGCGGACGTGCAGCTCGCCCACCTGGGGCAATGTGAGCGAAGCCCCAACCCGGGGCCGCGCGGCCGATGGCGCACAATCACGCCTCCGGCATGAGGACCGCTGATGAACACCGAACTCGAAAACCACAAACTCGAAAAACGCCTGTGCCGCGAGGTCGGCCGCGCGATCGTGGACTACAACATGATCGAGGAAGGCGACCGCGTGATGGTCTGCCTCTCGGGCGGCAAGGACAGCTACGGCATGCTCGACATCCTGCAGAAGCTGCAGGCGCGCGCGCCCGTCAGTTTTGAACTGATCGTGGTCAACCTCGACCAGAAGCAGCCCGGTTTTCCGGCCGACATCCTGCCCGCCTACCTCACGAAACTGGGCGTGAAGTTCCACATCGAGAACCAGGACACGTACTCCATCGTCAAGCGCGTGATCCCCGAGGGCAAGACGATGTGCAGCCTGTGCAGCCGCCTGCGCCGGGGCATCCTCTACCGCGTGGCCAGCGAGCTCGGCGCGACCAAGATCGCGCTGGGCCACCACCGCGACGACATCCTGCAGACCCTGCTGCTCAACATGTTCTTCGGCGCCAAGCTTAAGGGCATGCCCCCTAAGCTGGTGAGCGACGACGGCCGGCACGTGGTGATCCGCCCCATGGCCTATGTGGCCGAGAAGGACCTCAGCCGCTGGGCCGAACTGCGCGAATTCCCCATCATCCCGTGCACGCTGTGCGGCAGCCAGGAAAACCTGCAGCGCAAACAGGTGGGCCTGATGCTCAAGGACTGGGAGAAGCGTTTCCCGGGCCGGATCGAGAACATGTTCACCGCCTTGCAGAACATCGTGCCCAGCCACCTGATGGACCGCTCGCTGTTTCCTTTTGAAACCATCCAGGCCACGGGCGAGGCCAGCGAGGACGGCGACAAGGCTTTCGACGACGAGCCGCTGCCCGGGGCGGCACGCGCCTTGCCCCCTGAAACGGACTGGCCCGCACCTCAGGGGAACGCTTCGGCGCCCGCCGCAGTCATACCGATTGCCGCGGCGCACTGAGTTTTCTCCTCGGGCGCCCGCCAAGGCCATTCAGGAGGTTTCATGACCATTCAACAGCTCTTGCGCCCCTTCAAGGTGTGGGGCGCCGCCACCGCCCTGCTGGTGCTCAGCGGTTGCGCCAGCGTGTACCTGGTGGACAACGAGGTGCAGAGTTTTGCGCGCTGGGCCGACCAGGCGGGCAAGCCCGGCACGCCGGTGACGATTCCGCAGGCGCCGCAGATCTACCGCTTCGAGCGCCTGCCCTCGCAGCGCGAAGGCAAGATCGCCACCGGCCAGGACGAACTGGAGCGCCTCGCCCAGCAGGCCCTGGTGAAGGTGGGCTGGACCCGCGCAGCCGAAGGCACGGCATCCCCCTGGCTGGTGCAGGTGGACGCCAGCACGCTGCGCCTGCCGCGCGCGCCCTGGGAAAGCCCTTACGACGGCTACTGGGGTGGCTATTGGGGCGGCGGCTTCGGCCCCGGCTTCGGTTATGCCATGCCCGGGCGCGACTACGTGGTGACCGGTCGTGGCCAAATCATCTGGATGCCGATGTACCCGCGCATGGAGTCGCCGTACTACAAGCGCGAGGTGTCGCTGGTGATCCGCCACGCCGCCAGTGGCAAGGTGGTGTACGAGACGCGCGCCGCGCACGATGGCCGCTGGAACAGCACCAACGGCCTGTGGTCGGCCATGCTGGACGCCGCACTGCGCGACTTCCCGGCACCGCCGGAAGGCCCGCGCCAGGTCAACATCGAAGTGCCCCGCTGACCGGCGGGCGGCCCGGCGTGGCTCAGCGGGTCGCGCGCTCCAGCAGTTCGCGGATCGCCTCGCCCAGGGCGTCCATGCTGTCCTGCTTGCCCATCACGTCGCTCACGCCAGCCTCGGTCGCCTCGGCGATCAG
Organism: Hydrogenophaga sp. FG152; assembly: GCF_057809615.1. Taxonomy (NCBI): domain Bacteria; kingdom Pseudomonadati; phylum Pseudomonadota; class Betaproteobacteria; order Burkholderiales; family Comamonadaceae; genus Hydrogenophaga; species Hydrogenophaga sp. FG152. Next base: position 215,412 of record NZ_JBMDKH010000008.1, on the reverse strand, counting down.
CTTGTCGTTGACGTGCCCCGAGACGATGGCCACGCGCAGGCCCGGGCGCAGCTGGCGCGCCTCGCGCGCCACGTCCACCCCCGAGATGCCCGGCATGTTCTGGTCGGTCACGACCAGGTCCACCGGTTCGTCGGGGTGCTCGCGCAGCCAGGCGATCGCCGCCTCGCCCGATTCGAAGGTGCTGGTGCGGTAGCCCTGCTTGCGCAGCAGGCGCCCGACCAGAAACACCAGGGCCTCGTAGTCGTCGATGTAGATCACGTGTTTGCCGGGCGCCACCGGCGCGGCAGCCGTGGCCACGGTGACGGGTGCAGGCGCGGGCGCCTCGTCGGCGGCCCCGGCGGCCAGGGGCAGGTAGACGTCGAAGCGCGCGCCCTCCCCGGGGCGGCTGTGCAGCGCGATCACCCCCCGGTGGGCCTTGACGATGCCATGCACCACCGCCAGGCCCAGGCCGGTGCCCGCACCGGGCGCCTTGGTGGTGAAGAAGGGCTCGAAGATGCGTTGCTGCGTGGCCTCGTCCATGCCGGGGCCGTTGTCGGCCACGCTCAGGCAGGCGTAGGCGCCGCCGGCCAGGCCGCCCAGCTGCAGGCCTTGCGAGGCGTCCAGCCGCACATCGCGCAGCGCCACGGTGATGTCGCCCGAACGGCCTTCCATGGCCTGCCAGGCGTTGGTGCACAGGTTCATGAGCACCTGCTGCATCTGGGTCGCATCGGCCAGCACCGGCAGCCCCGCGGCGGGCAGGCGAGCCACGAGCTTGAGGCTGGCGGGCAGCAGCGAGCGCATCAGGCCCAGTGCCTCCTCCACCAGCGGGGTGAGCGGCTGGCGCACCATTTCCTGCGTCTGGCGCCGGCTGAAGGTGAGGATCTGCTGCACCAGCTGGCGCGCGCGGATGGCGGCGCGGTTGATCTCGGTCAGGCTCTCCTGCGCCGGGTGCTGCTCACCCAGGTCTTCGCGCGCCAGCACGAGGTTGCCCAGGATGGCGGCGAGCAGGTTGTTGAAATCGTGCGCCACGCCGCCGGCCAGGGTGCCGATGGCCTCCATCTTCTGCGACTCGCGCAACTGCGCTTCGAGCGCGCGGTGTTGCGCCTCGGCCTGCTTGTGCTCGGTGATGTCGGTGTGCGTGCCGATCATGCGGGTCGGCTGCCCGGTCTCGTCGCGCGCGATCACCATGCCCCGGGAGAGCACCCATTTCCAGCGGCCGTCCTTGCAGCGGATTCGGTGTTCGTTGCGGTACACCGGGGTTTGGCCCTCGAAATGCGCCTGCCGGTCAGCCAGCATCTGCGGCACATCGTCTGGGTGGGTGCGCGCATCGAGCTCGGCCGACATGTTGGCGATGTCCTCGTCGTCGTAGCCGAACATCGCCTTGATGCCAGGCGAGAAGAACTCTTCGCCGGTGGTCAGGTTCCAGTCCCAGACACCGTCGCCCGCGCTCTCCAGCGCCAGCTTCCACAGCGCCTCGCTGGCGTGCAGCGCGGCCTCGGCCTCCTTCCGGTCGGTGATGTCGAACAGCACACCCACGCGCAGGAAGCCGGTGGCGTCGGCCGACACCGCGCACGAGCGGTTGCAGATCCATTTGATGGTGCCGTCGGGCAGCACGACCCGGAACTCGGTTTCCAGGGTGGACTGCCCGGCCAGAATGGCCTGGCGGTCGCGCTCCAGCATGGCCTGGTCTTCCGGGTGAAAGTAGCGCTCGAGCAAGGCGGGGTTGCGCATCAGGTCGTCGGCCTCGAAGCCGTAGATGTCGCGAATGCCGGCACTCAGGAAACGGTACTCGCGCCCGCCGTCGTTGCGCACGTACACGGCGAACACGGCGCCAGGCACCTGGGCGGTGATCAGGCGCAACTGCTCCTCGCTCTCGCGCAGGGCTTTCTGGTCGCGCATGCGGTCGGTGATGTCCTCCACCGTACCTTCGTAGTACTGCAACACGCCCGCCGCATCGCGCACGCCGTGCGCGTTCTCGCTGATCCAGACGCGCTCGCGCGTCTTGTGGCGGTGGATTTCGGAAATGAAGCCGCGCACAAAGCCATCGCGTTCGAGCTGGCGCTTGAATTCGGCCCGGCGGGTAGGATCGACGTACCACTCCTGGGCGATGTCGTTCACCGACGCCAGCATCTCCCGCTCCGACGCGTAGCCGTTGAGCGACACCAGTGCCTGGTTCGCCCGCAGCATCCGCCCCTCGGGTGAACTTCGGTAGGCCCCGATCGGCAGGAAATTGAAGAGCGTGGAAAAATCCCCGTCGAGCGGGGACGGCGGCGGCGTCATGCAACGAATTGTCTCGCAAACCCCGGTTTTCCTGACGTTTCGGCACGCGCGACAGTGGCGCCCCCGGTACAGTTGCAGTCTTTCGCCCGCGTTCAAGGACCCCCCTTTGCAAGTCACCCGCATCCTGGCCGTGCGCCATGGTGAAACCGCCTGGAACCGCGACACGCGCATCCAGGGCCACACCGACATCGCCCTCAACGAGCGCGGCCGCTGGCAGGCCGCCCAGCTGGCCGAAGCGCTGCGCGACGAACCGATTGCCGCCGTCTACGCGAGCGACCTCGGCCGCGCCTTCGAGACCGCGCAGGCGGTCGCCCGCGTCAAGAACCTGAGCGTGACGCCCCACCAGGGCCTGCGCGAGCGCCATTTCGGGCGTTTCGAAGGCCAGACCTGGGCCGAGCTCGAACAGCGCTGGCCGACCGAGGCCCTGGCCTGGCGCAAGCGCATGCCCGATTTCGCCCCCGCTGGCGGCGAATCGCTGGAACAGCTGCAGCGCCGCGTGATCCCCACCGTGCTCGAACTGGCCTCTCGCCACCCGGGGGAACAGGTGCTGATGGTCGCGCACGGCGGCGTGCTCGACATCCTCTACCGCGCCGCCACGCGCCTGGAACTCACCGCGCCGCGCAGCTGGGAATTGCCCAACACCGCCATCAACCGCCTGCTGTGGTCGCCCGAGGGCCTGAGCCTGGTGGGCTGGGCCGACACCAACCACCTGCAATCCGGGGCCCCCCTCGATGAACGTGCAACTTGACCCTGCGCGCAGCTCGCGCTGGCAGAACGCCCAGGCCCTGATCGGCCAGGATGTGGCGCAGCTCGACACCCCCGCCCTGGTGGTCGACCTCGACGCCATGGAGCGCAACCTCGCTCACATGGCGGCCTACGCGCGGGCCCACGGCCTGCGGCTGCGGCCGCACGCCAAGATGCACAAGAGCGCCGAACTCGCCCGGCTGCAGATGGCCCATGGCGCGGTGGGGGTCTGCGTGCAGAAGACCGACGAGGCCCTGACGCTGGCCCGCGGCGGCGTGACCGACATCTACATCAGCAACGAGGTGATCGCCCTGCCCAAGCTGCAGCGGCTGGCCCAGGCGGTGCGCACCCTGCCCGACACGCGGTTCGCCCTCGCGGTGGACAGCGCGGCCGGCGTGCTGCGCCTGGCGCAGGCGCTGGAGGCCGCCAGCGTGGGCGGTGAGAACCGCATCGACGTGTTCGTGGAGATCGACGTCGGCCAGGGCCGCTGCGGCGTGCCGCCGGGCGAACCGGCCGTGGACCTGGCCCGCCTGATCGCCCAGCACCCGGTGTTGCGCTTCGCCGGCCTGCAGGCGTACCACGGCGGCGCGCAGCACCGGCGCGACCCGGCCGAGAGGGCCAAGGCCATCGGCGAGGCGGCCTGGGCCGCCGCGCTCACGCGCGAGCGGCTGCAGGCCGCAGGTTTCACGGTGCCGCTGATCACCGGCGCGGGCACGGGCACCTTCTCCCTGGAGACGGCCAGCCACGTCTGGGGCGAGCTGCAGGTGGGCTCCTACCTGTTCATGGACGCCGACTACGCCCGCAACGAAAGCGCGCCGCTGGCCCCGGTGTTCGAGCATGCGCTGTTCCTCAAGGCGCAGGTGATGAGCCGGGGCGCCCAGCACGCGGTGTGCGACGCAGGCCACAAGAGCCACGCCATCGACAGCGGCCTGCCCGCGGTGTGGAGCCCACCGGGCCTGGTGTTCGCCAATGGCGGAGACGAGCACGGCATCCTGCGCGCGGCCCACGCCGGCCAGGCCCTGCCCGACCTGGGCGACACGGTCTGGCTCGTGCCTGGCCATTGCGACCCCACGGTCAACCTGCACGACCTCATGTTCGGCGTGCGCGGCGGCCTGTCCGAGGGCAAGGTGGAGCGCCTGATCGCCGTGGACACGCGCGGCGCGCTGGGCTGACCCAGCCTCGCCAGCTCAGGGCGCGAACACCACCGCGTCCAGCCCCAGGGCGCGGATGCGCGCTGCCGCTTCATCGGCCGTGGCACGGCTGGCAAACGGCCCGACGCGAACCCGGGTGAGCTCGCCCTTGGGCGATTCGACCTTCTGCAGGATCGCCGGGAAACCGGCTTCTACCAGGCGCGCGTGGGCCTTGTCGGCGTTGGCCGGGTCGGCGAACAGGCCGACATTGATGCCATGGGCCTGCGGCACCACCGCCGCTGCCCCCGTTGCCTTGGGGGCCACGACCTTGGCGATCACCACCTTCGCGGGCTCGGACGGTGCGGCCTTGGCCTCCACGGGTGGCTCGGCCGGCGGGCTGTCCGCGACGGAGGATGGCAAGGCCGGCAGCGTCGGTGGCGTCACGATCACCGGCGCGGGTTCGGGCACCGGTTCCGGCGCGGCTGGCGGTGCGGCGGCCACCGCTTGTTCGACCGGCTCGGGTTCGGCGGCGGGCGTGGCGGGTGCGGCTGGAGCGGCCGGTGCCGGCGCTTCGAGGAGTTGGGCTGCCGGCGCCGGCAGGCCTTGCTGGAGCCCGCCGCCCAGCCAGCCCGCTCCCAGCGCACCGGCCAGCAGCAGATTGACCACCACCAGCGCCCCCAGGCGCCGCTTCGAACTCGCCCGTTTTTCCAGCGCCGCGCAGGCCTCGCGCACGGTGCGGGCTTCGCGCACGGCGCGCGTCATGCGGCGGCGGGTGTCGGCGTGCAGCAAGGCGTTGCCGTAGGCGCCGGGGATCGCGATGCTCAGCAACAGCAGCGTGAGCAGCACGCCCCATTCCACCGACGGCGGCCACTGCAGGAAGCGCCGGGCCGCCACCAGCACCAGCAGCGCCAGCCCCTGGGCGCAGGCCAGGTACACCAGCGCCGCGCCCCAGAGCTGGCGGAACACCAGCCAGTTCAGGGTGAGCAGGCCGGCCACCGGGTTCCAGACCGGGCTGGCGCGACCGGCGTCGTCGAAACGCTCGAAGACGGCCAGGTAGTGCCCCGTGTTCACCGGCCCCAGCGCGGCGCGGTACAGCGCGGTGGTGGCACTCTCCGGGGCGGTCGCGGTGGGCGGCGGGTTGCTGGACATGCCCGCGATTCTGGCACGGGCATGCGGGTTGATGCCAAGGGTGAAAACACCGGCTTCTGCCCACAATGCGCGCATGTCCCGCTTCCGCTTTGCGCGCCTTCCATGAGCCCGAGCCAGATCATCGTGCTGGCCACGCCGGTGTTCTTCGCACTGATCGCGATCGAGTACGCCATCGGCCGCCGACGCCGGCACAACACCTACCGGCTCGACGATGCCATCAGCAGCATCGGCCTGGGCATGCTCAGCCAGATCAGCGCGGTGTTCACCCGGCTGCTGCGCGTGGGCCTCTACACCGCCGTGTACTCGGCTGTCGCGATCTGGCCCGACCACCCGTTCTGGACCAGTTGGGCCGGCTGGCTGACCGCGCTGGTGTTCTACGACTTCTGCTACTACTGGCTGCACCGCGCCGGGCACGAGAGCGCCGTCTTCTGGGCCGCGCACGTGGTGCACCACCAGAGCCAGGACTACAACCTCTCCACCGCGCTGCGCCAGACCAGTTCGGGCGCGCTGCTGGGCTGGATCTTCTACCTGCCCATGGCGGTGGCCGGCGTGCCGCCGCTGGTGTTCGGCGTGGTCGCGCTCATCGACCTGCTCTACCAGTTCTGGGTGCACACCGAGCAGGTCGGCAAGCTGGGCTGGTTCGATCGCTGGTTCTGCAGCCCCTCCAACCACCGCGTGCACCACGCGGTGAACGACCGCTACCTCGACCGCAACTACGGCGGCATCCTGATCGTGTGGGACCGCCTGTTCGGCAGCTTCAAGGAAGAGGATGAGAAGTGCGTCTACGGCACGCGCAAGCCTTTGCAGAGCTGGGACCCGCTGTGGGCCAACGGCGAGGTGTACTGGGGCCTGCTGCGCGACAGCTGGCACACCCGGCGCTGGGCCGACAAGCTGCGCGTGTGGTTCAAGCCACCAGGCTGGCGGCCGGCCGACGTGGCCGAGCGCTTTCCCTCACCCGCGTTCGACCTCGCCAGCGTGCAGCGCTATGCGCCGCCCATGAGCCCCACGGTGCGCTGGTTCGCGGGCGCGCAGTTCGTGGCCCTGCTCGTGGGCGTGGGGGGCTTCCTGTGGTTCGCCGACGCCTGGCCGCTCTCGCGCAGCGCCGTGGTGTTCAGCGTGCTGCTGGTGGCGCTGTGGGCCATCGGCGCGGTGATGCAGGGGCGCATTGGCATGGGCGAGGCGCTGCTGATCGAATGCGGCGCCCTGGCCATGGCCACCGCCGCGCTGGGCTGGGTGGATCTGCACCGGGTCTTCAAGCCGCTGGCCATGCTGATCGCGATGGCGGTGGTGTGGGCGCATGCGCGCGCCGCGGGCGGCGTGCGGCGCGCGGACGCCCTGCTGCTCGCCGCGCTGGCCTTTTCCTTGGCGGGAGACGCCTTCCTGATGTTCCCGGGCTACTTCATCCCGGGGCTGGTGGCTTTCCTGCTGGCCCACCTGGCCTACATCGCGCTGTTCCACCAGGGCCTGCCCTGGTTCCCGAGCCGCCGCGCCCTGGTGGCCACGCTGGGCCTGGGCGTGGCGATGTACGGCTTCCTGTGGCTGGGCGGCCTGCCGGCCGGCCTGCGCGCCCCGGTGGCGGCCTACGTGCTGGTGATCGCGCTGATGGCAGCGCAGGCCATCGGCCGCGCCAGCGTGCAGCGCGACCGCGCGGCGCTGGCCGTGGCGCTGGGTTCGGGTTTCTTCATGCTGAGCGACTCGCTGCTGGCGACCAACCGCTTCGTGTCGCCGCTGCCGATGTCGCAGGTGTGGGTGCTGAGCACCTACTACGCGGCGCAGGCGCTGATCGTGGCGGGCATGCTGCGCGGCCGGCGCGCCGGTGCCGAACCGGCCTCGCTCACGGCCTGGCCGGCGGCGCGCTCTTCGCTCGCAGACGGGCACCCACACTGACCATCCGGTCCGACAGCTGCCCGAGCCTGGCGTCGGCCTGCGCGGCATCGACGGTGCCCCGGTGCTTGCCGACCTCCAGCGTCATGACCTCCAGCACGAGGCCGTGAAGCTCGCGGATGTCCGCGATCGTGGGCATAGGGGGTTGGGGGCCAAGCGCGGCGAGTTCTTCGCCCATCGCCCGGTACGCCGGGATGTGGCGCTGCGCCATCGCGTCGACGAATTGCGCCCGGCTCAGGCGCCCGTCCTTGTGGTCCCTGGCGTCCTGCTGCAGCGCGGTCTCGGCGGCCCTCAGGCGGGGCAACAGGTCAGCCAGCAGCGATTGCGAGCCCAACAACTGCCGGTGGTCCACGCCGGGCTTGGCCAGCCCCACCAGCGCGCCCACCAGCAGCACCGTGGCGGCCACGGCCATCACCTGGCGGCGCTGGCGCAGACCACGCGAGGCGCGCTCGTCGACCAGCTCCACCAGCAGCCAGGCCAGCAGGGCCCCCATCACCAGGCCACCCACGTGGGCCGCGTTGTCGATGCCCGGACGGGCAAAACCCTGCCCCAGCATGATCGCCACGAACAGGCCCTGGCTGGTCAGCAGCTGCGTCGCCATGGCCTTGGGCACGCTCGCACGGTGCTGGTAGACGCCGACCATCAACGCCCCCAGCACGCCGAACACCGCGCCCGAAGCCCCCACCGACACCGCGTGCTGCGAGGAGAAGTGAAGGCTGAGCGCGCTGCCCGCGAGCCCTGCCGCGAGGTAGATCAGCAGGAACTGGCCGTTGCCGAACCAGCGGCACACCCGCCGCCCGGTATCCCACAGCGCGAACATGTTCAGGCCCAGGTGCAGCGCGCCGCCGTGCAGCGCGGTGGCGCTGAGCAGGCGCCAGTACTCGCCATCGCGCACCACGGCCGTGGCCGAGTTGGCGCCCCAGGCAAACAGCTCGGCCGAAGTGGGCTTGGTGGGGCTCATGCCGTCGAACAGGTTGAGCACCCACACCACCACGTTGACGGCGATCACCGCGTACAGCGCCCAGGGCGTGGGGGTGAGGGTGCGCAGGCGCTCCTCGAACGCCTCGTGCGCCTGCCAGGCATCCAGCCGCTCGCTCAGGGCCGCGCGGGCCTGGCCGGTGGCGTAACGCTGAAAACCCTGCAGCGCCGCCTGCACGGCGGGCTGGCGCTCGGTGCGGCGCAGCGGCGCCAACGCGATCACGCGCTTGAGCCCCCTGCGGAACAGGCCTGCGGTTGCGGCCTGCGAAACCGCGCCCTCGCGCAGCTGGATCTGGATCTGGTGCTGGCCCTGTACCGAGAGGTGCTCCACATCGGCGATGTCGCTCCAGGGAATGGTCTGCCCCTTGAGCAGGTAGCCGCCGATGCCCTCGGGGCCGACGCGCAGGATGGGGTGCGCGCTCAAGAGGGGCTGCAGCAGCAGCCAGGCCATCGCCCCGAAGAAGAGCGCCAGCGCGCCCAGCAGCCAGGTGCCGCGCGGGGAAGCCACAGCGCCCGCCGCGAAACCCGCGGCCATGAGGGCCACGAGCGCCGCCACCCAGGCCGCGCTGCCGCGCCAGCTCGCGCGGAACTCCTGGCTGTGTGCCGGCACGCCTTCAGTCGGCGAAGAGCTCGCCGGCGTTGCTCGGCGGCGCCACGCCCAGATGGCGGTAGGCCGCCAGCGTGGCGATGCGCCCGCGCGGCGTGCGCTGCAGGAAGCCCTGCTGGATCAGGTAGGGCTCGATCACGTCCTCGATGGTGTCGCGCTCCTCGCCGATGCTGGCCGCGATGTTGTCCAGCCCGACCGGCCCACCGTCGAAGCGGTGGATCACGGCTTCGAGCAGCTTGCGGTCCATGAGGTCGAAGCCCTGCGGGTCCACGTCCAGCATGGCCAGCGCGCGGTTGGCGATGTCCTGCGTGATGGTGCCGCGGCCCTTGACCTCGGCGAAGTCGCGCACACGGCGCAGCAGGCGGTTGGCAATGCGCGGCGTGCCGCGCGAGCGGCGCGCGATCTCGAAACCGCCTTCGGGGTCCATGGGTGCGTTCAGCAGACCGGCGCTGCGCTTGACAATGCGCGCGAGTTCCTCGGCGGTGTAGAACTCCAGCCGCGCGACGATGCCGAAGCGGTCGCGCAGCGGGTTGGTGAGCATGCCCGCGCGCGTGGTCGCGCCCACGAGGGTGAAGGGCTGCAGGTCCAGCTTGATGCTGCGCGCGGCCGGGCCTTCGCCAATCATGATGTCGATCTGGTAGTCCTCCAGCGCCGGGTACAGGATTTCCTCGACGACCGGGCTGAGCCGGTGGATCTCGTCGATGAAGAGCACGTCGTTGGCCTCGAGGTTGGTCAGCAGCGCGGCCAGGTCCTTGGGTTTTTCCAGCACCGGACCGCTGGTCTGGCGCAGGTTCACGCCAAGCTCCTGCGCGATGATGTGCGAGAGCGTGGTCTTGCCCAGCCCTGGCGGGCCGAACAGCAGCACGTGGTCCAGCGCCTCGCTGCGCTTCTTGGCCGCGCCGATGAAGATCTCCAGCTGCTCGCGCACCTTGGTCTGGCCCACGTACTCGTCGAGCAGTTTGGGGCGCAGCGCGCGCTCGATCGCCTCTTCCTTGGGCGAGGCGGGCGCGGCGGACACCACGCGCGGCGCGGGGGTGAAATCGTCGGTCTGGATGCTCATGGTTTATTTGGCCAGCGCTTTGAGCGCGAGCTTGATGCCTTCGCTCACACTCACGTCCTTGGGCAGGGCCTTGAGCGCGGCCGTGGCGTCCTTGTCGCTGTAGCCCAGGGCCATCAGCGCCTGCTGGATGTCGCTCTGCACGTCGCTCTGGGCCGGGCCGGCGCCGGGCAGGTTCAGGTCGGCGCCGAGCTTGCCCTTGAGTTCGAGCAGCAGGCGCTCGGCGGTCTTCTTGCCGATGCCGGGCACCTTGACGATGCGGCCGGTTTCCTGCGCGCTCACCGCCTGCGCCAGGTCGGTCACGCTCATGCCCGAGAGCACCGACAGCGCGGTGCGCGGGCCCACGCCGCTGATCTTGATGAGCTGGCGGAACGCCTCGCGTTCCGAGGAGGTGCCGAAGCCATAGAGGATCTGGGCATCCTCGCGCACCACGAAGTGCGTGAGCAGGGCCACCTTCTCGCCGGTGGCGGGCAGGTTGTAGAAGGTGCTCATGGGCACATCCACCTCGTAACCCACGCCATGGCAGTCCAGCAGGATCTGGGGCGGATTTTTTTCCAGCAGCGTACCGGTCAACTTGCCTATCATCGGGAAATTCCTTTCCAGTCGTTCGCGGGGCCGCCCCCAAGAACGACTGCACCCCCCTCGGGGGGCCTGGCACCGCCAGGGTTGGGGGCCATCAACTCACTGGATTATCGGTTTGATTCTCAGGCACACCTTCTCCCCACCGGACAACACCCGCATGGCGCACCTGTGCGGCCCCATGGACAGCCACATCCGCAGCATCGAGGCCGCTTTGCAGGTCAAGGTGGCGCACCGTTTCGAGCAGTTCCGCATCGAGGGGCCCAAGGCCAAGGCCACCCAGGCGCTGGAAACGCTGCAGGCGCTGTACGAGATGGCGAAGAAGCCGATTCCGGCCGAACAGGTGCAGCTCATGCTCAGCGGCGACACCGCCCTGGCCGAGCCCGGCGACGGCGCGCTGGCCATGCAGACCCGGCGCGGCGAGGTGCGCGGGCGCACGCCCAACCAGGCGCGCTACCTGGAAAACATGGCTACGCACGACATCACCTTCGGCATCGGCCCGGCCGGCACCGGCAAGACCTACCTGGCTGTGGCCTGCGCGGTCGATGCGCTGGAGCGCAGCGCGGTGCAGCGCATCGTGCTCACGCGCCCGGCGGTGGAGGCGGGCGAGAAGCTCGGCTTCCTGCCCGGCGACCTTGGCCAGAAGGTGGACCCCTACCTGCGCCCGCTGTACGACGCGCTCTACGACCTGATGGGCGCGGACAAGGTTCAGAAGGCCTTCGAGCGCCAGCAGATCGAGATCGCGCCCCTGGCCTTCATGCGCGGGCGCACGCTCAACCACGCCTTCGTGATCCTGGACGAGGCGCAGAACACCACCGTGGAGCAGATGAAGATGTTCCTCACGCGCATCGGCTTTGGCAGCAAGGCCGTGGTCACGGGCGACGTGAGCCAGATCGACCTGCCCCGCACCCAGCTCAGCGGCCTGATCGATGCCGAGCGCGTGTTGAAGCGCGTGCAGGGCATCGCATTCACCCGCCTGTCCAGCGCCGACGTGGTGCGCCACCCCCTGGTGGCGCGCATCGTGGACGCCTACGACGCGCGACCGATCAATCGCGACGATGCCCTGCCCACGATCGCGCCCGCGAAGCGCACGCGCCGCACCGCCAACTGACACGCCCTTTTTCCCATGCGCCCACGCACCCTGCTCACCAGCTTTGGCCTTTTGGCCATGCTGGCCCTGGACGCCACCGCCCAGGTCTCTCCTCCCGCTCCCATGGCCGTTCAACAACCGCAACTGATCTTCAGCAGCCAGGCCGTGCGCTACAAGTGCGACGGCGGGCGCGAGATCGAACTGGCCTACCTGAACCTGAGCAACGGCACCACCTTCGCGGCGCTGCACCACAACGACCGGACGCTGATGCTGCAGGGCCGCCGCGCCACCACTGGCGTGCGCTTCTTCGCGCTCGACGACCAGTCGCGCCTGAGCTGGTACACACAGGGCATGAAGGGTGAATTGAGCGCCATCGCCGCCGACCCCAACGCGCAGGACCAGATCCTGCTCGCCAACTGCTTCGCCCAACCGGCCAAACGCTGATGGCCCGCCTGCCCGCCCTGAGCCTGTCCCTGCAGTTCGGTGAGCTCGCCGACGCCGCCGCGCACCGCGCCGCCCTGCCCCGCCATTGGGTGACCCGCTGCATCCGCCACGCGCTGGACGCCGATGCCGAGATCACCGTGCGCATCGTCGACGCCGAAGAAGGCCAGGCGCTCAACCGCGGCTACCGCGGCCGCGACTACGCCACCAACGTGCTCACCTTCGACTACGCCACCGAGCCGGTGGTGATGGCCGACCTCGTGCTCTGCGCCCCCGTGGTCGCGCGCGAAGCGGCCGAACTGAAGAAGCCCCTGGCCGAGCACTACGCCCATCTGCTGGTGCACGGCACCTTGCACGCGCAGGGCTGGGACCACGAAACCGGCGAGCAAGACGCCGAGGAGATGGAAGCGCGCGAGACCGAAATCCTCGCGGGCCTGGGCCAGCCGAACCCTTACGCCTAGGCAGTCATCCGCAGCGGGATGGTCACCGGACCGTCATTGACCAGGTGCACCTTCATGTCGGCCCCGAAGCGGCCGGTCTGCACCAGCGGGTGCTGCACGCGCGCCGCCTTCACGAAGGCCTCGTAGAGCGCCTCGCCCAAGGCGGGCGGTGCCGCGCCGGTGAAGCCTGGGCGGTTGCCGCTCTTCGTGTCGGCCGCGAGGGTGAACTGGCTCACCACCAGCAGGCCGCCGCCGATGTCCTGCACGCTGCGGTTCATCTTGCCGGCCTCGTCGCTGAAGATGCGCAGCTTCAACACCTTGGACAGCAGCTTCTCGCCCACCGCCTCGGTATCCTCGGGCTCCGCGCACAGCAGCAGGAGCAGGCCCGGGCCGATGGCGCCCACGGTCTGGCCGTCAATGTCCACACGCGCTTCGCTCACGCGCTGCAACAGCGAAATCAAATCAGGTCCTTCTGGTCGTCAAAGTGGGCTTCCACGTCGCTCGGCAGCAACTGGATGGAGGCACGCAAGCCAGGCACCGCGCTCATGAGCGCCTGTTCCACGCTCGTGCGCACCGCAGCGGCGCGCCCGAGGGACCAGCTGGCCGGCATGTGCATGTGGAGGTCCACGAAACGGCGCTGTCCCGCCTTGCGCGAGCTCACGTGGTCGAAGCGGATGATCGCGGCCTCGCCGCGCGTGGATGCAAAGCCGTCCAGCGCCTGCTGAATCGTGGCCATCACCTCGGGCTCAACCGCTTCGTCCATCAGACCCTGGGACGACCGCCACATGAGGTGAACACCCTCCTTGAGGATATTGGCCGCAACCGCCATGGCCACGAGGGGATCGAGCCACAGCCAGCCACTGAAGTGAACCAGCGCGATGCCGACCACCACGCCGGCGGAAGTCCACACATCCGTCACGAGGTGTCTGGCATCGGCATCCAGCGCGATCGAGCGATGCTCCTTCGCGGCCCGAAACATCACCCACGCCAGCAGACCGTTCAGTCCGGAGCTCGCCATCGACAAGGCCAGACCCCAGCCGACCCGCTCGATGGGTTGCGGATCGAGCAGTCGGTGCCCGGCGGCCCAGATGATGCCGAGCGCCGCCGCGATGATGAGGATGCCTTCGAAGCCCGATGAAAAGTACTCGGCCTTGTGGTGACCATAGGGATGGTCTTCGTCGGCGGGCCTGGCGGCGATGGTCACCATCACCAGGCCAAAGACCGCGCTGGCCAGGTTCACCAGCGACTCCATGGCATCGGACAGCAGGCCCACCGAATCGGTGACGACCCAGGCCAACGTCTTGAGCGCGATGGTGACCACCGCGACCACGACCGAGGCCATCAGCAGGCGCTGGGGGGTAAGGAAATGGGCGGGGACAAAACGCATGCCGCCATTGTGCCGGCTGCGGGCATGCCAGAATCCGCCGCATGTGGCAGTCATGGCAACGCTTGAAGTGGTGGGTGAGCGGCGGAATCCTGCTGTCCCTGGCGGGCGCGGTGTTGCTGGCGCGCCTGTCGCTCGATGAACAGCGCGCGCTGTTCGAGACCGACGCGCGCATCGTCCACCGGCTGCTGAGCCAGCAGGTGGTGCAGCACGACGCGATGCTGGCCACGCTGGCGCTGCTGCAACCCGTGCCCGACAGCAGCAGCGGCGCCTCTTCGCCCGAGCAACGCCTGCCGGTGCTCTACCCGCAGATCCTCAGCGTGCAGCGCCGCGACCCCGACCAGCGCTGGAACGATCCGCAGCTCAAGCAGGCCGAGACGCGCTCGCGCCAGGCGCGCCGCGCCGCACTGGGCGGGTTGGACCTGCCCGCCGGACGCTACCAGGTGGTGCTGGCCGCCACGCCCACCAGCTACGCGCTGACGATCGACGTGCGCGCCATGGTGCCCTGGTCCGAGTGGCCCATGCAGGCCGACACCAGCCCGGTGCGCGTGACCCTGGAACACGAGGGCCAGCGCTACGTGGTGCAACCCGGCGCCGCCCTGGACGAGCGGCCCACGCGCGGCTGGCACTTCGCCTTTCACAAGCTGCTGGCGGCCGAGAGCCAACCCTTCGACGTGGTCGCCACCCTTTCGGTGGGCTGGAGCCAGCTGCCCTGGGGGCTGATGCTGGCCTGGGTGCTGGGCGTGACGGCGCTGCTGGCGGCGCTGCACCACCTGCAACGCCAGCGCAGCGCGCGCCGCCGCGCCGAGGAGCTGCTGCGCCTGGGCCAGGTGGCGCGGCTGAACACGCTGGGTGAACTCGCCGCCGGCATGGCGCACGAACTGAACCAGCCGCTGACCGCCGTGCTCGCCAACACCCAGGCCGCGCAGCGCCTGCTCAACGAAGACCCGCCCGAACTCGCCACCGCGCGCAGCGCCATGCTGCAGGCCGCGGCGCAGGCGCGCCGCGCGGCCGAGGTGGTGGGCCGCCTGCGCCAGACCGTGGAGCGGCCCGACCGCAGCGGCCAGCACCAGCCCGTGGCGGCGGTGGAGGCCGTGCGCCGCGCGCTCTACCTGCTGGAGCCCGAGTGCCAGCGGCGCGATGTGGTGCCGGCGCTCGACGCCGCGCAGGCGGTGACGGTGCTGGCCGACCCGGTGGCGCTGGACCAGATCGTGCACAACCTGATCCTCAATGCGCTGCAGGCGCTGGAGCAGGTGCCTGCCGCGCAACGGCGGCTCACGCTCACGGTGTCGGCCAAGGACCGCCGGGGCGAGATCACCGTGGCCGACAACGGCCCGGGCATCCCGCCCGAGGTGCTGCCGCGCCTGTTCGAGCCGTTTTACTCCACGCGCAAGGACGGACTCGGCCTGGGCCTGAGCCTGTGCGAAACCCTGGCCAATGGCATGGGCGGCACGCTGGACGCGGCCAACGCGCCCGAGCGGGGCGCGGTGTTCCGGCTGCAACTGCCACTCGCGGACGGTCTCCCATGAGCCACTCGCCCGACACCCTCTCGCCCACGGTGCACCTGATCGACGACGACCAGGCGGTGCGCGACAGCCTGGGCCTGCTGATCGGCACCGTGGGCCTGCGCGTGCAGCCCTGGGGTGACCCGCAGGCCTTTCTGAGCGATTTCGACCGCGAGGGCATCGGCGCCATCGTGCTCGACGTGCGCATGCCCGGCATCAGCGGGCTGAGCGTGCTCGACACCCTGGTGGCGCAGGGCGTGGACCAGCCGGTGATCATGCTCACCGGCCATGGCACGGTGGACATGTGCCGGCGCGCGTTCAAGGCCGGTGCGGCCGAGTTCCTGGAAAAGCCGGTGAACGACGAGGTGCTGCTCGAAGCCTTGCAGAACGCGGTGCGCCAGCACGTGCGCTCGCGCCAGCGCAACGAGGCCGACCGCGCCGCGCGCGAGCGTTATGCGCAGCTCTCCGAGCGCGAGCGCGAGGTGCTGGGCCTGATCGTCGAGGGCCTGACCAACAAGGAGATCGGCCGCGCGCTCGGCCTGTCGCCGCGCACAGTGGAAACCCACCGTGCCAACCTGTTCGCCAAGCTGCAGGCGCCCTCGCTGGCGCAGCTGATCCGGCACTACGCCGCGCTGGTGGACGCCCAGGACACGGCCGGCCCGGGCGGCGGCAACGGCAACGGTACTGCGTAGTTCTACGGAGGGCCGCGCGTAGGCGCCCGAATGGCCGTTTCGGGCGCGGATTTCTACAGTTCTCCCACGGTTGATCGAACCGTTTCACAAAACCCGGAGAACACCATGCAAGCCCTCGTCAAAGCGTCCATCCTCGCCGTTTCCCTCAGCGCCGCCGCCCTGGCCAGCGCGCAGAGCGTGCGTGTGGAAAAGAACATGTCGCTCGAACTCGCCACCCAGATCGCCAGTGCCACCGTCGCGGCCTGCAGCACCGCCGGCTACAACGTGGCGGCCACGGTGGTGGACCGTGCCGGTGGCGTGCGCGCCGTCATGCGCGCCGACAACGCCGGCCCGCACACGCTGGAAGCCAGCCGCCTGAAGGCCTTTACTTCGGCGTCGGCGAAGAACAACACGCTGGCCATCATGGAAGGCGCGCAGAAGAACCCGGCGGCGGCCAACCTGACGGACATCCCCGGCTACCTGCTGCTGGGCGGTGGCGTGCCGGTGAAGGTGGGCAATGAGGTGATCGGCGCCGTGGGCGTGGGCGGCGCGCCCGGCGGCCACCTGGACGAGCAGTGCGCCATCGCCGCGCTCGACAAGGTCAAGGACCAACTGAAGTGAAACGCCGCACGTTGCTGACGATCACCAGCCTGTTGACGGCGATCGCCTCGGCACCGGCCTGGGCCCAGGTGGCGCCCAGCGCCAGCGAGGCCTCGGCCTACAGCGGCCTGCACGCGGCGGCACACCAGGGCGACGCCGCGAAGATCGCGCGCCTGGTGGCCCAAGGCGCGGCGCTCAACGCCACCGACACGCGCGGCCGCACGCCTTTGCACGTGGCGACCTTCGCGCGGCAACGCGAGGCGATCCGCGCGCTGGTGAAGGCCGGTGCCGACATCAACCGGCTGGAGAACGACCGCTACGACGCCGTGACGATCGCTTCGGTGGCGGACGATGAGGAGACGCTGAAGCTGCTGCTGCAACTGGGCGCGAGCGCGAAGCAGACGACCAGCCGCTACGACGGCACGGCCTTGATCGCGGCGGCACACTTGGGTCACGACGGTGTGGTGCGTCAGCTCATTGCCGCCGGCGCGCCGCTGGACCATGTGAACAACCTGCACTGGACGGCGACGATCGAGTCCATCGTGCTGGGCGACGGAGGTGCGCGCCACCAGGCCACGCTCAAGGCGCTGATCGACGCGGGGGCTGGTTTGCAGCTGGCGGACCGGGCGGGGCAGACGCCTTTGGCTTTGGCGCGGTCTCGTGGGCACTCGGCCATGGTTGCGATGCTGGAGAAGGCTGGGGCTCGCTGAGTCTTTTGCTTTTTTGGCTTCTTCTCTCGGCCTGAGCGCGTGGGGGCGGAGGGCTCCGCGACTGTCCCCCGGGACGGCTTCGCCGCCCCTCCTCCTTTACGTCGCTGCGCCCTCCACCCCCACGCACTCAGGCGCACCACGCAAGCACACAAAAGAAGGAACGCGAGACAAACCCGTCTCGGCTCGGGGGGACTGGGCGTTCTGCGCAGCGGGGTAAAGGAGGAGAACCGGCGAAGCCGGTTCGGGGGACACCCGCGGAGCAGAGCGCCCAGGCGCCCCGAGCCCGCGAGGCAGAAAACGGAAAGGTCTTAGCTCAGAGACACGCGAGCAAACTTCCGTTTCCCCACCTGGACCACAAAAGTCCCGGCAGGCAGCTTCAGGCCCTTATCACTCACCACAGAGCCATCCACACGAACCCCCCCGCCCTCGATCAGGCGGTTGGCCTCACTGTTGGAGGGCGCCAGACCCGCTGACTTCAGCAGCGGCGCGATCCCCAGCGGCGCGCCCGACAACGACACCTCGGGGATCTCGTCCGGCACACCGCCCTTGCTGCG
Source organism: Hydrogenophaga sp. FG152 (assembly GCF_057809615.1). Classification (NCBI taxonomy): domain Bacteria; kingdom Pseudomonadati; phylum Pseudomonadota; class Betaproteobacteria; order Burkholderiales; family Comamonadaceae; genus Hydrogenophaga; species Hydrogenophaga sp. FG152. The sequence continues at coordinate 197,630 of NZ_JBMDKH010000008.1, read as the reverse complement.
GTTGATGAAGTCCTGCTCCGCCGCGTCCGCCGCCGCCGCGCTGTGGAAGCGCGTGGTGATCTCCTTGGCCAGCGCCACCTTCGCGTCCTTGGGGTTCGCACCCTGCTCGATCGCCTGCTTCAGCGACTCGATGTGCGCCATCGACTGGAACGACAACAGCGTGTACCAGCGCCACATCAGCGTGTCCGAAATGCTCAGCACTTTCGCGAACATCGAATTCGCATCCTCGGTGATGCCGATGTAGTTGTTCTTGCTCTTGGACATCTTGTCCACGCCGTCCAGGCCTTCGAGCAGCGGCATGGTCAGGATGCACTGCGGCTCCTGACCGTACTCGGCCTGCAGATGGCGGCCCATCAGCAGGTTGAACTTCTGATCCGTGCCACCCAGCTCCAGATCGCTCTGCAACGCCACCGAGTCGTAACCCTGCATCAGCGGGTACAGGAACTCGTGCACGCTGATCGGCGTGCCGGCCTTGAAACGGTCGTGGAAATCGTTGCGCTCCATCATGCGCGCCACCGTGTACTTGGCCGCCAGCTGGATCATGCCCATCGAGCCCAGCGGCAGGCTCCACTCGCTGTTGTAGCGAATCTCGGTGCGCGCCGGGTCCAGCACCAGGCTGGCCTGCTTGTAGTAGGTCTCGGCATTGGCCTTGATCTGCTCCGGGGTCAGCGGCGGGCGCGTGTTGTTGCGGCCCGAGGGGTCGCCGATCAGGCTCGTGAAGTCCCCGATCAGGAAGATCACCTGATGCCCCAGGTCCTGCAACTGGCGCATCTTGTTCAGCACCACCGTGTGGCCGATGTGGATGTCGGGCGCCGTAGGGTCCAGCCCCAACTTGATGCGCAGCGGCCGACCGGTGGTTTCCGACTGTGACAATTTTTTGACCCAGTCGGCCTGAGGTATCAATTCTTCGCAACCCCGCAGCGTGACGCTGAGGGCTTCCTGAACACCGTCCGTCAGCGGCACGGATTTCTGAGAACTTTCGGCGTCGTTTCTGGAGGCGGTCATAGGGGTTTTTTCAGATGCGAAGGACGGTGCGCTGGCTAAAATACCGGGCGCGAATGACGGATTTTAGTTGGCCCGCTTTTTGCACGATATCAAGCCAGTTCGTCACCGCATGAGCGCTTGAGTGAACTTGTTCCGCCTCAACCGCTCTTTTTTTGTGCGCGCGGCCCCAACCACTGGGGCCGGCCTTACCGGAAACAACGATTTTGACCCGTTCGCTACTTCACACGCTGGCCAGTCTCGCTGATGCCACGAGCCAAAGCCTCGCCCGGCATCCCCGACGCATCATGGGTGGCCTCGGTGTGTTGCTGCTGGGCACGGGCGTCACCGCCTTCGGCATCGCGCCGCTGGCCCCCGACGCCGCCGACCTGCCCGTGCGCCAGGTCGTCGAAGCCCTCGACGCCCCCACGCAGCAAGACATCCACAGCCTCCTCGCAGCCCAACCCGCCACGCCGCTGGTGCTGTTCCGCAGCGAGACCACCCGCCGCGACGACACCTCCCAGAGCCTGCTGCAGCGCCTGGGCGTGGCCGATTCGCAAGCCCAGACCTTCCTGCGCAACGACGCCATCGCGCGCCAGCTGCTGGGCCGTGCCGGCCGCCTGGTGAGCGTCGAAGCCAACGAGAAGCAGGAACTGCTGCGCCTGACCGCGCGCTGGCTCTCCGCCGACGAACGCAGCTTCACCCGCCTCGTCGTCGAAAAGGACGCCCAGGGCACGCTCGGCTCGCGCCTGGAACAAGGCGCGCTGACCGCCTCGTCCCGGCTGGCCAGCGGCGTGATTCGCAGTTCGCTGTTTGCCGCCACCGACGCGGCCGGCATCCCCGACTCGGTCGCCATCCAGCTGGCCGAGATGTTCTCCAGCAGCATCGACTTCCGCCGCGACCTGCGCCAGGGCGACCGCTTCAGCGTGGTCTACGAAAGCCTGGAAGCCGATGGCGAGAGCCTGCGCACCGGCCGGATCCTGAGCGCCGAGTTCGTCAACGAAGGCAAGGAACACCAGGCCGTCTGGTTCGAAGAAGCAGGCCACAAAGGCGGCTACTACGGTTTCGACGGCCAGAGCTCGCGCCGCTTCTACCTGGCCTCCCCGCTGGAGTTCTCGCGCGTGAGCAGCGGCTACGGCATGCGCTTCCACCCCATCACGGGCGGCCGCAAGGCCCACATGGGCGTGGACTACGCCGCCCCCACCGGCACGCCGGTGCGCACCATCGGCGACGGCACGGTCGAGTTCGCGGGCGAGCAGCGCGGCTATGGCAATGTCATCTACATCAAGCACCGCAGCAACCAGGTCACCGTCTACGCCCACCTGAGCCGCATCGGCGTGCGCAAGGGCCAGCGCGTGAACCAAGGTGACTTCATCGGTGCGGTCGGCACCACGGGCGCCTCCACAGGCCCGCACCTGCACCTGGAGTTCCGCGACAACGGCGTGCACGTGGACCCTCTGGCCATCGCGCGCCAGAGCGAGTCCATCCCCGTGCCAGCCGCCCTGCGCCAGCGTTTCGACGCCGTGGCCCAGCTGCAGCGCATGCAGCTCAATGCCGCCGCCAGCATCCAGCAGGCGAGCGCCCAATAAGCGACCCGGTCTCGACACCCCACAAAAAAAGGGAGCCAGCGGCTCCCTTTTTCATTGGCGCGAGAAAACGCCGTCGGTCAGACGCTGAAGCTCGAACCGCAACCGCAGGTGGTGGTGGCGTTGGGGTTCTTGATCACGAATTGCGCGCCTTCGAGGTCTTCCTTGTAGTCGATCTCGGCACCGACCAGGTACTGGTAGCTCATCGCGTCGATCAGCAGGGAGACACCGTTCTTGGTCATGGTGGTGTCGTCTTCGTTGACGATTTCGTCGAAGGTGAAGCCGTACTGGAAACCCGAGCACCCCCCGCCCTGCACGAACACGCGCAGCTTGAGATCGGGATTGCCCTCTTCGGCCACCAGCTCGGCCACCTTGGCCGCTGCGCTGTCGGTGAAGACCAGCGGTGCCGGCATGTCGGTCTGGATGTTTTCGGCGACTGCGCTCATGGGATACCTCTTGACGGAAATGTGGGGTGGGTGCGGTACACCCGCATGTCCGAGTGATACTAAATCAAATCGCTCGGGTATGTGCTCACCCGTTGTTTGCCGCCAGCTTCAGTGTGGGTTTGTCCTCGATGCCGCCGACCATGGGCTTGAGCTGTCCGGAGATCGTGGCGCCCTGGTGCATTTCAAGCGCCTTGTAGGACACATCGCCCTCGATGTGGGCTTTGGGTTGCAGTTCCAGCAGCTCGAACGCGAGCACCGGGCCCTTGACGTTGCCATTGATGATCACGTGATCGGCATGGATCTGCCCCGTCACGGTGGCCACCTCGCTGACCACGAGGATGCTGGGCTTCTCGTCGCTCGCGCGCAAGTCGCCGATCACCTCGCCGTCGATGCGCAGGCCGTCGTGGAAGAACACATTGCCTTCGATGCGGGTGCCCTGGGCGATGAGGCTCTTGATGGGGGGTTGTTTTTTCTTGGCAAACATGAAGCTCTCTCCCGACGGCGGACCGCGATGGTTACAGGTTGAAGGATTGCATGGACCTGACCGAACTGCCCTGCAGGATCTTGGCCGTCACATTTTCTACCACGGCCTGCGCGGGCACGTCCACCACGCCTTCCATGCGCAGGTAGCCCTTGATCAGCACCGGCTGCGGCGCGGGCGCGGACTTGGCGCCCCAGGGCTTGCCCGCCAGCGTGCCGGTGAGCGTGACCTCCAGCGCGCCCTTGAAGTCGGGCGCGTTCTTGCTGGCCTGGATCATGAGCACCTGCCATTTGAGCTGGGTGGGCGACAGGCGCTCGGCCTGCAGGCCGCGGATGCTCAGCGCATCGTTGCCGGAGCCGGGGATCAGGCGCTCGAAGAAGCCCAGGTCGCTGCGCAGCAGCTCGTTGTCGGCCTGCAGTTGCCGGATCTGCATCATCAGCTGCTCCTGGGTGCTGCGCTCGGCGATCAGCAGGCTGTCCGAGGTGTTGGCCACCGACTGGGCCTCGCTCAGGTCGGTGCGCAGGATCTGCACCTCGCGGCGCAGTTGCGCAAGCTCCTGCTGGGCATTGCGATCGAGCCCGGCGATGTCCTTGCCGAACTCGAAGGCCCAGACCGCCAGCGCGCCCGAAAACCCCAGCACCAGTGCGCCCAGCACCCAGCGGAAAGGCCATGGCAGGCTGCTGCGCACCGAGACCCGGGGCGCACTGACCGTCAGCCTTCTCCGCAACAGGCGAAAACGCATTCAAACCTCTCCAACTGCAAGCAAACGCAACCAGGCCCCAGAAAGCAAAAACCGCCCCAAGTTTGAACTTGCAGGCGGTTTCCGGAGCATGGGCAGCGTGCTTAGCGCTTGCTGAACTGCTTGCGGCGGCGCGCAGAGCGCAGACCGACCTTTTTCCGTTCCACTTCGCGGGCGTCGCGCGTCACGAAGCCGGCTTGCGACAGACCCGACTTGAGCGTCGCGTCGTAGTCGATCAGGGCGCGGGTGATGCCGTGGCGCACGGCGCCGGCCTGGCCGGATTCGCCACCACCGTGCACGTTGACCTGCACGTCGAAGGTCTCGGCGTGGTTGGTCAGCACCAGGGGCTGCTTGGCGATCATGATCGAGGTCTCACGGCCGAAGTAGGCCTGGATGTCCTTGCCATTGACCGTGATCTTGCCGCTGCCTTTTTTCAGAAACACGCGGGCGACGCTGGATTTGCGACGGCCGGTTCCGTTGTTCCATTCACCAATCATCTCAAGGCTCCTTTAGAGTTCCAGCACTTGCGGCTGTTGGGCGGTGTGCGGGTGCTCTGCACCGCCGTACACCTTGAGCTTCTTGATCATGGCGTAGCCGAGCGGGCCCTTGGGCAGCATGCCCTTGACGGCCTTCTCGAGCGCGCGGCCAGGGTGCTTGGCCTGCATGTCGCGGAAGTTGGTGCCATAGATACCGCCCGGGAAACCCGAGTGACGGTAGTACACCTTGTCGAGGGCCTTGTTGCCCGTGACGCGGAGTTTGGCTGCGTTGATGATGACGATGAAGTCACCGGTATCGACGTGAGGCGTGTAAATGGCCTTGTGTTTGCCGCGCAAACGGAGAGCAACTTCACTGGCTACTCGTCCGAGGACCTTGTCGGTCGCGTCAATCACAAACCACTCGTGCGTCACGTCAGCGGGTTTGGCGCTGAACGTTTTGGTCATGAGTTTTCTCTTGAAGAGTTGGTTTGGCGGCTCTTTTCCACGGTCGGTCGTTCTCTGTCGGAACGCTCTTAGGTGGGTTTTGAATGCTTCGCCGCGGAGCCAGCAAATCGCTGCGAAGCCCTCGATTGTACGAAATTCCGGCCCCGGATGGCAAACCGCCCGTCCCCGATGGTCGGGCGCAGAGGGCAAACGGCTACCATCAGGGCATGTTCAGCTACCGACACGCCTTCCACGCCGGCAACCACGCCGACGTGCTCAAGCACATCACCCTCATCGCCACGCTGCGCCATCTGATGCAGAAGGAGGCGGGTCTGACGCTGATCGACACCCACGCGGGCGCCGGCCTGTACCGGCTCGACGGTGACTACACCGAGACCGGCGGCGAGGCCAAGGACGGCGTCGTCAAGCTCATGGGCGCGCTGCGCGCGGCCGACGGACCGTCGACCGAGGCCGTGGCGCCTGCCATCGACGACTACCTGGATCTGGTCGCAAGCTTCAACCCCTCGGGCGCGCTGCGGGTCTATCCCGGCTCACCGTTCGTCATGCACCAGCTGCTGCGCGCCGAATCGCGCGACCGGCTCAAGCTGTTCGAGCTGCACCCCACCGACAGCCGCACCCTGTCCGCCAACATCGCTCAGCTCGAGGCCGGCCGCCAGATCTCGGTGGTGCGCGAAGACGGCTTCGAGGGCGTCAAGCCGCTGCTGCCGCCACCGCCCTCGGCGACCGGTTCGAAGCGCGCCCTCGTGCTGATCGATCCAAGCTACGAGATCAAGAGCGATTACGGCAAAGTGAGCGCCTGCATACAAGAGCTCATCCGGCGTTTCCCGACCGGCACCTACCTGGTCTGGTACCCGGTGATCCCACGCCCCGAGGCGCACGATCTGCCGCGGCGCCTGCGCACCCTGTCGAACCAGGCGCAGAAACCCTGGCTGAACGCCACGCTGGCCATCGGCCAGGACCCGACCCACGGTCCCGACGACCGCCCGGGCCTGACGGCCAGCGGCATGTTCGTGATCAACCCGCCGCACACCCTCAAGGGCACGCTGCAGGCGGCCTTGCCGCAGCTGCTGGCCCACCTGGGCCGGGGGCGCGGCAAATCCCAGGCACTCGAATCGGGCGGCTGAACGCCGGGTTCAGCGCGGCCGGGCCAGGGTCATGGTCCAGTAACGGCCGTAGGTGGTGCCGCTGCGCTGCACGCAGCTCACGCCCACGTGCTGGTACTCGGCGCGCATGAGGTTGGCGCAGTGGCCGGCGCTGGCGAGCCAGCCGCTCATCACGGTCGAGACAGAGGTCTGCCCCGCCGCGATGTTTTCCCCCACCCACGACCACGCATAGCCCTCGGCGGCGATGCGCTGCGAGGCCGAACGCCCGTCCAGCCCGGTGTGGGAGAAGTAGTTGTTGACGGCCATGTCGGTCGAATGCCGCGCGGCGGCGGAGAACAGGGCGTCGTTCCAGGCCAGCGGCGCGACCGCCGGCATCGCGGTGCCGCCGCAGCTGCGCGCCGCGGCCCGCGCCGCGTTGATCTGTTGCAGCAGGCTGTTGCGGAAGTCGGGCAGGTTGCAGCTGGTGCTGGCGTCCAGGGCGACCAGCGTCGACCCACCGCCGCCCGTGCCGGCGCCGCCCGCGCTGTTCGGCGGGGAGGGCACGCCGATCGTCGCATCGGCCCCGCCGCTGGCGCCCGCGTCGCCGCCACCGCCCCCACCACCGCCGCAAGCGGTCAAGGCCAGCAGGACCCCAAGGATCAAGCCCACACCAGCGAGCCGTTGTTCGGAAGGAAGAGACAGGTGTTGCATGCGCTCCACTCTAGGGGCGGGCCAAAGGCGTGGGGTAAGCGGATGTAGAAGACGACCGCTCTTCGGCCAGGCAGCACCGCCGTTCCGGAAACCGTTGGGCGGGCGCTGCGAAATTAGCCGACCGTACGGTCGGCTAATTGACTATACTGCGATCCGCACCCTCATTGCGCAGGAGATTCCGCATGTACACCCAGTCCTTCAATGTGCCCGACGCCGACGCCCCATCCGGTGCCCCGCTCAAGGCCGTGCCCCACGACACCGCCCTGCAGGCGCACTTCGACGCCGTGATCGACGCCGACGGCAAGATCGAGCCGCGCGACTGGATGCCCGAAGCCTACCGGAAGACGCTGGTGCGGCAGATCAGCCAGCACGCGCACAGCGAGATCGTGGGCATGTTGCCCGAGGGCAACTGGATCTCGCGCGCGCCCAGCCTCAAGCGCAAGGCGATCCTGGTGGCCAAGGTGCAGGACGAAGGCGGCCACGGCCTGTACCTCTACAGCGCGGCCGAGACGCTGGGCACCAGCCGCGACCAGATGTTCGACGCGCTGCACAGTGGCAAGGCCAAGTACAGCTCGATCTTCAACTACCCCACGCTGACCTGGGCCGACGTGGGCGTGGTCGGCTGGCTGGTGGACGGCGCGGCGATCATGAACCAGATCCCGCTGTGCCGCTGCAGCTTCGGGCCCTATGCGCGCGCCATGATCCGCGTCTGCAAGGAAGAAAGCTTCCACCAGCGCCAGGGCTTCGAGTCGCTGATGACCATGATGCAGGGCACGGCCGAGCAGAAGGCCATGGTGCAGGACGCGGTGAACCGCTGGTGGTGGAAGTGCCTGGCCATGTTCGGTCCGCCCGACGCCGACAGCCCCAACAGCGTGCAGGGCATGCGCTGGGGCATCAAGCGCATCAGCAACGACGACCTGCGCCAGAAATTCGTGGATGCAACCGTGCCGCAGGCCGAGGTGCTGGGCGTCACCCTGCCCGATCCGGAGCTGAAGTGGAACGAGGCGCGCGGCCACCACGACTACGGCCAGATCGACTGGGACGAGTTCTGGGCCGTGGTCAACGGCGACGGCCCGTGCAACAGGGAACGCCTGGCCACCCGCGTGAAGGCCTGGAACGACGGCGCCTGGGTGCGCGAAGCCGCCCTCGCTCACGCCCGCAAACAACAGCAACGTGCCATGAAGGAGGCCGCATGAACACCCCCGCACTCAAGGAATGGCCGCTCTGGGAAGTCTTCGTGCGCAGCAAGCAGGGCCTGGAGCACAAGCACTGCGGCAGCCTGCACGCCAGCGACGCGCAGCACGCGCTGCACCTGGCGCGCGACGTCTACACGCGCCGCCAGGAAGGCGTGAGCATCTGGGTCGTGCAAAGCAGCGGCATCACGGCCAGCGAGCCCGACAGCAAGGACAGCTTCTTCGACCCGGCCGCCGACAAGGTGTACCGCCACCCCACTTTCTACGAGATCCCCGACAAAGTGGGGCACATGTGATGGACACCACCGCGCCGATCGACTACCTGCTGCACCTGGCCGACAACGCGCTGGTGCTGGGCCAGCGCAACGCCGAATGGTGCGGCCACGGGCCCATCCTCGAAGAAGACCTCGCGCTGGCCAACAACAGCCTGGACCTGCTGGGCCAGGCGCGCCTGCTCTACCAGCACGCGGCCGCCCTGATCAACGCCGACGCAACCCTGGCGCGGCGCTTCGCCCATTTGCAAGGCGCACGCACCGAAGGTGCGGTCACCGAAGACACGCTGGCCTACTTCCGCGACACGCACGAGTTCCGCAACCTCACGCTGCTGGAGCTGCCGCACAGCGGCCCGCTGGCGGGCACCGTCGCTGGCGACCGCGACTACGCCACCACCATCGCGCGCAACTTCCTTTACAGCGCGCTCATGGTGCTGGTGTGGGACCGGCTGCAGGCGTCCGGCGACGCGCAGCTCGCGGCCATCGCGGCCAAATCGCTGAAAGAAGTGCGCTACCACCTGCGCCACGCCAGCGACTGGCTGGTGCGCTTCGGCGACGGCACCGACGAGTCGCGTGCGCGAGCACAGGCCGCTCTGAACCACCTGCTGCCCTATGGCCAGGAGTTCTGGATCGGCAGCGAGGCCGAGACGGCCGCGGTGAACAACGGCACCGGCGTCGATGTGGCCAGCCTGAAGGCCGACTGGGACGCGCTGGTGGACGACACGCTGAGCGAGGCCACGCTGCAGCGCCCCGCCGTGCAGGGCTATGTGCCGCAGGGCAAACACGGCGTGCACTCCGAGCACATGGGTTTTCTGCTCGCCGAGATGCAGAGCCTGGCGCGCGCGCACCCGCAGGCCGTGTGGTGAGTTCCCATCATGCACACCGAGATCCATGACGCGCTCGCCGGCCTGGCCGACCCGGAGATCCCGGTGGTCAGCCTGGGCGAGCTCGGCATCCTGCGCGGCGTGCGCACCGGCGCGGATGGCGTGCCGGAAGTGGTGATCACGCCGACCTACAGCGGCTGCCCCGCCATGGGACAGATCGAGGACGACGTGCGCGCCGCGCTGGCGAACGCGGGCCTCACCGCGCGCGTGGTCACGCAGCTCGCCCCGGCCTGGACCACCGACTGGATGAGCGAGGCCGCGCGCGAGAAGCTGCGTGCCTACGGCATCGCGCCGCCGCAATGCGGCAGCGAGCCACAAGGCTCCACCGCAGCGCCCCTGAAGTTCTCGCGCCAAGCGCTGCGCCGCGAGACCGTGCCCTGCCCGCAATGCGGATCGACCCACACCACCGAGACCTCGCCCTTCGGCTCCACCGCCTGCAAGGCGATGTACCGCTGCCTGGATTGCCTCGAACCGTTCGACTACTTCAAACCGTATTGACGCCATGTCCACCGCCGCCCGCTTCCACGAACTCCCGATCGCCCGCATCAACCCCGAGGCCGCCGGCGCGGTGGCCATCACCTTCGCCGTGCCGCCCGAGCAGCGCGCCACCTTCGCTTTCGAGCCCGGCCAGTTCCTCACCGTGCGCGCCACCATCGACGGGCAGGACGTGCGCCGCAGTTACTCCATCAGCAGCCCGCGCAGCCTGCTCACGCAGCGCGGCGAGCTCACGCTGGGCATCCGCCCCGTGGATGGGGGCGTGTTCTCCAACTGGGCCGCCACCCAGCTGAAGGCCGGCGACACGCTCAGGGCCATGCCGCCCGACGGCCGCTTCACCATCCACAAGCCGCGCGCGGTGCACCGCGTGGGTTTCGCGGCTGGCTCGGGCATCACGCCCATCCTCTCGCTCATCGCCAGCACGCTGGAAGAATCGCCCACCTCGAAATTCACGCTCGTCTACGGCAACCGCCGCATGGGCAGCGTGATGTTCAACGAGGCGCTGCAGGACCTGAAGGACCGCTACGCGGACCGCCTCACGCTGATCCACATCCTCTCGCGCCAGGCGCAGGAGGTGCCGCTGCTCGAAGGCCGCATCGACGCCGACAAGGTGCGCGCGCTGATCGACACGCTGCTGCCCGTGGGCAGCATGGACGAGGTCTTCATCTGCGGCCCCGAGGCCATGATCGAGGCGACCGAAAAGGCCTTGCTCGACGCCGGCGTGCGCCCCGACCGCGTGCACACCGAGCGCTTCACCTCGCCCACGCTTGAGGCCTTGCCGGCGGCCCAGCGCCGGGCCGCCGTGCTCGGCCAACCGGCCGTGCGCGCCGAAGGCGAGGTCGAGCTCACCGTGGTGCTCGATGGCAAGCCGCACGAGCTGCGCATGAACCGCGACGAGCACGTGCTCGACGTGGCCCTGAACGCCGGGCTGGACCTGCCCTGGTCGTGCCGGGGCGGCGTGTGCTGCACCTGCCGCGCCAAGGTGATGGAAGGCGCGGTGCAGATGGACAAGAACTTCACGCTCGAACCCTGGGAAACCGACAAGGGCTTCGTGCTGAGCTGCCAGGCGCGGCCCACCACCGACCGCGTGGTGGTGAGCTACGACGAGCGCTGAGGCTCGCGCTCAGAAGCGCCAGCCCAGGCCCACACCGACCAGCACCGGGTCGGCCTTGAACTGGCCGATCTTCACACCGCCGGCGCTCACGTCGGTCTTGATGAAGACCTTTTTCACGTCCACGTTCAGGTAGAGCTGCTGGCTCAGCGGGATGTCCACCCCCACCTGCAACGCCGGGCCGAAGCTGTTGCGCTTGACGTCGGCCGCACCGCCCAGCAGGTGCACCGAGCTGAAGCGCGTGTAGTTGAAGCCCGCGCCCACATAGGGCTTGAAGCCGGGCGCATCGAAGTGGTACTGCACGGTCAGCGTGGGCGGCAGGTGGCGCAGCGTGCCGATGGCGGTGCCGTTCGAGGTGATGGTGTGCTTCTGCGGCACGGTGAGGATGAGCTCGGCCGCCAGGTTCTTGCTGAAGAAGTAGCTCACGTCGACTTCGGGCAAGCCCTTGTTGTTCATGGCCAGGCCCAGGCCGGTGCCGTCCTTGTTGGCGCTGTCCAGGTGCACGGCGCGGGCGCGCACGAGCACGCTGCCGGCCTGGAAGTCGTTCTGCGCCAGGGCGGCGCCCGAGGCGAGCAGGCAGGTGGAAGCGAGGGCGGCCAGGGCGAAATGCTGCGTATTCATGATGGTCTTCTGTGTTGCGTTGTTGACTCGGGAGAATCCCCGCGTCCATTACAGAAGACCGTGCATGGCGCGGCGTTGCGCCACGTCAAACCGGCCGGCGACCTGGCCCCGTTGGTGCGGCTTGCTTGACGCAGGTCAAGCCACGCGCTTCAGTCGCGCAACAGCACGACCCGGCCCACGCCGCCCTGCACGATGCCCAGCGCCGACGCGGCCGCGCGGCTGAGGTCGATGATGCGACCCGGCACGTGCGGGCCTCGGTCGTTGATGCGCACCGTTACCTCCTTGCCCGTGCGGGCGTGGCGCACGCGCACGCGGGTGCCGAACGGCAGGGTCTTGTGGGCCGCGGTGAGTTCGTTCATGTCGTAGACCTCGCCGCTGGCGGTGCGCCGGCCGTGGAAAGGCTCGCCGTACCAGGACGCCAGGCCCCGCGCGATGACGCTCTCGCTGGCGTCCGGGGTGTCGGCGTCGTCGGCCGAGGCATCGGGCACGCTGCCCAGGTCGGGCATGTCCGGCGCTCGCGTCGCGCAGCCGCCGAGCCACAACAAGGTGGCCAGCGCCAGCGTGACCGCGGGCTTGAGGCTCATGCAAGACCGAGGCGCTGGACGATGTCCGTCGTGGCCCCGCTCTGGTTCATGGTGTAGAAGTGCAGCCCCGGCACGCCGCCTCCGCGCAGGCGCTCGCACAGGTCGGTCACCACGTCCAGGCCGAAGGACTTGATGGACGCGGTGTCGTCGCCGAAGGCCTGCAGGCGCATGCGGATCCAGCGCGGGATCTCGGCGCCGCAGGCGTCGGAGAAGCGCATCAGCTGCGTGGAGCTGGTGATGGGCATGATGCCCGGCACCACCGGGACGTCCACGCCCACGCGCCGCAGCTCGTCGCGGTAGCGGAAATAGGCATCGGCATTGAAGAAGTACTGCGTGATGCCCGAGTCGGCACCGGCCTTCACCTTGGCCGCGAAGGCCTCAAGGTCAGCCTCGGGCGAGCGGGCCTGCGGATGCGTTTCCGGATAGGCCGCCACCTCGATGTGGAACCGGTCACCGGTCTCGGCGCGCACGAAGGCCACCAGGTCGCTGGCGTAGCGGAATTCGCCACCCACGCCGTAGCCGCTGGGCAGGTCGCCGCGCAGGGCCACGATGCGGCGGATGCCGGCGGCCGCATAGGCGGCCAGGCGTTCGCGGATGCTCGCGCTCGACTGCCCGATGCAGCTCAGGTGCGGTGCGGCCGGGCAACCCTCGCCCATGATCTCGGTCACGGCCTGCAGCGTGCCGTCCTGCGTGGAGCCACCGGCGCCAAAGGTCACCGAGCAGAACTCGGGCTTGAGCGCGTACAGCTGCTGGCGCACCGCGCGCAGCTTGACCGCGCCTTCGGGCGTCTTGGTCGGGAAAAATTCCAGGCTGATGGGAAGACTCACGGTCCCCTCCTTGCATCACTTGCTCGCATACACAAAAAACTCGCGGTTGCCGTCACCCCCGGTGATCGCGCTCTCGACGTAGTCGCGCATCCGCAGGCCCTGCTCTTCGCAGACCTGCGCGATGCGATCGCGCACGATGGCGTAACTCGCCGCGTCCTTCACCAGACCGCCCTTGCCGATGTGCCCGGGCTGCAGCTCGAACTGCGGCTTGACCAGCATCAGCATCTGCCCGCCCGGCGCCAGCAGCGGCACCAGGGCCGGCCACACCAGGGTCTGCGAGATGAACGACAGGTCACCCACGATCAGATCGAAGGGCGGCGCGCCGCCCGCCTCCGCCAGCCCCTGGGCCGACAGATCGCGCGCGTTGCACTTCTCGATGCAGACCACGCGCGGGTCGCCCTGAAGCTGCGGGTGCAGCTGGCCCTGGCCCACGTCCACCCCCACGACCCGCGCGGCGCCTCGCTGCAACAGGCAGTCGGTGAAACCGCCACTGCTCTGCCCCACATCGAGGCAGCGCAGGCCGCTCACGTCCAGGCCGGTGTGGCGCAGCGCGCCTTCCAGCTTGAGGCCGCCGCGCGACACATAGCGCGTCTCCGCCGTGTCCAGCAGGCGCAGCTCGGCCGTCTCGCGCAGTTCCTCGCCGTTCTTGGTGACCGCTTTCCAGTCGCCGCCCGACGCGCGCCATTGCACGCCCGCAGCGATGAGCCGCTGGGCCTGCGAACGGGTGGCGGCCAGGCCACGCTCGACAATGAGTTGATCGGCTCTCATCAAAGAGGATCACGGCACAAACGCCAACCCGCCATCCAGAGATGCCGCGGAACCGGCTTTGCCGGGCCGCAGGCATCGCCCCCTTGAGGGGGTCGCGCGAAGTGCGGCGGGGGTGCGTTCAGTAGCGGTAGGTGTCCGGCTTGTACGGGCCGGCCTTGCTCACGCCGATGTAGGCGGCCTGCTCGTCGGTCAGCTCGGTCAGCATGGCGCCGACCTTCTTCAGGTGCAGGCGCGCGACCTTCTCGTCCAGGTGCTTGGGCAGCACGTAGACCTGGCCCACTTCGTACTTCTTCGGCTGGGTGAACAGCTCGATCTGGGCAATGGTCTGGTTCGCGAACGAGCTCGACATCACGAAGCTGGGGTGGCCGGTGCCGCAGCCCAGGTTCACCAGGCGGCCCTTGGCCAGCAGGATGATCTTCTTGCCGTCGGGGAACTTGACGTGGTCGACCTGCGGCTTGATCTCTTCCCACTCGTACTTCTCGATCGAGGCGATGTCGATCTCGTTGTCGAAGTGGCCGATGTTGCAGACGATGGCCTGGTCCTTCATCGCGGCCATGTGGTCGTGCGTGATGATGGACTTGTTGCCGGTGGTGGTCACGAAGATGTCGGCCTTGTCGGCGGCGTACTCCATGGTCACGACCTTGTAGCCTTCCATCGCGGCCTGCAGGGCGTTGATGGGGTCGATCTCGGTCACCCACACCTGCGCCGACAGGGCGCGCAGTGCCTGGGCCGAGCCCTTGCCCACATCGCCATACCCGGCGACCACAGCGACCTTGCCGGCAATCATCACGTCGGTGGCGCGCTTGATGCCGTCGACCAGCGATTCGCGGCAGCCGTACAGGTTGTCGAACTTGCTCTTGGTGACCGAGTCGTTGACGTTGATGGCGCGGAACGGCAACGTACCCCGGGCAGCCATTTCCTTCAGGCGGTGCACGCCGGTGGTGGTCTCTTCGGTCACGCCGATGATCTGGCTGGCCTTGCGGGTGTACCAGGTCGAGTCCTGCGCGAGCTTGGCCTTGATGGCGGCGAACAGGCAGGTTTCTTCCTCGCTGGTCGGCTTGCTGATGACCGACGGGTCCTTCTCGGCCTTCTGGCCCAGGATCATCAGCAGCGTGGCGTCGCCGCCGTCGTCCAGGATCATGTTCGGGCCTTCGCCTTCGGTGCCGGCGGCGCCGAATTCAAAGATGCGGTGGGTGAAGTCCCAGTACTCGGCCAGGGTTTCGCCCTTGTGCGCGAACACCGGCGTGCCCTGCGCGACCAGCGCGGCGGCGGCATGGTCCTGCGTGGAGAAGATGTTGCACGAAGCCCAGCGCACGCTGGCGCCCAGGGCCTGCAGGGTTTCGACCAGCACCGCGGTCTGGATCGTCATGTGGATGCTGCCCGTGATGCGCGCGCCCTTGAGCGGCTTGGCGGCGGCGAATTCCTCACGGATGGCCATCAGGCCGGGCATTTCGGTTTCCGCGATGCGGATTTCCTTGCGGCCCCACTCGGCCAGGGAAAGGTCGGCGATCGCGCTGTCGGCGGTCGGGTTGTTCAGACGTGCATTCATGGTTCGCTCCGGAAAGGATGGACAAACCACATCTGGCATTGAGTCAAAAAGAACTCATCGCACGGGATGTGGATGAGCGTCGTTGCATGGATGGTCCGAGCCTCACGCCCCGCTGCTGAAGTGTTCAGTGGGGGCGCTGCAACGCTCCTCGGATCGCGCGATTCTACCGCACCGGCCTCGATCTGCCCCCTGCCGCGCGTCGCCGGTGGCACCTGCGGCGCGCGGGGCCCTGTGCGACACTGCCCGCCTTCCATGCGCATGAATCCCCTCACCCTCTGGCCCGCCACGGACCGCGCCCGCATCCACGGCGTGCTGACGGACATCGACGACACCCTCACGACCGAGGGCGCGATCACCCCCGATGCCCTGGACGCGCTGCACCGCCTGCGCGCCGCCGGCCTGCCGGTGTTTGCCATCACGGGCCGGCCCGCCGGCTGGAGCGAGGCCTTCGCGCTGGCCTGGCCGGTGGACGCCATCGTGGCCGAGAACGGCGCCGTGGCGCTGTGGCGCGGCGCCTCGGGCGAGCTCAGGCGCGATTACCTGCAGGACGCGGCCACGCGCGCCGCCCATTTCGCGAAGCTGCAGGCCACCGCGCAGCGTGTGCTGGCCGAGCTGCCGCAGGCCCGCCTGGCCACCGACAGCCCGGGGCGCGAGACCGACATCGCGATCGACCACAGCGAGTTCGCCCACCTGAGCGAAGCCGACATCGCCACGGTGGTGCAACTCATGAAAAGCGAGGGCCTCAACGCCACGGTGAGCTCCATCCACATCAACGGCTGGATCGGCGAGCACGACAAGCTGGCCGGTGCGCGCTGGATCGTGCGCTCGCGCCTGGGCCGCGCGCTCGACGACGAAATCGACCGCTGGGTCTACGTCGGCGACTCGACCAACGACGCGCGCATGTTCGGCCATTTCCCGCACAGCGTGGGCGTGGCCAACGTCGCGCGCTTCTGGGGCGCGCTCACGCAGCACCCGCGCTACGTGGCGGCGGGCGAGCGCGGCGCGGGCTTCACCGAGGTGGCCGACGCGGTGCTGGGCGCGCGGGCCGCGGGCGCATGAGCGAGCACCCGCTGCCACCCACCGGCACCCTGCCCGGCCACCCGCCCGCCGAGGCGCGGCTCGGTCTGGTCGCGATCTTCGGCTCCACCTTCTTCGAGCTGGTGGGCTATTTCATGCTCACACCGCTGCTGCTGTTGCGCCTGAAGGGCGGCGGCGAATCGACCGCGCTGGCCGGCGTGTTCGCCGCCAGCGGCTGGCTCGGCGTGTTCTTCATGACACCGTTCGCTTCGGCCATCACGCAGCGCCTGGGCCGGCGGCCCACGCTGTGGCTGGCCGCGCTGATCCCGGTGATCGCCACCGCCGGCTTCGCCTTCACGCCGCTGCTGTGGCTCTGGTTCGTGTTCAAGATCGCCGCCGGCATGGCCTCGGGCCTGCGCTGGGTGCTGGCCGAGGCCGTGGTGGCCGAGTTCTCGCCGCCCGGGCAGCGCGGGCGCTATGTGGGCATCTTCGAGACCATGGTGGGCATCACCTTCGTGGTCGGCCCGCTCATGCTGGCCTGGGTCGGCGCCGACAGCGACGCGGCCCTGTGGATCGCACTCGGTTTCATGGCCATCGGCCTGGTCTGGAGCCTGCTGATCCCCCGCCTGCCCGACGCCGCCGACACCCACAGTGCGAAGGTGGGCCTGTCGGGCGTGTGGCACGCGCTGCTGGCGCACCCGCTGATCATGACCGTGGGCTTCGTCGGCGGTTTCTTCGAAAGCGGCCTCACGTCCATCCTGCCGCTCTACGGCTTGGCGCTGGGCCTGGGCGCCACCGTGGCGGCGCTGCTGGTCTCGGCCAGCGGCCTGGGCAGCGCGCTCATGATGCTGCCCGCCGGCGTGCTGGCCGACCGCATGGCCCACCACCCAGCACAGCGCTGGGGCGACGGCCACCGCGCGCGCCTGGCGATCATGCGGGCCTGCGCCCTGATCACCCTGCTGGCCACGCTCGTCATCCCCTTCGTGGCCGGCACGCCCTGGCTGGCCGCGCCCGTGGCCTTCCTCTGGGGCGGCGCGGGCGGTTGTCTGTACACGCTGGCGATGATCGACATCGGCTCGCGCGAGGAAGGCATCACGCTGGTCAACAGCACCGCCGTGCTGGTGCTGTCCTACACCCTGGGCGGGGTGCTCGCGCCCGCGCTGGGCGCCGCCGCGCTGCAGTGGGCGCCCACGCTCGGCTTCCCGGCCTTGCTGCTGTCGGTCGCTGGTGTGGGCTGGTGGCTGTTGAGACGGACCGTTTCGGCCCCATCTGAAGGAACCCCGCGCGGCTGAGCGGCTCCCAACCTCAACGCCAACCCGACAAGCGAAAGGATCTCCCCATGGCCATTCCCTGGCTGGTTGCCCTGAAAGTCATCCCCTGGGGGGACGTGATCGAACACGCGCCCACGGTGCTCAACGCCGCGCGCAAGCTGCTGGACCGCTCGAAGACACCACCGGCCGGCACGACCGCGCCGGCCCCGCTGGACCTGGGCGAAGCCCCGCCCACCCTGGGCGAGCTCAAGAACCGCCTGATCGAGGCGCGCCAGCTGATCGACCAGCAGGCCGCCGTGCAGACCCAGATGGCGCAGACCCTGACCGAGCTGGCCGAACAGAACGCGCGCCTGGTGGGCGCCGTGGACCTGCTGCGCAAGCGCACGCGCCTGCTGATGGGGGCTGTGGCCCTGCTGGCCGTGGGTATCGTGGTGCTGTTCGCGCGCTGACCGCTCAGTCGCCGCGCTCGGCCTGCAGCGCGGCATCACACCCCACGCCAGCGGCGATCCAGCGCCGCGCCAGCCGCTGAAACAGCGGCGCCGCCCAGCGCCAGCGCGGGCCCAGCACACCGCGCGCGTCACTGACCGCACCACAGCGGTAGACCGCCAAGGCCCCGTCCCAGCGCAGCGCGTCGCAGGCGCCGAAGCGCTTGCGCGAGATCACCCGCCCCAGCGGGCAGGGCTCGGCCAGGCAACACACCCCGCAGCCGTTGCACGGCGCGCCGAGCGCCGGTTTGGCCGGCGCCTCGGCGTGGATGTGGATGACCTGGCTGTCGGGCATCAGGTCCGCGCCAGCACCGGCCCCAGCACGCGCCCGGTGTGGGTGCCCAGGCGCACCACCTCGTCGGGCGGCGCGGCCGCCACGATGCGCCCGCCGCCGTTGCCGCCTTCGGGCCCGAGGTCGATGATCCAGTCCGCCTCGGCCATCACGTCCAGGTCGTGCTCGATCACCACCACGCTGTGGCCGCCGTCCACCAGGCGGTGCAGCACGCGGATCAGCTTCTCCACATCGGCCATGTGCAGGCCCACGGTCGGTTCGTCGAGCACGTAGAGCGTGTGCGGCGCCTTCTGGCCCCGGCGCGTGACGTCGTCGCGCACCTTGCTGAGCTCGGTCACGAGCTTGATGCGCTGCGCCTCGCCGCCGCTGAGCGTCGGGCTGGGCTGGCCCAGCGTGAGGTAGCCCAGGCCCACGTCCTTGAGCAGTTGCAGCGGATGGCTGATGTTGGGCATGCTGGCGAAGAAACCCACCGCCTCGTCCACCTCCATCTGCAGCACGTCGCCGATGCTCTTGCCCTTCCAGGTCACGGCCAGGGTCTCGGGGTTGAAGCGCGCGCCGTGGCAGACCTCGCAGGGCACCTTCACATCGGGCAGGAAGCTCATCTCGATGGTGCGCATGCCCTGGCCTTCGCAGGCCGGGCAGCGGCCTTCGCCGGTGTTGAAGCTGAAGCGGCCCGGGCCGTAGCCGCGCGCCTTGGCTTCCAGCGTGTCGGCGAACAGCTTGCGCACCGTGTCCCAGAAGCCGATGTAGGTCGCCGGGCAGCTGCGCGGCGTCTTGCCAATCGGGGTCTGGTCGACTTCGAGCACGCGGTCCACGGTCTCGAAACCGCTCAGGCCGGCGCAGCCGCTCCACGCGGGGTGCTTGCC
Source organism: Hydrogenophaga sp. FG152 (assembly GCF_057809615.1). Taxonomy (NCBI): domain Bacteria; kingdom Pseudomonadati; phylum Pseudomonadota; class Betaproteobacteria; order Burkholderiales; family Comamonadaceae; genus Hydrogenophaga; species Hydrogenophaga sp. FG152. The sequence goes on along the minus strand of NZ_JBMDKH010000008.1, from coordinate 178,428 downwards.
CTTGTCCATGGCATCGCGCCCGGCCTTGGTGCTGCGCTGGCTCACGGCGGCGGCCACGTTGGTCAGCAGCACGTCGCGTGCGAGCGTGGACTTGCCCGAGCCCGACACGCCGGTGATGACCACCAGGCGCTGCAGCGGCACGGCGGCGTCGAGCTCGTTCAGGTTGTGCAGGTTGGCGCGGCTCACCCGCAGCCAGTGCGCGCCCTCGTCGGCCGGGGGCGCGGCGCGACGCGCCTGCAGCGGGTGTTTCATGGCGTGCAGCAGGTAGCGCCCGGTCACCGAGTCGGCGTTGGCCGACAGGTCGTCCACCGAGCCCTGGGCCACCACGCGGCCGCCGCGCTTGCCCGCGCTCGGGCCGATGTCGATGATGTGGTCGGCGCGGCGGATGGTGTCTTCGTCGTGCTCCACCACCACCAGGGTGTTGCCCTGGTCGCCGAGCTTGTGCAGCGCGTTGAGCAGGATGGCGTTGTCGCGCGCGTGCAGGCCGATGGTGGGCTCGTCGAGCACGTAGCACACGCCCTGCAGGTTGCTGCCCAGCTGCGCCGCCAGGCGGATGCGCTGTGCCTCGCCGCCGCTGAGGGTGGGCGCGCCCCGGTCCAGCGTGAGGTAGTTCAGGCCCACCTCTTCCAGGAAGGCCAGGCGGCTTTCGATCTCGGGCAGCAGGTCGCGCGCGATGTCGGCCTCGCGCGCGCTGAGCGCCAGGTCCTTCATCAGGCCTTGCACCCAGGTCCTGACCTCCCGCACGGAAAGGCATGCGACATCGGTGATGCCCACGCCGGCAAAACGCACCGCACGCGCCTGCGGGTTCAGGCGCGTGCCCGCGCAGGCCGGGCAGGCCTCGTCCACCAGGTCGTCCACCTCGGGTTCGGCGAAGCTCTGCTCACGGCCCTTTTCCTTGTCGTCGCGCACCGAGTCGTCCAGCGCCTTGCGCTGGTCTTTCGACAGCTTCACGCCGGTGCCCACGCAGTCCGGGCACCAGCCGTGTTTGCTGTTGTACGAGAACAGGCGCGGGTCGAGCTCGGGGTAGCTGGTGGCGCAGACCGGGCAGGCGCGCGTGGTGGAGAACACCTCCAGCGTGCCGAGGTCGCGCGTGGACGCGCCGTCGGCCAGCGCCTGGGCCAGACCGTCGAGCGGGGTGAGCACGTGCACCACGCCCTTGCCGATCTCCAGCGCCTTGTTCAGCTCGCGGCGCAGCGCGGCCTCGTCGTCCGCATTCACCACGAAGTCGGCCACCGGCAGTTCGATGGTGTGCTCCTTGAAGCGGTCGATGCGCGGGAAGCCGGTGGTGGGCAGGAATTCGCCGTCCACCCGCAGGTGGGTGTGGCCACGCGGGCGCGCCCAGTCCGCCAGCTCGGTGTAGACGCCCTTGCGGTTGACCACCAGCGGCGCGAGCAGGCCGATGTGCTGCCCCTTGTAGCGCGCCAGGATGGCGGCAGCGATGCTGTCGGCGCTCTGCGGCATCACGGCCGCGCCGTCGTGCATGCAGTGCTGCGTGCCCAGCTTCACGTAGAGCAGGCGCAGGAAGTGCCAGACCTCGGTGGTGGTGCCCACGGTGGACTTGCGGCCGCCGCGCGAGAGGCGCTGCTCGATCGCCACCGTGGGCGGGATGCCGTAGACCGCGTCCACCTCGGGCCGGCCCGCGGGTTGCACGATGCTGCGCGCGTAGGCGTTCAGGCTTTCCAGGTAGCGCCGCTGGCCTTCGTTGAACAGGATGTCGAAGGCCAGCGTGGACTTGCCCGAGCCGCTCACGCCGGAGATGACGTTGAACTTGCCGCGCGGGATGTCCACGCTGAGCTGCTTGAGGTTGTGTTCCTTGGCGTTGACGATGCGGATCGCATGAGCGTGCGCGCCCTCGGCGCGCGCGCGCGCCGGCTGCAGCCCCCGGGCCCGGCTTTCGCGCACTTCGTGCACCTCGCCCATGGCCAGCGCGTAGTCGCGCAGCGCTTTCGCGGTGTGGCTGCCGGCGTGCTCGCGCACCGTCTCGGGCGGGCCCTCGGCCACGATCAGTCCGCCAGCGTCACCGCCTTCGGGGCCGAGGTCGATCAGCCAGTCGGCCGCGCGGATCACGTCCAGGTTGTGCTCGATCACCACCAGCGAGTGGCCCGCATCGAGCAGCTTGCGCAGGCTGCGCATGAGCTTGGCGATGTCGTCGAAGTGCAGGCCGGTGGTGGGCTCGTCGAACAGGAACAGCGTGCCCTTGCGCGCCACCGCCTGGCGGCTGGCGCTGCTGTTCTTCGAGGCCTCGGCCAGGAAGCCCGCGAGCTTGAGGCGCTGTGCCTCGCCGCCCGAGAGCGTGGGCACGGGCTGGCCCAGCTTCACGTACTCCAGGCCCACGTCCACGATGGGCTGCAGCACGCGGATGACCTCGCGGTCGCCCGCGAACAGCGCGGCGGCCTCGCTCACGGTGAGGTCCAGCACGTCGGCCACGTTGAGCGAACGGCCACCGCGCTGGATCTTCACTTCCAGGATTTCGGGCCGGTAGCGTTTGCCGTCGCAGTCCGGGCAGCGCAGGTACACGTCGCTCAGGAACTGCATCTCCACGTGCTCGAAACCCGAGCCGCCGCAGGTGGGGCAGCGCCCGTCGCCGCTGTTGAAGCTGAACTTGGCCGGCGTGTAGCTGCGCTGGCGCGACAGCGGCGCCTCGGCGAACAGCGAGCGGATCGCGTCCCACGCGCCCACGTAGCTCACCGGGTTGGAGCGCGCCGTCTTGCCGATGGGCGACTGGTCGACGAACACGACCTCGCTCAGGTGGTCGGCCCCGAGCAGGCGGTCGTGCGCGCCCGGGCTCTCGGTGGACTTGCCGAAGTGGCGCAGGAGTGCCGGCGCGAGCACGTCCTGGATCAGGCTGGACTTGCCCGAGCCTGACACGCCGGTGACCACCACCAGGCGCTGCAGCGGGAATTCGACCGACACGTCCTTGAGGTTGTGTTCGCGCGCGCCCTCGAGGATGAGGCGCGGCGTGCTGTCGGTGACCATGCGCTTGAAGCCCATGCCGATGGTCTTGCGCGAGCCGAGGTAGGCACCGGTGAGCGTGTCGGCCGAGCGGATCGCTTCGGGTGTGCCGTCGAACACGATCTGCCCGCCGCGCTCGCCCGGCCCCGGGCCCATGTCGATCAGGCGGTCGGCCGCGAGCATCACCGCCGGGTCGTGCTCCACCACCACCAGCGTGTTGCCGGCGTCGCGCAGGCGCAGCATGGCGTCGTTGATGCGCGCCATGTCGCGCGGGTGCAGGCCGATGCTGGGCTCGTCGAGCACGAACAGGGTGTTCACCAGCGAGGTGCCCAGCGCGGTCGTGAGGTTGATGCGCTGCACCTCGCCGCCGCTGAGCGTGCGGCTCTGGCGGTCCAGCGTGAGGTAGCCGATGCCGACCTCGCACAGGTAGCGGATGCGGGTGTTGATTTCCTCGAACAGCAGGCGCAATGCCTGCGCCTGACCGGCGGCGGTGGTGTCGCTGCCGGCCGGGGTCAGCGTGGCATCGAGCGAGGCGAAGAAACCGCGCAGCTTGTCCAGCGGCATCAGCATCAGGTCGTGCAGGCACAGGCCGGGCATGGCTTCGAGCTGCGCTCGGCTCCACTTCACGCCCTGCGGCAGGTAGCGCTTCTGCGCGGGCAGCACCGCGTCGGCCTGGGCCTTGCTGCCGATGCGCCAGAGCAGGCTGTCGGTCTTGAGGCGCGCGCCGTGGCAGCTCGGGCACTCGGTGTAGCTGCGGTACTTGGACAAGAGCACGCGGATGTGCATCTTGTAGGCCTTGCTCTCCAGGTACTCGAAGAAGCGGTCCACGCCGTACCACTGCTGGTTCCACTTGCCGTTCCACAGGGGCGAACCGGCCTTCACCCAGTGCTGCTGCTCGGGCGTGAGCTTGGCCCAGGGCGTGTCGCGCGGGATGCCGGCGGCCTCGGCGTGCCGCATCATGTCGTCCTGGCATTCCTTCCACGCCGGTGTCTGGAACACCTTGACCGCGCCAGCGCGCAGCGTGAGCTTGTCGTTGGGGATGACCAGGCCGTAGTCCACCCCGATCACGCGGCCGAAGCCCCGGCAGGCCTCGCAGGCGCCCACCGCCGAGTTGAACGAGAACATCGAGGGCGTGGGTTCGCTGTAGCGGATGTCGCTTTCCGGGCAGTGCAGGCCCGTTGAAAAGCGCCAGATCTCGGGCTCGCCCTCTTCGGCCAGCACATACACCATGAGCTTGCCGCCGCCGCGCTTGAGGCCGGCTTCGATCGCCTCCATGGCGCGCGCCGGTTCGACCGAGCTCATGCGGAAGCGGTCGGCCACCACATCGAGCACCTTCACCGACTCGATGACCGGCTTGGCCTTCTTGCCGACCTTTTCGGGCGCGCCCTCCTGCGGCGCGGCCCGCTGCACCACCCGCTCGGCCTGCACGCGGGTGTAACCGCTGGCCGAGAGCCATTGTTCGACTTCCTCGGGCGTGGTGCTGGCCGGCAACTCCACCGGGAAGGTCAGCACCAGGCGCGGATCAGGCCCGGCGGTGAAACCGGCCGCGCGCGCCTTGAGCTCGGCAAAGATCGATTCGGGCGAATCGTGCCGCACCGGCAGCGCGGTCTCGCGGTCGAACAGGTCGGCACCGCGAGCGAACAGCAGCTTGAGGTGGTCGTTGAGCTCCGTCATGGTGCCCACGGTGGAGCGCGAGGAGCGCACCGGGTTGGTCTGGTCGATCGCGATCGCCGGTGGCACGCCGTCCACCCGGTCGACGGCCGGCTTGTCCATGCGGTCCAGGAACTGGCGCGCATAGGCGCTGAAGGTCTCGACGTAGCGGCGCTGGCCTTCGGCGAACAGGGTGTCGAACACCAGGCTGGACTTGCCCGAGCCGCTGGGTCCGGTGACCACGGTGAGCTCACCGGTGCGGATGTCGAGGTCGAGGTTCTTGAGGTTGTGCTGGCGCGCGCCCCGGATGCGGATCAGCCCGGAGCCGCCTTCCGTCGGGTGGTCGCGCCCTTCGGCCTCGGACACGGTTGAAATCGCGCCCACGGGTGGATCGGCGGGCAGAAAGGCATCGGACATGCATGGGCTCCAGAGGGGGACGCAAAGATTCTACGGAGGGGTGTGACAAAGCATCGGTGCGGTAAGTCATATCCACAATTTCCCGCGCCCGCGGGCTGCATAGACTCGGCTCACCCAAGGAGACGCCTATATGAAACGGATTCGCTTGTTTTCAAGCCCGGTCTGGACCGCCTGGGGGCTGGCCGGGCTGCTGGTTTTTGCGGCCCCCGCCTGGGCCCAGTTGCGCGTGGGCATGCCCTCGGGCTTCACAGGCTCGGTGGCGGCCGGGGTGAAGGAGAACCATGAGGGTGCCCAGCTGTACTTCGACACCATCAACGCGCGCGGCGGTGTCAACGGCCAGAAGATCGAACTGATCACGGTGGACGACAAGTTCGACCCCAAGGTCACGGTGGAGGTGGCGCGCGAACTGATCACGAAACAGCGGGTGCTGGCCCTGTTCCTGAACCGCGGCACGCCGCATTCGCAGGCCCTGCTGCCCATGCTGGCCGAGCTCAAGGTGCCGCTGGTCGGGCCGAGCACCGGCGCCATGGCGCTGCACCAGCCGGTCAACCCCTGGGTGTTCAACGTGCGCGCCACCTACCAGCGCGAGGCCGCCAAGGCCATCGAACACCTGGCGAGCATCGGCATCACGCGCATCGCGGTGCTGGAGACCGACGATTCCTTCGGCGCCGATTCGGCGGCCGGGGCGCTCAAGGGCTTCGAGAAGGCCAAGCTCAAGCCGGTGCTGCATGAAAAGTTCCCGCGCGACAAACCCGACTTCACCGAGCTGTCCAAGCGGGTCCACGAGAGCAACGCGCAGGCGGTGATGGTGATCGGCTCGGCCGGCAACACCGCCAATGCGGTCAAGGCGGTGCGCGCCGCCGGTTCGCGCGCGCAGATGGTCACGCTCTCGAACAACGCCTCGGACGGCTTCATCAAGCTGCTGGGCGAACACGCGCGCGGCGTGATCGTGACGCAGGTGTTCCCCAACGAGCGCTCGGTGGCCTACGGTCTGATCAAGGAAGCGCAGGAGTTCGCCAAGGCCAAGGGCCTGGCGGGCGTGTCGCCCGCCATGATGGAAGGCTACGCCGCCGCCAAGGTGTTGACCGAAGGCCTGCGCCGCGCCGGCCCGAACCCCACGCCCGTGGCCCTGCGAGATGCGCTGGAGAACCTCAAGAGCTACGACCTGGGTGGCCTGACCGTGCACTACAGCCCGAGCAACCACACCGGGCTGGACTTCGCCGACCTGTCCATCGTGGACGCCAGCGGCAAATTCCGCCGCTGACCCCCAAAAAAAAGACGCGGCACCGGGCGGCGCCGCGTCAACACCCCACAACGGGCCCCTTGCGCGCCGGGCTACAACATGCCCGACAGGAACAGAATCGCCGCCGTGGCGGCGTACTCGAATTCGACGAAGGCCTCGAAGTCCCGGCCCGTGGTGAACGCAGGCGTCCAGCCATGGCGCTCGGCGGCCTGCCGCCAGGCCGGCGACTTCACGGCCTCGGCCACCGCCTGCGTGAGCGCGGCGCGCTGAGCGTCGCTGATGCCGGGCGCGCCGTAGACGCCGCGCCAGTTGCCGATGGTGACGTCGTACCCCTGCTCCTTGAGCGTGGGCACGTCCGGCAAGCCGGGCAGGCGCCGTTGCGCGGTCACACCGAGCAGGCGCAGCTGGCCCCGGGCGATGCCCTGGGCCAGTTCCCCGTAGCCACCGCCCACCACATCGATCTCGCCCTTGAGCAGGGCGGCCACCGCGTCCGCGCCGCCGCCATGGGGCAGGTAGCGGATCTCCCGGGGCGGCACGCGCAGGCTGCGCGCGAACATCGAGACGGCGATGTGCTCGGTCGAGGCCTTGGAGCCGCCTCCGAAGCGCACGCTGCCGGGGGCCTGGCGCAGCCGCTCGGCGACGGCGCCCAGCGACCGGATCGGGGAGCCGGCCGCCACGGCGAAGGCGCTGTACTCGCTGGTGAGGCGCGCGATCGGCGTGCATTGCTGCAGCTGGCGCAGCGGGGTCTTCGACGACACCAGGCCACCGATCATGACCGCGCCCATGATGAGCAGGGCATTCGGCTGACCCCGCGCCTCCTGGAGGAAGGCGGCCAGGCCCAGGGTGCCCGCGGCGCCGCCCTTGTTGTCGTAGAGGGCCTCGCGGTAGCGCCCGGTCGCGACCATCGCCGCACCGAGCGCGCGGCCGGTGGCGTCCCAGCCGCCCCCCGCGCTCGCGGGGATCAGCACGGACAGGCGATCCGCGCCGCTGGCGCGCGCGGGCAGGCAAGACGCCGCCGCCCAGCCACCCAGTGCCATGAGGAATTGATTGCGCCGCATGTCTCCTCCGGTGTGGCGCGGCACGGCGCGCCATCTGTGGAAGAGATGCTAGGAAGCCCCGCTGTCAACTCGCTGTCAGCGGGTCAGGCAGGGGGCCCATCCAAGGGTTCACCCCGATGGGCAGGCGCCGAACGGTCGGCCCTCAGCCCTTGACGATCAGCACCGGCACCTTGGCGTGCGTCAGCACCTTCTGCGCCACGCTGCCCAGAATGAGGGCCTTGACGCCCTGGCGGCCGTGGGAGCCCATCACGATCAGGTCGCAGCCTTCGGCCTCGGCCGTTTCGATGATGCCTTCGTAGACCACGTTGCGTTCGATGGTGTCACCCGCCGCGAACACCACGCCCTGGGCCTCGCAGGCCTGGCGCACCGCGTCCAGCGCCTGGCCGGCCGCGCTCTTGGCTTCGGTCAGGTAGGCCTGCAGGCCCACGGCCGAGGCGTCTCCGATGCCGATGTACGGGAACGGGTCGATCACGTTGACGCCGATGATCTGCGCGTTCAGGCTCTTGGCCAGCCCCAACGCGACCGTGGTGGCCTGCGCGGCCAGCGTGGAACCGTCGGTGGGCACGAGAATTTTCTTGAACATGGTGGCGCTCCTTGCATGAGATGTGAACCGCCCCACCCGTCGGGCGGAGGGTTCATCGTAGGAGTCCCGTCAAACTGCCGCGTTGAGGCAGGTCAATGCCGGGCCGGATCACGCGCGGCCACAACAGGCCGCACGTCCACCGCACAGTACTTCAATTCCGCGATCTTGCCCACCGGGTCCAGGGCGGGGTTGGTGAGCAGGTTGGCGGCGGCCTCGGCGTAGGCGAAGGGAATGAAGGCGGTCTCGCGTGGCATGCCTTCGTCGATCCGCACGGGCAGGGCGACCTCGCCGCGCCGGGAGCGCACCTGCGCTTGCGCGCCTGCCCACAGCCCGAGCCGCTGGGCGGTCTCGGGATGCAAGCTCACCACGGGGCTGGGTTCGAGCGCATCGAGCACACCGCTGCGCCGCGTCATGCTGCCGGTGTGCCAGTGTTCGAGCTGGCGGCCGGTGATGAGCACCATGGGGAATTCGGCGTCGGGCTGCTCGGCCGGCGGCGTGAGCACCGCGCCCACCAGCGAGGCGCGGCCGCTGGGCGTGGGGAAGCCGTCGGTGAACACCACCGGCTGGCCGGGGTCGGCTTCGTCCACCACCGGGTGGGTGACCGCGCCCTCGCGGCACAGGCGCGACCACGACAGGCCGGCGATGCTGGGCATGAGGGCGCGCATTTCCTCGAACACCGCGCCGATGCCCTGCGCGGCGTCGTCCGTCCCGCTGCCGTCGGCGGCGACGCCGTAGGTCCAGCCCAGGCCAAGGCGGCGCGCGAGCTGTTCGGTGATCCAGGCGTCGGCGCGGGCCTCGCCCGGCGCGGGCACGGCCTTGCGGCCGAGCTGCACGCAGCGGTCGGTGTTCGTCACGCTGCCGGTCTTCTCGGGCCAGGCGGTGGCGGGCAGCACCACATCGGCCAGGCTGGCGGTCTCGGTGAGGAAGATGTCCTGCACCACCAGGTGGTCCAGCCCCGCGAGCGCTTCGCGCGCGTGGGCCGCGTCGGGGTCGCTCATGGCCGGGTTCTCGCCCTGGATCAGCATGGCGCGGATCTCCTTGCGGTAGGCCGCGTCGACGATCTCCACCACCGTGAGGCCGGCTTCGCTGCGCAGCGTGCCCGGCGCCAGGTTCCACAGGCGCTCGGCCTTCTCGCGCGCCGGGCCGTCGGCCACGCGCTGGTAGTCGGGCAGCACCATGGGGATGAGCCCGGCGTCGCTCGCGCCCTGCACGTTGTTCTGGCCGCGCAGCGGGTGCAGCCCGGTGCCGGGGCGGCCGATCTGGCCGGTGACCAGCGCGAGCGCGATCAGGCAGCGCGCGTTGTCGGTGCCGTGCGTGTGCTGGCTGATGCCCATGCCCCAGAGGATCATGGCGTTCTTCGCCGTGGCGTAGGCGCGCGCGACCTCGCGCAGCGTGGCCGCGTCGATGCCGCAGACCGGCGCCATCGCCTCGGGCGAGAAGTCCACCAGGTGGGCCTTGAGCTGCGCGAAGTCCAGCGTGTGGGCTTCGATGTAGGCCGGGTCGGTCAGGCCTTCGAACACGATGGTGTGCAGCAGCGCGTTGAGCAGGGCCACGTCGGTGCCGGACTTGAAGCCCAGGTGCTTCCAGCTGTGGCGCGCGAGCTCGGTGCGGCGCGGGTCGGCCAGCACCAGCTTCAGGCCGCTCTGCTTCACCGCGTTCTTGATCCAGGTCGCGCCCACCGGGTGGTTCTGCGCCGGGTTGGCGCCGATCAGCAGCACGAAATCGGCGTGCTGCACGTCGCGCAGCGGGTTGGTGACCACCGCCGAGCCCAGGCCTTCCATGAGCGCGGCCACGCTGGAGGCGTGGCACAGGCGCGTGCAGTGGTCCACGTTGTGCGTGTCGAACGCGGTGCGGATCAGCTTCTGGAACAGGTAGGCCTCTTCGTTCGTGCCCTTGGCCGAACCGAAGCCGGCCACCGGGCCCTGGCGCCCGCGCGCCTGCGTGGCGGCCAGGGCTTTGCGGAAGCCTTCGGCGGCGGCGTCCAGCGCCTCGTCCCAGCTGGCTTCGCGGAAGCGCTCACGCACCTGCTCGGGCGTGAGGCGGCGCAGCTCGCCGTGCGGGTCCTTGGGCACGCCGGCGCGGCGGATCAGCGGGCGCGTGAGGCGCTCCGGGCTGTGCGCGTAGTCGAAACCGAAGCGGCCCTTGACGCACAGGCGGCCTTCGTTGGCCGGCCCCGCGATGCCTTCGACGTGTTCGATCTTGCCGTCGTTGACGTGGTAGGTGAGCTGGCAACCCACGCCGCAGAAGGGACAGACCGAATCGACCTGCTGCTGCGAGGGTTTGGCGAAGGCGCCATTGGCCGGGGCGATGGCGCCCGTGGGGCAGGCCTGCACGCACTCGCCGCAGGCCACGCAGGTGCTCGCCCCCATGGGGTCGTTCTGGTCGAACACGATCTGCGCGTGGCCGCCCCTGAAAGCCAGGCCCAGCACGTCGTTGCCCTGGGTCTCACGGCAGGCGCGGATGCAGCGCGTGCACTGGATGCAGGCATCGAGGTTCACCGCCATCGCGGGGTGGCTCAGGTCGTGCACGGCGGCGGCGCGCGCGGGGAAGCGCCCGGGCGACGCGCCGGCCACCTCGGCCCAATGCGCCAGCTCGCTGTCGAACTTGAGCGCGGCGGTGTCGGGCGCGTCGGACAGCAACAGCTCCAGCACCGTCTTCTGCGCGGCGCTGGCGCGGGCGTTGTCGCTGTGCACCACCATGCCGGCGCTGGGCGCGCGACAGCACGAGGGCGCAAGCACGCGCTCGCCTTCGATGTCGACCACGCAGGCGCGGCAGTTGCCGGGGCTGCGCAGGCCGTCCTTGTGGCACAGGTGCGGGATGTCCACGCCCGCGCGCTGCGCGGCTTTCAGAATGCTCTCGCCGGGCGCGGCTTCCAGCGCGCGGCCGTTGAGGGTGAAGGCGATCGGCGTCGCGTCCAGGGGCAGGTCGTCGGTCTTCATGCCGCACCTCCGGCGTTCACTTCATGGGCAAAGAACCGCAGCACGCTGTCCACCGGGTTGGGCGCGGCCTGGCCCAGGCCACAGATGCTGGCGTCGCGCATCACCTGCGAGAGCTCGCCGAGCAGCGGCGCGTTCCACACCGGCGCCTGCATGAGCTGCACGGCCTTGGTGGTGCCGGCGCGGCAGGGCGTGCACTGGCCACAGGACTCGTGCTCGAAGAACTGCATGAGGTTGAGCGCGGCGCCGCGCGCGGTGTCGTGCTGGCTCATCACCACCACGGCCATGGAGCCGATGAAGCTGCCATGGTCGACCAGGGTGTCGAAGTCCAGCGGCACGTCGGCCAGCGAGGCCGGCAGGATGCCGCCCGAGGCGCCGCCCGGCAGGTAGGCGTAGAGCGTGTGGCCCTCGACCATGCCGCCCGCGTGTTCGTTGACCAGTTCGCGCAGCGTGATGCCGGCCGGCGCCAGGTGCACGCCGGGCTTGTTCACGCGGCCCGAGACCGAGAAGCGCCGCAGGCCGCTGCGCCCGCGCAGGCCTTCGCCGGCCAGCCAGGCCCCGCCCTTGGCCAGGATCAGCGGCAGCCACCACAGGGTTTCGGGGTTGTGCGCCAGCGTGGGCCGGCCGAACACGCCGTGCATGGCCACGATGGGCGGCTTGAGGCGCGGCAGGCCGCGCTTGCCCTCCACCGATTCGATCAGCGCCGACTCTTCCCCGCAGATGTAGGCGCCCGCGCCGCGCCGCAGCTCGATGCGTGGGGGCGTGTAGCCGGGGTGTTGTTCGATCAGCGCGCGCAGGGTGGTGTCGAGCCGCGCGAGCTCGCGCGTGAGCAGTTCGCGCACGTCGTGGTATTCGTCGCGCAGGTAGATCCAGGCGTGCGAGATGCCCACCACCTGGGCGGCGATCAGCAGGCCTTCGAGCATCTGCGGCGCGCCGGCCTCGGCGCTGCTGAGCACCTGCCAGTCCTTGAAGGTGCCGACCTCGCCTTCGTCGATGTTGACGACCATGTGGCGCGGGCCGGGCTGGGCGCGCACCGTCTCCCACTTGCGCCAGGACGGAAAACCCGCGCCGCCCAGGCCGCGCAGGTTGGAAGCTTTCAGCTCGGTCAGCACCTGTTCGGCGTTGAGACCGCCCGAAAGAAGGCGCCGCAGCTGCTTGAATTCGGCGGGTGCGGGCGCGGGCAGTTGGCGTGGCCCGGTGTCTCCACAGGTCAGCAGCGCCTGCACCCCAGCCACGCTGGCCTGCGGCAGCTGGCGCTGGCCCACGCAGGCAGCCGGTGCCACGTGGCACTGGCCGATGCACGGTGCGGCCTGCACGCGCACCGTGGCGTCACCCGCCAGCGCGGTCTGCAGGTCGGCCAGCAGTTCCTCGCCGCCGGCCATGGCGCACGAGAGGCTGGTACACACACGCACCACGGTCTGCGGCACGGGTGCGGCATCGTCGACGATCTCGAAGTGGTGGTAGAAGCTCGCGACCTCGAACACCTCGACCTGGCTCAGCCGCAGCCGCTCGGCCAGCGCGGCCAAGTGGCCGTGGCGCAGCGCACCTTCGCCGTCTTGCAGGCGGTGCAGGTGTTCGATCAGCAGGTCGGCGCGCGGCGCCAGGCCATCGCACAGCGCGGCCACGCGCTCGCGTGCTTCGGGTGAGGTCTGCCGCCCCTTGGGCGTGTAGCGCGCCTTGCCGCGCCCCATCGCCTCGATCGGGCGGATGGGAATCACGGTGCCGGTGGGGCGCTCGGGGGTCTCGTGGGCCGTCGTTCTGGTCATTTTTTCAGCGTAGCACCGTATGGGTTGTTTTAATATGTTTGACAGTTCATAAAGTCGGGCTTCCCCCCATGCTGCGCATCACCCTCCAGCCCCAATGGCGCATCGCCCAGGAAGACGGCCCCGCGCTCGATGCCAACACCCTGCTCGGCCTGCTTGCGGCCGTGCAGGGTTCGGGCAGCATCTCGCAGGCCGGGCGCGAGCTGGGCCTGTCGTACCGCCACGCCTGGGGCCTGCTGCAACAGGCCGAGCAGCTGTTCGGCCAACCGCTGCTGGTGCGCGGGCGCGGGCGCGGCTCGGCGCTCACGCCGCTGGGTGAAAAGCTCATCTGGGCCGATGCCCGCATCGGCGCGCGCCTGCAACCCCTGCTCGAATCGCTGGCCTCGGAGCTCGAAGGCGAACTCGGGCGCGTGCAGCGCCGCCAGCGCGCCGTGCCGCGTCTGCACGCCAGCCACGGCTTCGCGGTGGCCGCGCTGCGCGAACAGCTGGCGGCGCGCCAGGTGCCGGTGGAGCTGCGTTACCGCAGCAGCCTGGAGGCCGTGGCCGCGCTCGCGCAGGGCGATTGCGAACTCGCGGGTTTTCACGTGCCGCTGGGCGAGTTCGAAGCCGCCGCCGCTCGGCGCTACCTGACCTGGCTCAAGCCCGACCAGCACCTGCTGGTGCAGTTGGCGGTGCGCACGCAGGGGCTCTTCGTGGCGGCGGGCAACCCGCTGGGCCTGCGCGGGCTGGCCGACCTCGCGCGGCCCGGGCTGCGCTTCGTCAACCGGCCCGAGGGCTCGGGCACGCGGGTGCTGACCGACCTGCTGCTCAAGCGCGAAGGCATCGCGCCGCAGGCGGTGGCGGGTTACGACAACACCGAACTCACCCACGCCGCCGTGGCCGCTTATGTGGCCAGCGGCATGGCCGACGTGGGCATCGGCGTGCAGACCGCCGCGCACCGCTTCGGCCTGCATTTCATCCCCCTGCTGAAGGAGCGCTATTTCTTCGCGCTGCCGGCCGACGCGCTGGACCGCACCGAGCTGCGGCCGGTGCTCACGGTGCTGCGCTCACCGGCGTTCCGCGCGCGCGTGGCCGCGCTCAAGGGTTATGAGGCCGCCCACACCGGCGAGGTGATGGGCGTGGCGGCGGCGTTTCAAACTTAAGAGCCCCACGCTCCACCGCTGCGCGGGTCGCTGCCCCCCAAGGGGGCTGGACCTGCCTTGGGAGCGACCCGGCGGCTAGCCCGTCTGAGACCGGCGCACGCCTTCGGGCCGCTGCGCCGCCGCGCCCCACTGGGTCTCGAACCAGGTGTCGCCGTCCAGGTAGGCGCGCAGCATGGGCAGGGCGTCGTGTCCCCAGAACACGCGGCCGTCCACCACCATCGCCGGCACACCGAACAGGCCGAGCGCGAGCGCCTCGTCGGTGTTGGCGCGCAGGCGCTGCTTGACCACCTCGCTGTCGGGCGCGTTCCACGGCTTGCCGCGCTGCGCCATGTGGTCCTGCAACAGAGCCTGCAGCTCGGCCAGCCGCGCCGGGTCGGCGGCGTCGAGCCCCCCGCGCCAGACGTGGCGGAACAGCAGCTCGGTGACATAGCGGTTGGTCTCGCCCGGCGCGTCGTCCGTCGCGCAGGCCAGGCCCAGGCGCAGCAGGGGCAGCGGGTTGAACGGGTGCGCGGCCGGCATGTCGAGCACCACGCCGTGGTGGTGCCCGAGCCAGCTCACGTGGCGGTAGGTCCAGTCGCGCTTGGCCGGGATCTCGGCCGGGCCCAGCTGGCCGTGCGCCTTGAGCAGCGCGGCGAACAGCACGGGCCGGTAGCGCACCTGCACGCTGTGGCCCATCAGGGCTTCGGGCAGGCGCTCGAACGCGAGGTGGGCGTAGGGCGAGATCGGGTCGTAAAAGAACAGGATGTCGGTCATGGGTCGGTCCGGGACGATTGCCGCGCTTCCACCTGTTGCCAGATCAGCAATTTGTCCGCATCGCTGGCGCGGCTCCAGATGCCGATTTCTTCCAGCGTGCGGAAGCACCCTTTGCAGCGGTTGTGGGCCTCGTCCATCTCGCAGACCGAGATGCACGGCGACGGCACGCCGGGGCGGAGTCCGGCACGGCGGCGCGCGGCCTGGAGGGTGACGGGGGGCGGCGGCAAGGACATGCGTTCAGGCCACCACGGTGACGTCGTGCACCGGCGCGCCGGTCAGCGACTGGAGCTCGACGGGGCTGAGGCGGAACACCGCATGCGGGTGGCCAGCCGCGGCCCAGATCTCGTCGAAGCGCGAGAGCTGCGCGTCGATCAGCGTGACGGGCGCCACCGCGTGCGCCAGCGGCGAGACACCGCCGATGGAAAACCCGGTGCGCGCCTTGACGAAGTCGGCATCGGCCCGGCCGAGCTTGCCGCCGTCGGCGCACACCAGGGCCTGCACCTTCTTCTCGTCCACCCGCAGGTCGCCCGAGGTGATGACCAGCACGGCCGCGTCGTCGCTCTTGCGGCGAAAGATGATGCTCTTGGCGATCTGGCCCAGGGCCACGCCCAGGGCATCGGCCGCCTGCTGCGCGGTGCGCGCGGCGTCGTCGAGCATCACGGGGGCGTGGGCGTGGCCCGCGTCCTGCAGCACGCGCGCCACGCGCTGCACGGTCTCGGGCAGGGTCTGAAGTTCGGCGCCGCACATGCTGGTGTCGCTCCTCATGCCGCGCGTTTCACGAGCAGGAGGCTAGCACCCATGGCCATGAGCACGCCGCCGAACACGCGGTTCTGCGCGCGCCGGGCACGGGCCGTGGCCAGCCATCGCTGCGCGCGCGAGGCCAGGAAGGCGTAGCCGTGCATCACGATCAGATCGACCACCACGGTGGTGGCCAGCAGGATCAGCAGCTGCAGCCAGAGGCCGCGCGTGGGGTCGATGAACTGCGGCAGCACGGCCACCATGAAGACGATGCCCTTGGGGTTGGTCACGTTGGTGAAGAAGCCCATGACGAAGCGCTCGCGCGCCGAGGGCACGGCCACCTGGGCCGGCACGGCATCGCCCGCCTCGGGCACCACGCCCACGCGGGCACGCCACTGGTTGAAGCCAAGCCAGATCAGGTAGCCCGCGCCCGCGAACTTCACGATGGTGAAGGCGGTGGCCGAGGCCAGCAACAGCGCCCCCACACCGACGCCGGCCACCAGCAGGATCACCGCCAGCCCCAGCTGCAGGCCCGCGATGGTCACGCTGGTTTTCTTCACGCCATAGGCCAGGCCGTGCGTCATCGACAGCACCGCGCCCGAACCGGGCGAGAGCGCGATGGCCCACGAGGCCACGAAATACGCCATCCAGACTTGCAATTCCATGGAATGTCTTTCTCAGTTTGATCTGCTGTGCGGCGGACGATGCGCGGCGCACAAAACGATACCAGCCCAGAAACACCGCGGAACCGGCTTTGCCGGGCCGCAGGTGTTGCCCCCTTGAGGGGGTCGCGCGAAGCGCGGCGGGGGTGACGTCATATCACCCCGCGCGTTTCGCGAGCAATGCGCGAGCCACGCGCGAACCGGTGGGCCGGCCGAGCTGTTCGCTGATGTAGACGCCGGCATCCACCAGCGCGTCGAGGTCGATGCCGGTGGCGATGCCCATGCCGTGCAGGAGGTAAACCACGTCTTCAGTCGCCACGTTGCCGGTGGCACCCTTGGCGTAGGGGCAGCCACCGAGGCCGGACACCGACGACTGGAAGTTCCAGACCCCCATCTCGAGCGCGGCCAGGGTGTTGGACAGCGCCTGGCCATAGGTGTCGTGGAAGTGGCCTGAAATCTGATCGATGCCGTAGTGCGTCAGCGTGGCCTCCAGCGCGGCCTGCACCTTGCGTGGTGTGCCCACGCCGATGGTGTCAGCCACGTCCACGCGCTGCACGCCGATGCCCTTCATGAGCCCGGCGAGGTAGGCCACGCGCTCGGGCGCGATCTCGCCTTCGTAGGGGCAGCCCACGGTGCAGCTCATCGCGCCACGCACGGCGATGCCGGCCGCGCGCGCGGCCTCGACCACGGGCGCGAAGCGCTCGATGCTTTCAGCGATCGAGCAGTTGATGTTCTTCTGGCTGAAGGCCTCGCTGGCGGCGCCGAACACCACGATCTCGTCGGGCTTGTCTGCCACGGCGGCTTCATAACCCTTGAGGTTGGGCGTGAGCACCGAATAACGGATGCCGCTTTGGCGCCGGATGCCATCCATGACCTCGTGGTTGTCGGCCATCTGCGGCACCCACTTGGGGCTCACGTAGCTGGTGACCTCGATCTCTTTCAGGCCGGCGGCCTGCAGGCGGTGCACCAGCTCGACCTTGACGGCCGCCGGCACCGGCTGCTTTTCGTTCTGCAGGCCGTCGCGGGGACCGACGTCGATGAGCTGGACGCGGGAGGGCAGTTTCATGGGGGTCTTTCGAGGGGGTCAGTACCCGCGCACCGGATCGACCACGCCGGCGATCGGGTCCCCGCGTTCGAACGCGAGGATCTTGCCGGCGATCTGGGCGATGCTTTCTTCGCGCAGCGTGCGCGCCGAGGTGTGGGGCGTGACCGTGATTTTCGGGTGTTTCCAGAAACCATGCTGGGCGGGCAGCGGCTCGGTGCGGAACACGTCGAGCGTGGCGCCAGCCATGTGGCCGCTCTCCAATAGCGCGAGCAGGTCGTCTTCCACCAGGTGGTCGCCGCGCGCGACGTTGATCAGGTACGCCTCGGGCCGCAGGCGCGACAGCGTGTCGCGGTTGAGGATGTCGCGCGTCTCGGGCGTGAGCGGCAGCAGGTTCACCAGCACCCGGCACGAGGCCAGGAAGCTGTCGAAGGCCGCGTGACCGGCGTGGCAGATCACGCCATCGATCGCCTTGGGCGAACGGCTCCAGCCGTGCACCGGGAAGTCGAACTGGCGCAGCGCCTGGGCCACGCGCTCGCCCAGCACGCCCAGGCCCATGACGCCGACAGGGAAATCGGCCCGCAGGCGCGGCTTGCGGTACGACCAGCGGCCCTGCGCCACGTCGGCCTCGTAGGCGTCGAACTCGCGGAAGTGGCGGATCACGGCGTGACACACGTACTCGGCCATCTGCACCGACATGCCTGCGTCGTCGAGCCGCACCACCTTGGCGGAGGGCGGCAGCCGGAGCTTGAGCAGCGCATCCACGCCCGCGCCGATGTTGAACAGGCCCTTGAGGCCGGGTTGTTCGTCCATGAATTGTTGCGGCGGCGCCCAGACGACCGCGTGGTCGGCCTGGGGGGCGCCGGGTTGCCATTCGGTGACGTTGGCCTGGGGCAAGGCCAGGCGCAGATCGGCCAGCCAGGGGCCGACCCGGGTGTTGGCGCAGCAGAAGGTGATGTTCATGCGGCGAGCTTACGCGGCCTCGCGCAGCGGCGCTGTCAGGCCACGGAGAGCTTGAGCAGTTCGGCGCCTTCGTTCACCTGGTCGCCGGGCGCGTAGAGCAGCTCGGCCACGGTGCCGTCGGCCGGCGCGGCGATGGTGTGCTCCATCTTCATCGCCTCCATCACGGCCAGCGCCTGGCCCTTGGTCACCGCGTCGCCGGCCTTGACCGCGAACGACACCACCTTGCCCGGCATGGGCGCGGTGAGGCGGCCGCCCTCAGCCGCCACCTCGCCCGCGTGGGCCAGGGCGTCGATTTCCTCGATCTGGGTCGCGCCCAGGGCGCAGAACACGTGCACGTGTTCGTCCACCTGCCAGGTCTGCACGGTCTGGCGCTGGCCGTTGAAGCGCAGGTCCATGCGGGTGCCGGTGTCGGCGGGCAGCGCCTCGAAGGCCAGCGCGCCGCTCACCTCGCCGAAGGCAAGTTGCAGCGCGCCGTCGTGCAGGTAACTCAGCTGGGCCAGCAGGGTCTCCCCCTGGTATTCGAAATCGAAGCGGCGCACGGTGATGCCGTGCGGGCGCCAGCCGTCGCGGCGCGAGAACGGGTCGGCGCCTTCCTGCGCGCGCTCGGCCACCAGGGTCTGCGCGACGGCGGCGGCCACGGCCAGCGGCAGGCCCACCTTGTCCTGGTGGAACAGCGCGGCGGCCTCGCGCGGGATCAGCGCGGTGTCCAGCTCGCCCTGGGCGAATGCGCGGCTGGTGGCCACGTGGCGCAGGAACTGCACGTTGGTCGAGAGGCCGACGATGCGCGTCTCGGCCAGCGCGGCGTCCAGCCGCGACAAGGCCTCTTCGCGCGTGGCACCGTGCACGATCAGTTTGGCGACCATGGAGTCGTAGAACGGGCTGATGGTGTCGCCCTCGCGCACGCCGTCATCGATGCGCACCGCGCCGCGTTCGAAACTGGTGCAGGCCGGCTTGCGGTAGACCGTGAGCGTGCCGGTGGCGGGCAGGAAGTTGTTGTCCGGCGTTTCGGCGCAGATGCGCGCCTCGATCGCATGGCCGTGGATGCGCAGGTCTTCCTGCTTCAGCGGCAGCGGCTCGCCGCCGGCCACGCGCAGCTGCCACTCCACCAGGTCCAGACCGGTGATGGCCTCGGTCACCGGATGCTCCACCTGCAGGCGGGTGTTCATCTCCATGAAATAGAAGCGCATGGCCTCGGGATGGGCGTAGCCCTCGGGCTGTTCGACGATGAACTCCACCGTGCCCGCGCCCACGTAGTTCACCGCCTTGGCCGCCGCCACGGCGGCCGCGCCCATCTGGGCACGCAGCTCCGGCGTCATGCCCGGTGCGGGCGCCTCTTCCAGCACCTTCTGGTGGCGGCGCTGCACCGAGCAGTCGCGCTCGAACAGGTAGACGCAGTCGCCCTGCGTGTCGCCAAACACCTGGATCTCGATGTGGCGCGGGCGCTGCACGTATTTTTCGATCAGCACCGCGTCGCTGCCGAAGCTGTTGCGCGCCTCGCGCTGGCAGCTGGCGAGCGCGGCGGCGAAGTCCTCGCTCTTCTCGACCACGCGCATGCCCTTGCCGCCGCCGCCCGCACTGGCCTTGATGAGCGCGGGGTAGCCGATGCGGTCGGCCTCGCGCTGCAGCAGGGCCGGGTCCTGGTCGGCGCCGTGGTAGCCCGGCACCAGTGGCACGCCGGCCTTTTCCATCAGGCGCTTGGACTCTGCCTTCAGGCCCATGGCCTCGATCGCCGACGACGGCGGGCCAATGAAGACCAGACCGGCCTTCACGCAGGCGTTGGCGAACGCCTCGTTCTCGCTCAGGAAGCCGTAGCCCGGGTGGATGGCCTGCGCGCCCGTCGCCTGGGCGGCCGCGATGATGCGCTCCCACTGCAGGTAACTTTCCTTGGGTGCGGAGCCGCCGATGTGCACCGACTCGTCGCAGGCGGCCACGTGCTTGGCGCGCGCGTCGGCGTCCGAGTAGACGGCGACGGTCTTCACGCCCAGGCGGCGCGCGGTGGCGGCGACGCGGCAGGCGATCTCGCCCCGGTTGGCAATCAGGATCTTGTGGAACATGGGACTTCCTAGGCGGTGGCGGTGAAGAAGGAGCGCACGCGGCGGAACACCGCGCGCAGGAATTTGAAGAGCATCCAGGTGGCGATCCACATCAGCACGACGGTGATCGCGAGCAACACGACAAAGACCAGCGGGTGGTTCGTGGCAAGCCAGACCGCGCCGACCACCAGGCCGTCCTCGACCAGGCTCATGCCGAGGTTGGAGAACGGTTCGGGCGAGCTGTTGATGGCCGCGCGCGTGGTGGTCTTGGCGGCCTGGCTGGTGGCAGCCAGCGTGCCGCCGAGCAGCGCGGCGGCGAGTGCCACGGTGCCGCTGTCGGCGCCGAACACCCCCGCCGCGAGCGCCGCGCCGGCCGGGATGCGCACCACGCTGTTGATCGCGTCCCAGAGCGAATCGACCACCGGAATCTTGTCGGCAAAGAACTCGACGAAGAGCATGAAGCCGGCCGTGCCCAGCAGCACCGGGTGCTGCAACGCCTGCAGGCCGGCGGGCAACTCCATCCAGCCCAGGGCGCCGGCCAGGCCGACGATGAACACCACGGCGTAGAGGCGAAAACCGCTGGCCCAGCCGAGCGCACCCGCGAGCGCCAGCAGCTCGGGTGTGCCCAGGGTGTGGAACCAGTCGGCCATGGTGTCGCCCCGCTCAGGCCGCCGGCAACCAGCCCGGCGGGCGCTTCTGCAGGAAGGACTGCAGGCCTTCGCGGCCTTCGTCGCTGGCGCGCACATCCGCGATGCGGCGGGCCGTCTCGCTGCGCAGGGCTTCGGTGATCGGCTGGCCGCCCACATCGCGCACCAGGCGCTTGCATTCGCGCGCGGCCTTGGGGCCGTTGGCCACCAGCGTGGCGACGAGCTCTTCCACCTTCGCGTCCAGCGTCTCGGGCGTGGCGAGCTCGTGCACCATGCCCAGCGCGTGCGCGCGCACCGCGCTGAAGCGCTCGGCGGTCACCATGTAGCGGCGCGAGGCCTGCACGCCGAGCGCGCGTGCCACATAGGGGCTGATGGTGGCGGGCAGCAGGCCCAGGCGCGCCTCGGACAGGCAGAAGGTCGCGCCCTCCACCGCCACCAGCACGTCGCAGATCGCCGCCAGCCCCATGCCGCCTGCGTAGCAGTCGCCCTGGATGCGGCCGACCACCGGCACCGGGCACTGGTCCAGCGTCCACAGCATGTCGGCCAGCTGCTGCGCGTCGGCGCGGTTCTGGTCCCAGCTGTAGCCGGCCATGGTCTTCATCCAGTTCAGGTCGGCCCCGGCGCAGAAGGCCTTGCCGTGCGCGCCGAGCACGACCACGCGCAGGTTCTCGTCTTGCGACAGCTCGGTGAAGGCCGCGGTGAGCGCGGCGATCACGTCGTCGTTGAAGGCGTTGCGCACGTCGGGGCGGTTGAGCCACACCTTCGCCACGTGCGGCGTGGGGCGGGTCACATCGATCACGTTGCTCATGTTCAGTACCTCTTCGCCACTTCTTCCAGCATCACTTCGGTGGCGCCGCCGCCGATGGCCAGCACGCGCGCGTCGCGCCAGAGGCGCTCGATCGCGGTCTCGCGGATGAAACCCATGCCGCCGTGGAACTGCTGGCAGGTCTGCACCACCTCGTTGACCAGCTCGCCGGTGAGGGCCTTGAGCATGGAGACCTCCTGCACGATGTCGTGGCCCTGGGTCACGCTCCAGGCGCAGTGGTACATGAACTGGCGCGCCGCGCGCGTCTTGGCGTCCAGCATCGACACGCGCTGGCGGATGGTCTGCTTGTCCCACAGCGTGGCGCCGAAGGCCTGGCGCTGGCGCACGTAGTCGAGCGTGAGCTTCAGGGCCTGGGTGCAATGGCCGACCGCCATGGCCGCGAGCGCGATGCGCTCGGTCTGGAAGTTCTTCATGACCGAGTAGAAGCCCTTGCCCTGTTCGCCGAGCAGGTTCTCTTCCGGGATGCGCACATTGTCGAACACCAGTTCGGCCGTGTCGCTGGAAAGCCAGCCGGTCTTCTTGAGCGCGCGACCGACCGAGAAGCCCGGCGTGCCCTTCTCGACGATGAACATGGTCACGTCGTGGCGCGCCGTGCCTGTCTTGGCGGCGACGAAGTACAGGTCGGCGTGCACGCCGTTGGTAATGAACATCTTGGTGCCATTGAGCACCCACTGGTTGCCTTCCTTGCGCGCCGTGGTGCGGATGCCCGCCACGTCGGAACCCGCGCCGGGTTCGGTGATGCCGACCGCCGTGATCATCTCGCCGGCCGTGACCTTCTTCAGGTACTTCGCCTTCTGCGCCGGATTGCCCGCGTGGTGCAGGTGCGGGCCGGCCATGTCGGTGTGCACCAGCACGGTGATGATGAAACCGGCGAAGGTGGACTGCGACAGCGCTTCGGCGAACACCAGGTTGGTCAGCGCGTCGGCGTCGCCGCCGCCGTATTCGCCTTCGAACATCAGGCCCAGCAGGCCCGCCTGGCCCATGCGGCGCAGCACGTCGCGCGGCACCATGCCGGTCTCTTCCCAGGCGGCCGCGTGCGGTTCCACTTCGCGTTCCAGAAAACGCGCGACCTGGTCGCGCAGCAGCTCGTGGTCGGGGTTGTCGTAGATGGTGCGGTTCATGGCGCCCTCACATGCGGAAGACGCCGAACTTCGGCTCGCCGATCGGCGTATTCAGGGTGGCGGACAGCGCGAGACCGAGCACACGGCGCGTGTCGGCCGGATCGATCACGCCGTCGTCCCACAGGCGGGCACTGGCGTAGTACGGGTGCGACTGGTGCGCGAACTGGTCGAGCAGCGGCTGCTTGAATTTCGCCTCTTCGTCGGCGCTCCAGCTGCCGCCCTTGGCCTCGATGCCGTCGCGCCGCACGGTGGCCAGCACGCTGGCGGCCTGCTCGCCACCCATCACGCTGATGCGCGCGTTGGGCCACATCCAGAGGAAACGCGGGCTGTAGGCCCGGCCGCACATGCCGTAGTTGCCGGCGCCGTAGCTGCCGCCGATGATGATGGTGAACTTGGGCACCTGGGCAGTGGCGACGGCCGTGACCATCTTGGCGCCGTGGCGCGCGATGCCCTCGCTCTCGTATTTGCGGCCGACCATGAAGCCGGTGATGTTCTGCAGGAACAGCAAGGGCACCTTGCGCTGGCAGCACAGCTCGATGAAGTGCGCGCCCTTCTGTGCGCTCTCGGAGAACAGCACGCCGTTGTTGGCCACGATGCCGATCGGCATGCCCTCGATGTGCGCGAAGCCGCAGACCAGGGTGGCGCCGTAGCGCGCCTTGAACTCGTGGAACTCGCTGCCGTCGACCACACGGGCAATGATCTCGCGCACGTCGTAGGGCTTGCGCGTGTCGACCGGGATGACACCGTAGATCTCCTTCGGGTCGTACAGCGGCGCGCGCGGTTCGCGCAGCGCCTGGGTGGCGACCTTGCGGCGGTTGAGCGTGGCCACGGCCTGGCGCGCCAGCGCGAGCGCGTGCGCGTCGTTCTGAGCCAGGTGGTCGGCCACGCCCGAGAGGCGCGTGTGCACGTCGCCGCCGCCCAGGTCTTCGGCGCTCACGATCTCGCCGATGGCGGCCTTCACCAGCGGCGGGCCGCCCAGGAAGATGGTGCCCTGGTTCTTGACGATGATGGTCTCGTCGCTCATGGCCGGCACGTAGGCGCCGCCGGCGGTGCACGAGCCCATGACGACCGCGATCTGCGCGATGCCGTTGGCGCTCATGTTGGCCTGGTTGTAGAAGATGCGCCCGAAGTGCTCGCGGTCGGGGAACACGTCGTCCTGGTTCGGCAGGTTGGCGCCGCCCGAGTCCACCAGGTAGATGCAGGTCAGGTTGTTCTGCATCGCCACCTCCTGCGCCCGAAGGTGTTTCTTCACCGTCATCGGGTAGTAGGTGCCGCCCTTCACCGTGGCGTCGTTGCAGACGATCAGGCAGTCCACCCCACTGACGCGGCCGATGCCGGCGATCACACCGGCACAGGGCGCGCTGTCGGTGCCGTCGCGATCGGGGTACATGTTCAGCGCCGCGAGCGGGCTGAGTTCCAGGAAGGGCGTGCCCGGGTCCAGCAGCATCTGCACGCGGTCGCGTGGCAGCAGCTTGCCGCGCGCGGTGTGTTTGGCGCGGGCGGCTTCACCGCCGCCCAGGGTGGCTTTGGCGATCTGGGCCTTGAGGTCGTCGACCACCACCTGCATGGCCTGGGCATTGGCCTGGAAGTCGGCGGAACGGGCGTTGAGTTGTGTCTCCAGGATCGGCATGGCGGCATCCGTTGTGGTGTTTCGGGGCATTGTGGAGGATAGACACGCGGATGAGGGACGGTCTGCCATGCAGGTTGCAAATACCGCCGGATCTGGCGAAACTGGCGCCATGCCTCCCGCCTTGACCCCCGCCCTCACCCCCATGGCTTTTGTTCGTGCCATGGTGGCGGCCTACCGCGCGCGAAGCATGAACCCGGCAGGTGCGCTCGAACTGGCACAAATTCCGCCAGGGAAAGTTGATCAACCGGACGCCCGCATCACCGCGGCGCAGATGGAAGCGGTGTCGGAGGCCGCCATGCGCGAACTCGACGACGAAGGCCTGGGCTGCTTCAGCCGCGCCCTGCCGTGGGGCAGCTACGGCATGCTGGCGCGCGCCTCCCTCTCGGCGCCCACGCTGGGCATGGCGCTGCGGCGCTGGTGCCGCCACCACGGCCTGATCACCGACGATGTGGCGCTCTCGCTGGAGACCGTGGGCGAGCGCGCACGGCTGGTGCTGCGCCCGCACCGCCGCCCTGGGCCGCTCACCGAGTTCTGCGTGGTCTCGGTGCTGCGCAACATCCACGGCCTGGCGAGCTGGTACGTGGATTCGCGCATCCCGTTGCAGGGCGCGCAGTTTCCCTATGCGCCGCCGCCGCACCTGGACGCGTATGCCGTGCTGTTCGACGGTCCGGCCACCTTCGGCGCGGATGAGGCCGCGATCGCTTTCGACGCGCGTTACCTCAGCCTGCCGATGCGGCGCGACGAGGCCGCCATGAACCAGCTGCTGCAGCGCGCCCTGCCGCTCACCGTGCGCTCCTACCGGCGCGACCGCCTGCTGGTGCAGCGCGTGCGCCAGGTGCTCGCGACCCAGCCGCTGGACGCCCACAACGCCGACGACCTAGCCGCGCTGCTGAACGTCTCGGCGCGCACCCTGCACCGCCAGCTCAAGGACGAGGGCGCCTCGCTGCAGGCGCTGAAGGACGAGGTGCGGCGCCAGCGCGCCACCGAGCTGCTGCTGCGCACCCGCCGCCCGGTCAAGCAGGTGGCCCAGGCCTGCGGGTTCCAGAATGAGAAGAGCTTCATCCGCGCGTTTCGCGGCTGGACCGGGCGCTCACCGGGCGAGTGGCGCAGCGAACAGCTCGCGCAACTCGTCCATGTGGCCGAACACGCGCGCCACCGGTAGGCCCTCGAACGCGCGCCCATGCCCCTCGGGGCAGTAGCCCCACACCGTGGCACCGGCCGCCAGCCCGGCCTGGGCGCCGGTGGCCGTGTCCTCCACCACCAGGCAGCGCGCCGGGTCCACGCCCAGGTGCGCGGCGGCGGCCAGATAGACGTCGGGCGCAGGCTTGGAGCGCGGCTGGTCGTGGCCGCTGAAGACGCGCTCACCGAACAGCGGCAGCATGCCCACGAGATCGAGCTGCATCACCACCTTGGGCCGGTCGGCGCCCGAGGCGCAGGCGATGCGGCCGGCCACCTGACGGTGGATGGCCGTCACCGCCTCCACCGCGCCCTGCACCGCCTTGAGCTCGGCCAGCAGGCGCACGTTGCGGCGCGCGTAGAAGCCTTGCAACCATTCTTCGGTGAACGGTTTGCCAGTCTCGGCCTCGATGCGCGCGCGCTCGTCGCGCACCGCCTTGCCGATAAAAATATCCATGCACTCGGCCTGGGTCAGCGCCCAGCCGCTCTCGTTGAGCACTTCGCGCAAGACACCGTTGGTGATGGGCTCGCTGTCCACGAGCACGCCGTCGCAATCAAACAGAACTGCATCAAACATGGAGCACCCCCTGCGTCGCCCTCGGCGCCTCCCCCCTCGAGGGGGGCGACATCTGGGACCGGCGGAGCCGGATCCTCGATGTCTCTGTTTGAGGCTGCTTCGTTCGTGGCGTCACTTCATTTCTCCATCGACATAAAACCAATGGCCATTCTCCCGCACGAAGCGGCTGCGCTCGTGCAGGCGCTGGCCGCGCCCCTGCACCCGCGAGCGCGCCACGAACTCGACCTCGGCGTGGGTGTCGTCGAGCGGTATGTGGCGCTTCACCTCGAGCCCCAGCCACTTCACGCTGCCATCCAGGTCCAGGGAAGCCGGCCGCTGGCTCGGATGCCAGGTGGCCAGCAGGTGCGCCTCGTCACCGCGCACAAAGGCGGTGTAGCGTGAGCGCATGAGCGCCGCGGCGTCAGGGGCGGGAACGCCAGTGCCGAGGTAGCGACCGCAGCAATGCGGAAAATCCGGGCCGAGGCCACAAGGGCAGGCGTCTTTCGTCGTGGGCATGAGGGACCGATTATCGATCCCCTTGCAAGGGTGGGGGCATGGCGAGCGGGTGTTCCAATGGCGCCTCTCGTCTTCGACTTCAAGGACCGCCCATGAGCACGCTCGACACCTTCGCCATCACCCAGAAATGGCCCGCCGCCCACCCCGATCGCCTCCAGCTCTACTCGCTGCCCACGCCCAACGGCGTGAAGGTCTCGATCATGCTGGAGGAAACCGGTCTGCCCTACGAGCCGCACCTGGTGAGCTTCGACACCCACGACCAGATGTCGCCGGCGTTTCTCTCGCTCAACCCGAACAACAAGATCCCCGCCATCCTCGACCCCAACGGGCCGGACGGGCGCCCGCTGGCGCTCTGGGAGTCGGGCGCGATCCTGGTCTACCTGGCCGGCAGGACCGGCCGCTTCCTGCCCGACGACGCGGCGGGCAAATACGAGACCCTGCAGTGGCTGATGTTCCAGATGGGCGGCGTGGGTCCGATGTTCGGCCAGCTCGGCTTCTTCCACAAGTTCGCCGGCAAGGACTACGAGGACAAGCGACCGCGCGACCGCTACGTGAACGAGAGCAAGCGCCTGCTCAAGGTGCTGAACGAGCGCATGGAGAGCCGCGCCTGGCTGATGGGCGACGCCTACACCATCGCCGACATCGCCACCTGGCCCTGGGTGCGCAACCTGGTCGGCTTCTACGGCGCGGGCGAGATCGTGGGCTTCGCCGACTTCCCGAACCTGAAACGGGTGCTTGAAGCCTTCGAGCAGCGCCCCGCCGTGCAGCGCGGCCTGAAGATCCCCGCTCGCAACTGACGTGTCTTGATCCAGAGGCGCCGGGGAACTGGCTTCGCCAGGCCGCAGGCGCCGCCCCCTTGAGGGGGTCGCGCGAAGCGCGGCAGGGGTGGGCCTACTTTCTCCAGAAGTGGGTGGTGAAGAGAACGAGCACGGTCAGCAACTCCAGCCGGCCCAGCAGCATCGAGAAGCTCAGCACCCACAGCTGCACCGAGCTCAGCCCACCGAAGTGGCCGGTGGGCCCCACCTCACCCAGGCCCAGGCCGATGGTGTTGACGGTGGCGATCACGGCGGAGAACGCGGTCACCACGTCCATGCCGGTGAGCAGCAGCACCATGGTCAGGCCCACGGTGGTGGCGCCGTAGATCAGCATGAAGCCCAGCACGGCGGCCATCACCGAGGCGGGCATGACCACGCCGCCGAGCGTGACCGGGTTGACCACGCGCGGGTGGATGATGCGCACCAGCTCGCGCCGGGCCTGCTTGATCAGCAACACCATGCGGACCATCTTGATGCCGCCGCCGGTGGAGCCGGCGCAGGACACGAAACAACCCAGGAACAGCAGCAGCACCGGCGCGAACACCGGCCACTTCGCGTAATCGGCGGACGCGTAGCCCGTGGTGGTCGCCATCGACACCACGTGAAAGGCGCTGGTGCGCAGCGCCTCGGCCCAGTCGCTGTAGCCCCCGTGCGCCACCAGCAGCGCGGCCACCACCACGATGGAGACGGCCATCACGCCGACGTAGGTGCGGATCTCGTTGTCGTCGGTGAGCGGGCGCAGGGAACGCCGGCGCAGCACGATGAAGTAGCGCATGAAGCTCACGCCGGAGAGCAGCATGAACACGGTGGCGACGTTCTCGATCGCGGGCGAGTTGAAGTAGCCGAAGCTGGCGTCGTGCGACGAGAAGCCGCCCAGGCCCATGGTGGTGCACATGTGCATGAAGGCATCGGCCCAGCCCATGCCGGCCCAGCGGTAGGCCAGCATGCAGGCCACCGAGAGCAGCACATACACGCCCCAGAGGCCGCGCGCGGTTTCAGCGATGCGGGGCGTGAACTTGGTGTCCTTCATCGGCCCCGGCGTCTCGGCCCGGTAGAGCTGCACACCGCCGAGCCCCAGCAGAGGCAGCACGGCGACCACCAGCAGCATGATGCCCAGGCCGCCGATGAACTGCAGGAAGCAGCGCCACACATTGACCGAGACCGGCAAAGCGTCGAGCCCCGAGATGGCGGTGGCGCCCGTCGCGGTGAGCGCGCTCATGGCCTCGAAGTAGGCCTTGGTCACGCCGATGCCGGGCACGGTGTAAAGCAGCGGCGCGGCGGCAAAGGCCGGCAGCACCAGCCACACCAGGTTGACCAGCAGGAAGCCGTCCTTGGTCTGCAGCTCGCGGCGGTGCAGGCGGGTGTAGCGCCACAGCACCAGGCCGCAGGCCGCCGTGACCGCGAAGCCCACGGCCCAGACCGCGGCGTGGTCGCGCGCGTCCAGGAACCAGGCCCAGGCCAGCGGCACCAGAAAAGCCGGCGCGAACGCCAGCAGGATGCGCGAAAACACGGCGAGAACCGGCAGCACGTTGTACATGGCGCGGGGGTCTTCAGCCGAAGAAGGTGGCACTCACCTGGAACAGGCGCTCGACCTCGCGGACGAGGCGCTTGTTCGGGATGAAGACGATGATGTGGTCGTCGGTCTCGATCACGGTGTCGTGGTGCGGCATCAGCACCTCGGACTTGCGGCCCTCGCCGCGCACGATGGCGCCGATGCGCGTACCCTTGGGCAGCTTGATCTCCTCCACCTTGCGACCGACCAGCTTGCTGGTCTTGACGTCGCCGCGCGCGATGCCTTCGAGCGCTTCGGCCGCGCCCCGGCGCAGGCTGTGCACCGCGGCCACGTCGCCGCGCCGCAGGTGGGTGAGCAGTTCACCGATGACGGCCTGCGAGGGCGAGATGGCGATGTCGATGGTGCTGCCCTGCATCATGTCGGCGTAGGCGCGGCGGTTGATGAGCGAGAGCACGCGCCCTGCGCCCAGGCGCTTGGCCAGCATGGCGGACATGATGTTGTCCTCGTCGTCGCTGGTGAGCGCGAGGAACATGTCCATCTCGCCCACGTTCTCGTCCAGCAGCAGTTCCTCGTCGGCGCCATCGCCTTGCAGGATCAGCATGTTCGAGGGCAGCTGGCTGGCCAGGTACTCGCAGCGCTGGAGGTCGCGTTCGATGATCTTCACTTCGCATTGGCCCGCGAGGCTGCGCGCCAGCCGCAGGCCGACCTTGCCGCCGCCGGTGATCATGAGCCGGCGCACGGGTTTGTCGATGTGGTGGACCGCGCCCAGCACGTGGCGGATCTTCTGCGTGTCGGCCAGCACGAACACCTCGTCGCCCGCGAGGATGCGGGTCTGCGGGGTGGCTTCCATTTCGGCGTCGAGCCGGTAGAGCGCGACGACGCGCATTTCGGCGTGGGGAAAGCGTTCGCGGATCTCGCCGATGGTGTGGCCCACCAGGGCGCCGCCATGGGCCGCGCGCACCGCGATCAGGCTGGCACGGCCGTCGGCGAACTCGAGCACCTGCAGGGCTTCGGGGTAGCTGATGAGCTGGTGGATGTAGCGCATCACCGACTCTTCGGGGCAGATCACGTGGTCGACGGCGAAGCCGTTCTTGCCCAGCAATTCGTCGCCTTCGGTGAATTCGGGGGAGCGCAGGCGGGCGATGGTGCTGTGGACGTTGAAGACGTCGTGGGCGACTTTGCAGACGACCAGGTTGGTTTCGTCGTGCGCGGCGCAGGCGATGAGCATGTCGGTGTCCTGCGCACCGGCTTCGCGCAGCACGGAGGGCTGGATACCGTTGCCGACCACGCCCCGCAGATCCAGCCGTTCCTCCAGCGCGCGCAGGCGGGCTGGGTCCATGTCGATCACGGTGATGTCGTTCTGCTCGGAGACCAGGCTTTCGGCGACGCTTTCGCCCACGCGGCCGGCGCCCAGGATGATGATGTTCATGGTGGCGCGATCATACGAGGGAGCGGGTCTTTGGGTTCGTTTCTGGCTTAGACCTCGCGGGCTCACGGACGCCCGGCGCTCTGCTCCGCGGGTGTCCCCCGCCGGCTGGTGCCGGCTCCTCCTTTACCCCGCTGCGCAGAACGCCCGGGTGGTCGATCCGAAGCGATGCTGGCGCATCAAACGGTTGCGTGCCTGCATGGTGGCAAGGCTCCAGGGGTGGGTGATGGGCGGAGCGAAGTAAAGGAGGAGGCGGCCTCCCGCCGCCGGGGGACATTCGCGGAGCCCATCGCCCGCCCCTGGGGCCTCAAAGGCACGCAGGAGCGAAATCAAACCCAAGGCGTCGGCTTGGGAATCTCACAAACCGGCTCCACATCGATCGACTTGAAGTCCGCCGGAGACACGATCTCCAGGTACTCCATATCGGGCGAATAGTCGAACAGGTAATGGCGGATCCCAGGCCGCTGGTGCACACAGTCGCCGGCCTCCACCAGCGTCTCCTGGTCCTCGTACATGAAGCGGGCCCAGCCCTTGAGCATGATCACGATCTGGAAGTCCGCCTCGTGCCGGTGCCAGCCCGTGCCTTCCTCCGGCGGAAGATTCGCCTTCACCAGATGCGCAATCACCTTGCCGTGCGTCGCCTGGGCGATCCCCAGGTCGCGGTACAGGAAAAAATCGCGCAGGCCGCCACTCACATAGTCGCCTTCGCCGCCCTTCACGTGAGAAAACAAGGTGGAGGTTCGATCAAGCATGGGACGCTCCTTTCTGGGGATGGACAGCAACCAACTGCTGCGCCGCAGCACAAAGCACAAAATGTTCCCGTCCCCCAGGCACGATCGCATGCACCAGACTGGCCCACCGACGCACCAGCGTGCCTCAGGGATAATCACCCACCTATGAGCGGCAACACCTTCGGCACCCTGTTTTGCGTCACCAACTTCGGTGAATCCCACGGCCCGGCCATTGGCTGCGTGATCGACGGCTGCCCACCGGGCATGGCACTCAGCGAGGCCGACATCCAGGCCGAGCTCGACCGCCGCCGCCCCGGCACGAGCAAATTCGTCACCCAGCGCAACGAACCCGACACCGTCGAAATCCTCAGCGGCGTGTACGAAGGCAAGACCACCGGCACCCCCATCGCCCTGCTGATCCGCAACACCGACCAGCGCAGCAAGGACTACGGCAACATCCTGCAGACCTTCCGCCCCGGCCACGCCGACTACACCTACTGGCAGAAATACGGCATCCGCGACCCGCGCGGCGGCGGGCGCAGCTCGGCGCGCCTCACCGCGCCCACCGTGGCCGCCGGTGCGGTCGCCAAGAAATGGCTCAAGGAACGCTACGGCACCACCTTCCGCGGCCACATGACGCAGGTCGGCGAGCTGGCCATTCCCTTCGAGAGCTGGGACCACGTGCCCCACAACCCCTTCTTCGCCCCGGTCGCCGATGTGTCGGCCATCGAGGCCTACATGAACGAGCTGCGCAAGAGCGGCGACTCCTGCGGCGCGCGCCTGCGCGTCACGGCGCAAGGCATGCCGGTCGGCCTGGGGCAGCCGCTGTACGACCGGCTCGATGCCGACATCGCCTACGCCATGCTCGGCCTCAACGCCGTCAAGGGCGTGGAGATCGGCGCCGGCTTCGCCAGCGTGGCGCACCGGGGCAGCACGCACGGCGACAGCCTCACGCCGGAGGGCTTCAAGGGCAACAACGCTGGCGGCATCCTCGGCGGCATCAGCACCGGGCAGGATCTGGAAGTGCAGATCGCGATCAAACCCACCAGCTCCATCCTGATTCCCCGCGAGACCATCGACACGGCCGGCCAGCCCACCGAAGTCATCACCAAGGGCCGCCACGACCCCTGCGTGGGCATCCGCGCCACCCCCATCGCCGAGGCCTTGCTGGCCCTGGTGGTGATGGACCACGCGCTGCTGCACCGCGCGCAATGCGGCGACGTGCAGCTGCCCACGCCGGACATCGCGGCCCAGGCGCGCGGCTGAACCCCCGGCCGTCTGGCCTGCCGTGGTCGAGCGCCGCCAACTCTTCCCTTTCGCCGCGCTGTCCGCGAGCTACTTCGCGCACATCGGCTTTTTCAACCCCTACTTGCCGCTGTGGCTGAAAGAGCTCGGCTTCGGCTTGATCGCCATCGCCGTGCTGACCTCGGTGCAGTCGGCCACGCGCCTGTTCGCACCCTACCTGTGGGGTTCGCTGAGCGACCGCACCGGTGAGCGCGTGCGCCTGCTGCGCTTTGGCGCCACCACCGCACTGCTGCTCTCGCTGGGCCTGTGGTTCGACGGGGGCGGCGTGGTGCTGTTCGTGGTGCTGCTGCTCATGTTCAGCCATACCAGCGGCATGATGCCCATGAGCGAGGCCGCGCTCGCCCACCTGGTGAGCCAGAGCGGCGCCTTCGACGCGAAGCGCTACGGCCGCGTGCGCCTATGGGGCTCGCTGGGCTTCCTGGTCACGGTCGTCGCCGCAGGCCTGTGGTTCGAGCGCTTTGGCCTGGTGCACTTCCCGGCCTGGACGCTGGGCACGCTCGCCGCCGTGGCCGTCAGCGCCTGGCTGCTGCCCGACTTCCGCGAACCCGCCCACGCCACGCAGGCGCCCCAGCCCGGCGTGTGGCCGGTGCTGCGCCAGCCGCCGGTGCGCTGGTTCTTCGCGGCGGTGTTCTTCCACGTGCTCGCGCACATCTTCATCTACGTCTTCTTCTCGCTCTACCTGGACTCGCTGGGCTACAGCAAGACCGTGATCGGCCTGATGTGGGCGCTGTCGGTGGTGATCGAGATCGGCTGGTTCTTCACGCAGGGCCGCTGGCTGCCGCTGCTCTCGCTCTCGGGCTGGCTGGTGCTGGCCGCCGCACTGATGTCGCTGCGCATGGGCCTCACGGCCGGCTTCGCACTGGTGTGGCCGGTGCTGCTGCTGGCGCAGGCCCTGCACGCCATCACCTTCGCCGCGCACCACACGGTGTGCATCGCCATGCTGTCCCACCATTTCCCCGGCCGCCTGCGCGGGCGCGGCCAGGCGCTCTACACCGTGGTGGGCTACGGCCTGCCCGGCGTGGTGGGGGGCATCAGCGGCGGCCTGCTCAGCTCAGCCTTCGGGCTGGCCAGCGTGTTCTGGCTGTCGGCCCTGCTGGCGCTGGTGGCCACGGGCTGCGCGCTGCGGGCCCGGGCGCTGAACGCGGTGGTGTCGCCGGGGTGAATCAGAAACCCTTGTCTGGATCGTTTATCGAACGAAAGCGTGCGAACATCGATCGGAGTGTGTGTGCAAACCCTGGTCATGCCGGAGGTTGACACCTAAAGTGCGGGGTGGCCCGGCCGCTGGCCTGTTCCGTTTTCTGATCTCCGGAGTTGTCGACATGAGTGATTTCCTGCTCAACCCACAGGAAGGCCGCGAGCCCCTGCAAGCCTCTTTCAGCGACGCGGCCAACCCGCTGGGCCTGGACGGCGTCGAGTTCATCGAATACGCCACCAGCAAGCCGCAGGCGCTGGGCCAGGTGCTGGAGATGATGGGTTTCCGCCCGGTGGCGCGCCACCGTTCGCGCGAGGTGCTGCTGTACCGCCAGGGCGGGCTCAATGTGGTGGTCAACGCCAACCCGGTGGACGCCAAGGGCGCCGGCCACGGCAGCGACGTGCCCTCGATCTCGGCCATGGCGCTGCGGGTGCGCGACGCGCGCGCGGCCTACCACTACGTGCTCGAGCGCGGCGCCTGGTCGGTGCCCACGCACGCCCAGGTGATGGAGCTCAACATCCCGGCCATCCACGGCGCGGGCGGCAGCCGCATCTATTTCGTGGACCGCTACAAGGACTTCTCGATCTACGATGTGGACTTCGTGCCGATTCCTTCGGTCGACCAGCACCCGCCGGCCACCGCCGGCATCCACTTCTTCGGTGTCGTGCAGTACATCGGCCCCGAGCGCAGCAACGACTGGATCGCGTTCTACGAAGAACTCTTCGGCACCGAGCTGATTCCCGACGAGCAGCGCTTCGGCATCATGCCCAAGGGCACGCTGCTGCGCACCCCGGCGCTCGACCCGTCGCAGCGCTTCATGCTGCAGCTCATCGAACCCGAGTTGCACGTGGTGGACGCCGACGAGCGCCTGCAGCGCATCGGCCTGGGCGTGCCCGATGTGCTCGAAGCCGTGAAGGCGCTGCGCGCGCTCGGTGTGGAGTTCGTCGAGACCCAGGCCGCGCACACCGAGCAGCGCGGCGCCATCAGCAAGACCTACCTGGGCTCGGTCGTGTTCGAGCTGGTGCACAGTGAGAAGGAGTGAGGCCATGAGCCCGAACCGCGCTTCCATCGAGGCCATCAGCGGCTTCGGCATGGACACCATCACGCTGGCCGGCCCGCTCGAAGCCAAGCTGGCGGCCATGAAGGCCGCCGGCTTTTCGCAGGTGATGCTCAAGGCGAACGACCTGGTCGGCCACCCCGGCGGCCTGGGCGCGGCCGTGCAGGCCGTGAAGGACAGCGGCCTGCGCGGCACCGGCTTCCAGGTGCTGCGCGACTTCGAGGGCCTCTCGGGCCACCTGCACCACTACAAGGTGGACATCGCCAAGAACATGCTCGAAATGTGCGCCGCGCTGGGCTGCAAGGTGCTGCTGGCCTGCTCGTCCACCTCGGCGCACGCCTCGCAGGACCTCGACCACATCGCGCGCGACCTGCGCAAGCTCGCCATGCTGGCGGTTCCCTTCGGCATCCGCATCGCCTACGAAGGCCTGTCCTGGGGCCGCACGGTCAACGAGTTCACCACCGCCTGGGACGTGGTCTGCCGCGCCGACTGCCCCAACCTCGGCCTGGGCATCGACTCGTTCCACATCTTCGCGGCCAAGACCTCGCTGGAAGAGATCGACTACCTCGACCCGGCCAAGATCTTCCTGGTGCAGCTGGCCGATTTCATGTGGCAGGAGACCAAGACCTTCGAGGAGCGCATGGCCACCGCGCGCACCTTCCGCGTGTTCCCTGGTGAGGGCGTGCACAGCGAGCAGCTGGCCGAACTCGTGCTCAAGCTCGACAAGCTGGGCTACGAGGGCGACTACAGCTTCGAGGTGTTCAACGACGACTACCAGCAGATGCCGCTGCCGGTGGTGGCCGAGCGCGCGCGCCGCTCGGCGCTGTGGCTGGCCGAGGACGTGATGCGCCGCTCGATGCCGCTGCCCAATCAGATGCGCCTGAAGACGCGCTGAGCAACGGGGGGCTCAGCCCCTGCGCAGGCGCACGCCCAGCCA
Organism: Hydrogenophaga sp. FG152; assembly: GCF_057809615.1. Taxonomy (NCBI): domain Bacteria; kingdom Pseudomonadati; phylum Pseudomonadota; class Betaproteobacteria; order Burkholderiales; family Comamonadaceae; genus Hydrogenophaga; species Hydrogenophaga sp. FG152. Next base: position 143,045 of record NZ_JBMDKH010000008.1, on the reverse strand, counting down.
GCCGCACAGCGCGATGAGCGCGATGCCGACCACGGTCCAGACATCGGGCGCGTAGCCGAACACCACCCAGCCGGCGAGGGTGGCGAACGCGATCTGGGCGTACAGGTAGGGCGTGAGGCGCGAGGCCGGTGCGTGGTGGTAGGCCTGGATCAGCAGGTAGTGGCCCACCGAGCCGAACACGCCCAGCAGACCAGCGAGCGCCCACAGCGTCCAGTCGGCCATCGGCGCCCAGCCCCAGGGCAGCAGCAGCGAGCAGCAGGCCAGGCCGAGCAGGCCGGTGTAGAAGTGCATGGTGCCCGGGTCTTCGGTGCGCACCATGCGGCTGGTGAGGATCTGATAGGCCGCGTTCACGAGAACCAGCAGCAGGGGCAGCAGCATGGCGCCGTGAAAATCGCTGCCCTTGGGGCGGATCACGATCATCGCGCCGGCCAGGCCCCCGATCACCAGCGCCCAGGTGAGCGCGGACACCGGTTCGCGCAGCATCAGCGCGGCCAGCAGCGTGACCGCCAGCGGCACCAGCATCATGATGGCGGTGAACTCGCCCACCGGCACGTGGCGCAGGGCCAGGTAGGCCACCACGCTGGAGCCCAGCATCAGCACGCCGCGGCCGAACTGCCAGCCCGGCGCGCGGGTGTGCAGCAGCGTGCGCCCACGCTGCGGCCAGAGCAGGGCGGTGGTCATCAGGGTCTGGGTGAGGTAACGCAGCCAGACCGCCATCACCACCGGCACGGCGGGGCCCACGTATTGGGAGGTGGTGTCGAGCAGCGCGAAACACAGCGTGGCGCAGACCAGCAGCGCGATGCCCAGTGCGGTGCGTTTCGGGGAGTGGGTGTCGGGGTGCGTCACGCCGGCTCAGTAGCTCAGCCGGGCCACGGATCGCAACACCTCGGCCGTGGTGGTGGGCAGGCCGAAGAATTCCAGGTAGGCCGGGATCTGCTCGAACAGCATGTCCGAGCCCACCTGCACCGGGCAGCCGCGCGCCCGCGCGGCCGAAAGGAAGGCCGTCATCTCGGTGCGCATCACCACCTCGCCCACGAAGGTGCGCGCCTCCAGGCGCGACACGTCCATCGGCAGCGGGTCGCCCTCGTTCATGCCCATGGGCGTGGCGTTGACCACCAGGTCCATGCCGGCCGGGTCGTTGCTGCCGGTGCTCACCTCGATGCGCGGGTAGCTGGCCTTCAGGCGCAGGCCCAGGGCGCTGGCCGAGGTGGCGTTCACGTCGTGCAGCGCGATCGCGCCGATGCCCGCGCCGGCCAGCGAAGCCGCGATGGCACTGCCCACGCCGCCGCTGCCCACCACCAACACGCGCGCGCCCTGCAGGTTCAGGCCCTTGCGCTGCACGCCGCGCACGAAGCCCGCGCCGTCGAACATGTCGCCCACCAGGCGGCCGTCCTCGGTGCGTTTGACGGCGTTGCACGCGCCGGCCACCCTCACCGTGGGCGTGACCTCGTCCATCAGCCCCACCGTGGCCACCTTGTGCGGCATCGTGATCAGCGCGCCCCGGATGTTGGTGAGCGTGAAGATCGACTTGAGGAACGCCGGGTAATCGGGTGGCTGGCAGCCCATGGGCACCACCACCGCATTCACCCCCACGTGCTCGAAGTAGGGGTTGTAGATCATCGGCGACTTGAAGGTATGCGTCGGATACCCGATGTGCGCGATGAGCTCGGTGGTGCCGTTGATCATGGTCAGCCCTTCTTGGCGCGCGCGTGGCTCACGGCCGTGCGCAGGCCCATCAGGTAGCTCTCGACGCCGAAGCCGGCAATCTGGCCTTGTGCGATCTCGGCCAGCACCGAGTGGTGGCGGAAGGTCTCGCGCGCATGGATGTTGGACATGTGCACTTCGACGATCGGGCAGGGCAGGATGGCCAGCGCGTCGCGGATGCCGTAGCTGTAGTGCGTCCACGCACCGGCGTTGATCATCACCGCGTCCACCTGGTCGAAGTAGGCCTGGTGGATGCGCTCGCACATCGCGCCTTCGAAGTTGGTCTGGAAGGCCTCCACCTCCACGCCCAGTTCCCTGCCCAGCTCGCTCACCTGCTCGTTGATCTGGTCGAGCGTGATGGTGCCGTACTGCTTGGGGTCGCGCTTGCCGAACATGTTGAGGTTGATGCCGTGCAGCATGAGAACTTTCATCGTCGCTCCAGAAGATGGGATGGTTGAAAAAGAAATGGGTTCAGGCCAGTTCGACGACGCGGCCCGTGGTGGCCGCTTCGGCGATGGCTTCGGTGACGCGCAGATTGTCCAGGCCGTCGCGCGCGCTCACCATGGGTGAGGTTTCGCCGCGCACCACGGCACCGAAATGGTCCATCTGGTGTTGCAGCGGATCGCCGCGCACCAGGCCCACTGTACCCACCTCGAAAGGCTTCCACCACGAGCGGTCTTCGGCGCGCGGGTAAGTCTTGAGCCGCATGGTGGGCACCGAGAGGCTGCCGTCGGTGCCGGCGATCACGTAGCAGTCCTCGTCGGCGTAGCTGGGGTAAGCCTTGTTCTCCTGCGAGGTCTGTTCCCAGCTGCGTGGGCAGGCGGCGGTGTCCGAGAGCATGAAGCTGCCCAGCGCGCCGTTGGTGAAGCGCAGGTTGATGGCCACCGTGTCCTCCACCGCGAAGCCGCGCGTGGCGTGCGACTTGAACGCCTGCACCGCGCCGATGTCGCCGCAGAGCATGCGCAGGTTGTGCACCTCGTGGATCATGTTGAGCAGGATCGGCCCGCCGCCGATCTCGCGGCGCCAGGGGCTGTCGGCAAAATAGCTTGCGGGCTTGTAGAACAGGGCGCTGCCCATCACGCTCACCAGCCGGCCCAGCTGGCCCGAGGCCACCACCTGGCGCGCCTTGGCCATGATGGGGCTGTGGGCCCGGTGGTGGCCGATCAGCACGGCCGCGCCGCTGTTGTCCACCGCGTCCACCAGCCGCCGGCCTTCGGCGACCGTGGTGGCGATGGGTTTTTCCACCAGCACCGGCACCCCCTCGGCCAGGCATTGCAAGGCCTGGGGCACGTGCAGCGCGTTGGGCGTGGCCAGCACCAGGCCGTCGGGCCGGTGCTCGCTGGCCAGCAAGGCCTCGATGGACGGGTAGAGCGGCACGCCCGCCTGCCGCGCCACGGCCTGCGCGGCCGGCGAAGGATCGACCACCGCGCTCAGGGTGCAGCCCGCGCTGGCCTGCGCCACGCCCATGTGGGCCTGGCCGATGTAGCCGGCGCCGGCCACGGCGATGCGGGTCTTGCTCATGGGCCGTGGCGGGGGCTGGCTTACTTGCCGCGCACCTTGGCCAGCTCGGCCTGCAGGCTCTGCACCGTGTCCTGGCCCACGGTCACGGCGAACTTGGCGATCACGGGGCGCAGCTTGTCGCGCAGCTTGTCGGTCTCGGCGGCCGACAGCTCGGTCACCTGCATGCCGCTCTTCTTCATGTTGTCCAGCGCCACCGCCACCTGGCCGCGCGCTTGCTCGCGCTGGTACCTGGCCGATTCCTGCGCCGCGTCGGCCACGATCTTCTTCTGCGCCGCGTCCAGGTTGTCCCAGAACTTCTTGCTGATGATCACCGACTGCGGGTTGTACTGGTGGTTGCTCAGCACCACGTGCTTCTGCACCTCGTAGAACTTGTTGGCGTTGATCACGGTGAGCGGGTTCTCCTGGCCGTCGATCGCCTTCTGCTCCAGCGCCGCGTACACCTCGGGGAAGGGCAGGGGCGTGGGGTTGGCGCCCAGGGCCTTGACCCAGTCCACGTTGATCGGGTTGGGGATCACGCGCAGCTTCAGGCCTTCGAGGTCTTCCAGCTTGGTGATGGGGCGCTTGCTGTTGGTGATGTTGCGAAAACCCAGCTCGTAGTACGCCAGGCCGATCAGGCCTTTTTCCTGCAGCTTGTCGTGCAGCTTCTTGCCGAAGGGGCCGTCGACCACGGCGTCGGCCTCCTTCGTGTTGGCGAACATGAAGGGGAAGTCGTAGATCGCGAACTCTTTGACCTGGCTGGCGAAAATGCCCGAGTTCATCGAGGCCATCTCCAGCGTGCCGCCCTGGATGGCCGACACATTGGCCTGGTCGCTGCCCAGCGTGCCGCCGGGGAACAGGTTGACCTTCATCTTGCCGCCGGACTTGGCCGCCACCAGCTCGGCGAACTTCTCCATGCCCATCACGATCGGGTGGCCCTTGGGGTTCTGGGTCGCGAACTTGATGGTCTTGTCCTGCGCGTGCACAGCGCCGAAGGCGGTCATGGCGAGGGCGGCGACCAGGGTCTTGAGCATCAGGCGTTTCATGTTGTCTCCAAAGAAATGAGGGCCGTGGAAAGGGAAGCTCAGTTGCCGATCAGCCAGCGCGCCGGCACCATGACCAGCGAGGGGAACAGCACCAGCAGGAACATCACCGCGAACTGCATCAGCATGAAGGGCATCACGCCGCGCGTCACGTCGTCCATGCGCATGCGGCCCACGCCGGCCACGGTGTTGAGCACGGTGCCCACCGGCGGCGTCACCAGGCCGATGGAGTTGTTGATGATGAACAGCACGCCGAAGTACACCGGGTCGATGCCGGCGGCCTTCACGATGGGCATCAGCACCGGCGTGAGGATCAGGATGGTGGGCGTCATGTCCATCGCCGTGCCCACCGCGATCACCAGCAGCATGATGGCCAGCATCAGCAGCGTGGGGTTGTCCAGCAGCGGCTGCAGCAGCGTGACGATCTGGTCCGGCAGCTGCGCCACCGTGATCAGCCAGGCCGAGACCATGGCCGCAGCCACCAGGAACATGATCACCGCCGTGGTCTTGGCCGCGTTCAGGAACACCTCGTAGAGCTGCTTGAGCGTGAGTTCGCGGTAGATCACGCCGGCCACGAAGAGGGCGTACACGGCGGCCACCACGGCCGCTTCGGTCGGCGTGAACACGCCCATGCGCAGGCCCACCAGAATGATCAGCGGCAGCATCAGCGCCCAGCCCGCGCTGCGCATGGCGCTGAGCACTTCACCGGCCGACTTGCGCGGCGGCGGCTCCAGCTTTTCGCGCCGCGTGCTCCACCACCATGTGGCCCACAGGCCGGCGGCCAGCAGGATGCCGGGGAAGATGCCGGCCAGGAACAGCTTGGAGATCGACACATTGGCCGCCACGCCGAAGATCACGAAACCGATCGAGGGCGGGATGATCGGGCCGATCACGCCGCAGGCCGCGATCAGGCCGCCGCTGCGCGCCTTGTCGTGGCCGGCCTTCACCATCATCGGCAGCAGCAGGGCCGTCAACGCGGCCGCGTCGGCCACGGCCGAGCCCGAGAGCGCCGACAGCAGGCAGGCCGCCACGATGGTCACGTAGCCCAGCCCGCCGCGCACATGGCCCACCAGCGCCATCGCGAAGTTCACGATGCGCCTGGACAGGCCGCCGGTGTTCATGATCTCGCCGGCCAGCATGAAGAAAGGCACGGCCAGCAGGGGGAAGCTGTTGGAACCCTCGATCAGGTTCTGCGCCAGGATCTGGGCGTCGAACATGCCCAGGTGCCACATCAGGGCCACGCCGCTGAGCAGCAGCGCGAAGGAAATGGGAATGCCGATGGCCATGGCGGCCAGCAGAGCACCGAGGAAGATGGCGATGGTCATGGCGGTCTTCCGGTGCGTTCAGGCCTGGGGGTTGCCGGGGGGCGGCGCGTCTTCGGATTCGCGGATGCCGATCAACTCGTCCTCGCTCATCCGGCCGGCCAGCAGGCGCCACAGGTTCAGCAGCAGGATGGGCGCGGCCAGCAGGGCGAACACCATGCCGCTGGCATAGAAATACGCCATCGAGGTCTCCATCACCGCGCTGGTGGAGTCCCAGTTGATCTTCACCTGCTCCCACGCGCCCTGGTAGATCAGCCAGCACACGTACAGCATCAGCCCCAGGCTCGCGGCCAGGCACAGCTTGCGGCCCAGCACCGGCAGCCGCGAGATCAGCGAGTCGGTGCCGAGGTGGGCGCGCTCGTTGAGCGCCACCACGGCGCCCAGGAAGGTCATCCACACGAACAGCCAGCGCGACAGCTCTTCGGAGAGGGTGATGCCCGAGTTGAAGCCGTAGCGCATCAACACGTTGCCGAACACCATGACCACCATGAGGGCGAGGAACAGCACCATCAGCCAGGCCAGCAGCCGGCAGTATGTGTTGATGAGGTTCTGGATCACGCAGGTCTCCTGTTTTGTTCCGTTCGAGCTGATAATGTACGAACTGGTTAGTTTTCAACGAATCGGGGATTACCCTAGATCGGCGCACCGGCCGTCGGGTCGTGAAAAACAGGGCCCCGGAGGCAGGCGCGTCAGGCGCGCACGTAGCGCAGCACCATCTCGGTGATGGCGTCGCGGCGCGCGGCCGCGATCTTCGGGTCGCTCAGGTCGCGCTTGAAGATCAGGCCGAAGGTGTGGCGGTTGGACACATTGAAGAAGGTGAGCGCCGAGATCGAGGCGTGGATGTCGATCGCATCGAGCCCGGGGCGGAACACGCCCGAGGCCACGCCGCGTTCGTAGAGCCGGCGGATCGCCGAGATCGCAGGCACATTGAGCTGCTGGATGCTCTGGCTCTGCGCCAGGAACTGGCCCCGATTCATGTTTTCCGAGATCACCAGCCGGATGTAGTTCTCGTGGCTGGCGTGGTGGTCGAAGGTGAATTCCACCAGCTTGCGCAGCGCGGCCTCGGGCTCGAAGTCTTCCAGGTGCTGCTGGCTCTCGATGTCCCGCATGCGCCGGTACGACTCTTCCAGCACGGCGAGGTACAGGCCCTCCTTGCTCTGGAAGTAGTAATAGATCATGCGCTTGCTGGTCTGCGTAGCGGCCGCGATCTCGTCGATGCGCGCCCCCGCCAGGCCTTTTTCGGCGAACTCCGCCATGGCCACCTCGAGGATGTTGGCCATGGTCCGCTCCGGGTCGTTGGTGCGGGTGGTTTCCTTGGTGGGCGCCACGCCGCGCGCGGCCCGCCGCTTGGAATGTACCGTTTCGTTCATTTGCGCAGTATAGGCCGGAGGGCCCCTGCTGCGGGCGTTTCAGGGCAGCGGCGGGCTGCGCCGCAGCGGGTTGAAACCCGTCACCAGCGCCGAAGCCAGCAGCACCAGCGCGCCGCCCACGAAGATGCCCGACGACAGCGCTTCGCCCAGGAACAGGTGGCCCCAGGTCACGCCGAACACCGGGATCAGAAACACCGGGCTCATCGCCGCCACCGGCGTCACGTGGCGGATGATGCGCAGGTGCGCCCAGTAGGCCAGGCCCGAGGTGACCACGCCCATCACCAGCACCGCCGCCATGCCCGTGGGCGTGAACGTGGCTTGCGGCCAGGCCCAGAGCGCGCCCGGCAACACCAGCACCATCGCGCCCGCGTGGATGCCCGCCGCGATCGCCAGCGGCTGCATGCGCGTGGTGGCGCGCTTCATGAGCGGCGTGGAGCAGCCGTAACACGCCGCCGCCAGCACGCAGGCCAGCGCCGCCGCGATCGTGGCCGCGTCAGGCTGCACCGGGCCGAGCCGCACGATCAGCCCGACGCCCACGAAGCCGCACACACAACCCAGCAGCTTGCGCGCCGTGAGCGTGTCTTCCTTGAACCAGCTCGAGGCCAGGGTACCGAACAGCACCGCCGTGGTGTTGAGCAGCGCGCTGTAGCCCGCCGGCAGCCGCAGCCCGGCCCAGGCGTACAGCAGAAAGGGCACGGCCACCGACAGCCCGCCCATCAACAGCAGTTCGCGCCAGTAGCGCCACGGCCACTGCTGCTTCAGGCCCCGCATGATCAGCGCCAGCGTGAGCCCGGCCAGCGCCACGCGGCAACCCGCCAGCACCAGCGGCCCCATCTCGGGCACCGCCACGCGGATGAACAGAAACGACGCGCCCCAGAGCGCCGACAGGCCGACCAGTTGCAGGAAGTGGCGGGATTTCAAACCAGCGGCACGGTGAGCTGCCGCACCACGGGCTGGGTGTCGGGGCGCACGCCGCGCCACCACAGAAAGGCTTCGGCCGCCTGCTCCACCAGCATGCCCACGCCATCGGCCACGCGCTCCACGCCCGCGGCCTTGGCCTGCCGCAGGAAAGGCGTGAGGCCCTTGCCATAGACCATGTCGTAAGCCAGCGCGCCCGGGGCGAACAGGCCGTCGGGCAGCGGCAGCGCCTCCTGCGAAAGCCCGGTGGATGTGGCGTTGATGACCACATCGAAACGCTGACCCAGCAGCGTGTCGTAGCCACCGGTCTGCAGCGGCACATGGGCCGCGAAATCGTGCCGCAGCGCGTGCGCCTTCTCGGGCGTGCGGTTCGCCACCGACAGCAGCGCCGGCTGCTCCGCCGCGATCGGCAGCAGCGCGCCCCGCGTGGCGCCGCCCGCGCCCAGCAGCAGCACGCGTTTGCCCTGGAGCGGCACGCCCAGGTTGCGCTGCAGGTCGTTCACCAGGCCCACGCCGTCGAAGTTGTCCGCCAGGATGCGCTCACCCTCGAACTTCAGGCAGTTCGCCGCGCCCGCCAGCCGCGCGCGCTCGCTCGGCTCCGTGGCGATCTCGAACGCCTGCAGCTTGAACGGCAGGCTCACGTTGAGCCCACGCCCGCCGCTCGCCCGAAAACCCAGCACCGTGTCCGCGAAACCGTCCAGCGGCGTCTCGATGGCGGTGTAGCCCAGGTCCTGCCCGGTGCTGCGGGCGAACTCGGTGTGGATCAGCGGCGATTTGCTGTGGCCAATGGGGTTGCCGAGAACGGCGTAGCGGTCGGTCATAAAGCGCGGGGTGGGGCGGGCCAGGGTTGAGAAAGCAACATTGTGGCGCAAGCCCCTGGGCCGGCCACGGGCTTGGCCCCCGGCCTACCATGGTGGCCATGAACACCACCCCCCTCAAGATCGATTTCGTGTCCGACGTGTCCTGCCCCTGGTGCGCCGTGGGCCTGGGCGCGCTCGAAGAAGCGCTGCAGAAACTGCAGGGCGACGTGTCGGCCGAGCTGCACTTCCAGCCCTTCGAGCTCAACCCCAAGATGGGCCCCGAAGGCCAGGACATCGGCGAACACCTCGCCGAGAAGTACGGCTCCACGCCTGAGCAACAGGCGCAGATCCGCAACACCATCCGCGCGCGCGGCGCCGAAGTGGGCTTCGCCTTCAACCCCGAAGGCCGGGGCCGCATCTGGAACACCTTCGACGCCCACCGCCTGCTGCACTGGGCCGGCGAAGAAGGCGCGCCCGGCCAGCAACACGCGCTCAAGAAAGCCCTCATGGCCGCCTGCCACACCCGCAGCGAAGCCATGGGCCACCACGACGTGCTGCTCGGTTGCGTGCGCGAAGCCGGGCTGGATGAAGCGCGGGCCAAAGCCATTCTCGCCAGCGACGAATACGCGCAAGACGTGCGCGAGCGCGAAGCCTTCTACACCAGCCACGGCATCCACTCCGTGCCGGCCGTCATCATCAACGACAAGCACCTCATCTCCGGCGGCCAGCCGGCGGCGGTGTTCGAGCAGGCGCTGCGGCAGATCGCGGCGGCGTGAGCCGGGGCCGGCGAAGGCTCCCTTACATTAGCCAGCGGCGGCGATCTTGCCGTCGTCCTTGGTTGATGTGCCCATGACCTCCCGCACCGCAAGACTTGGCGCCCTGCTGCTGGCCACCGCCGCCCTATTGATCGGCTGCGCCAACCGACCCGCTCAACCGGTGGAGGTGGAAGTCATCCGCCCGGTGCCGCAGAAGATCGCCCTCGTCGCGGTGATGGACCCGCCCCGGCTCACCATTGAAAACCGGGGCAGTGCCTGGGGCGTGCTCGCGCTGCCCGGGTTCTTCATTCAGCGCAACATCGAAAGCGGACGGGCCGACAGCCTGACCCAGGCCATGCGCGCCCAGGGCCTGCACCTCGGGGAAGAAATGACCGCCGCCCTCGGCGAAGAGCTCAAGCGCCTGGGCTACACCGTGCACGTGGTGCGCAACGTGAAGCGCCCCAAGGACGACCCCGAAGGCATCCTCTATGAAAGCGTCGAGACGGACGCGGACGCCATCGTCACCGCACGCTACGCCGGCGCCGGGCTGTACGCCGGCCAGTTCTCCACCAACTACCTGCCCCGGCTCAACGTCGACATCGACGTGGTGGCCAAAGCCGACCAGGCCGAGCTGCACTCGCACTCCATTTACTACGGTGCTGACGCGCGCGAGCACACCAACGACCAGATTCCGGCAGACGCCAAATACGCCTACGCCTCATACGACCAGATCTGGGACCAGCAGCGCGAAGTGTCGGAAGGCTTTCGGGCCGGCCTGCGCCAGGTGGCGGCGCTGGCCGCAAAGCAGCTGCAGCAGGTCGGCCGCTGAGCCTGCCTCAATACAGGCGGATCGCCACGTCGAAATGCCAGGTGCGGCGGATCTCCACCACGTCGTACTGCCGCGACAGCGCGGGTGAAAACGCCGGGTAGTTCGCCAGGCTCTGGATGATGCGCGGGATCGCCTCGTCGATCGCCGCCACGCCGCTGGTGCGCACGAAGGTGACCGACTCCACCGAACCATCGGCGCGGATCGCCACCGTCACCACCGGGTTGGTGTGCGGCTGCTTCACCGCCTCGCGCACCAGCTCGAAGGTGTTGCTGTTCAGCTGGATCTTGCGCGCCCAGGCCTCGGCGTAGCGCACCAGTTCCTCGTTGTTGTCCACCAGCCCGAACAGGCGGCCCCGGCGCAGCGGGCTCCCCTGTGGGTCGCGCAGCGCCGCCGCATCGGCCGCGTCGCGCCGGGCGCGTTCCTCGTCCAGCTGCCGGCCGATCGCGCGCAACCGCTCTTCGCGCTTGGCCTCGTGCTCCGCGCGCTCGGCCGCCAGCCGCGCGGCCTCGGTGCGGGCGCCGTCCTGAGCGGCCGCCTGCTGCGCCGCCGCCTGTTGGGCGGCGGCTTGCTGTTGCGCGGCGGCCTGTGCCGCAGCCGCTTGGCGTTCACCTTCCTGCCGCGCGGCCTCGGCCGCCCGGGCTGCGCCTTCCTGGGCCGCCGCCTGTTGCGCGGCAGCCGCTTGCGCCGCAGCAGCGGCTGCTGCTGCAGCTGCTTGCTGGGCTGCGGCCTGTTGTGCCGCTGCCTGTTGCGCGGCCGCTTGCTGGGCAGCCGCCTGTGCCGCCGCCGCTTGCCTTTCGGCATCGAGCCGCGCGGCCTCGGCCCGGGCGGCTTCCTGGCGCGCGGCGTCTTGCGCGGCCAGCTGCTGCGCGGCAGCGCGCTGCGCAGCGGCCTGCCGCTCCGCTTCCAGCCGCGCGGCTTCGAGGCGGGCTGCCTCCTGCCGCGCGGCCTCTTGTTGTGCCGCCGCCGCTGCTGCCGCCTGCTGCGCCGCCAACTGGCGCTCGGCTTCCCGTCGCGCTGCCTCCACACGGGCCGCTTCCACCCGAGCCGCCTCCTGCTGGGCCTGGGCCGCTCCCTCGCGCTGGGCTTGGGCCGCCGCCGCCGCCTGCTGCGCTGCCGCGCGTTGGGCTGCGGCCTGCCGCTCGGCCTCGGCCCGTGCCGCTTCCTGGCGGGCCATCTCCTCGCGCCGCCGGGCCTCTTGCTGAGCCGCGGCCTGTTGTTGCTGTGCGGCTTCCTGCTGCGCCGCCGCCTGGCGCTCGGTGGCCTGCCGGGCCGCTTCTGCGCGGGCGCTTTCCTGGCGAGCGGCTTCCTGCCGTTCTGCCTCTTGCTGGGCCGCCGCCGCTGCCCGAGCCGCCGCCTGCCGTTCGGCAGCCTCGCGCCGGGCGGCTTCGGCCTTCGCTGCGGCTTCGCGGCGCGCGGCCTCTTCGCGGGCAGTGGCCTGCCGCTCGGCCTCCTGGCGCTCCACTTCCAGCCGGGCGATTTCCACGCGCGCCGCCTCGCGCTCGGCTTCCTGCCGGGTCGCTTCCTCCTGGCGTGCCGCGGCCTCCGCGCGCTCGGCCTCCAGCCGCGCCATCTCGAAGCGCTTCGCCTCCTGGCGTTCGGCTTCCTGCCGTTGCTGCAACTGCTGCGCTTCCTGCTCGGCGCGCTCGCGCAAGGCCCGCTCTGCGGCGGCGGCCTGTTCGCGCTGCTCACGCTGCTCGCGGTCGATCTCCGCCGCATCGCGCGGGGGCGGCATGGCGGCCTCCATGCTCGGCGGGATGGGGGCTGCGGCGACCACCACGGGTGCTGGTGCCACCACGGGCGCAGGGGCTGGCGGAGGGGCCGCCGCCGTCGGTGCTGCTGACGCTGCTGCAGCGGGGGCGGGCGGCGTGGGCGCAGGGGCCGACAGGGTTTCAGGGGCGGGCGCAGCCGGTGCTGGCGCCTCGGCCACGGCCACCGGGGCCGCCGGCTGCGCCACGGCGGGGGCGGGCGTGCTGCTGCGCGCCGGGGCGCCGCCCGTCACTGGCTGCCCGCTCGGGGCTGGCACCGCAGGCGCGGGGGCGCTGGGCGGTTGCACCGGGCCCAGCACGACATGGAGCGTCGGCACCTCGGCCCGCCGCTCCTGCCAGGGAAAGCCGAAACCCGGCAAGCCCATGCCCTGGCCACCAAAGGTCAGGGTCAGCAGCAGGGCGTGAAAGACCAGGGAATAGGTGAGCGCCAGCGCCATGCGCCGGCGTTCCGGGTCCATACCCGCCCACAGGCCACGGGCGGTGTTTGCCGTGGCCAGCGACGGTCCCGCCGGCATCGGGCGGGAAGAGGGGGTTGGCGCGGACATGAGGCCGATTGTCGTATCCAAATCGGCCGCGCCGGGGCGACGTATCTCACGCTTCCCCCGCCAGCGGTGCCAGCAAGCCCCGGTGAGCCATGTCGCCTACTTGTTGCGTGGCGGTTTTGGCGGCCAATAGCCCCGGCCGCGTTGGAGCTCCGTGGCGCAGACATGGGTCGCTCTGATGGATTCGCCCAGCGTCTTGACTTGCCGCCGCATCTCGGCCTTGAGCGAGCGCCGCATCGCGTCGATTTGCTCGTCCGGGGCGAAGGTTTCCACGATGTCTTCCGCGCTCTCGGGTGCCACGGCGGTATCGAGCGAGATGCTCGCCTCCAGCGTGATAGACAGCTGCGCGTACTGCTCGATGCCTTGCCTGGCCAGCATGAGGATGTGTGGGGTAAGGGACGCGACGCGCTCGGCCTTGAGCGGGTGGCTGGGTCGATGGGAACTGTCAGGTTTGAATTCGGCAGCTTGCTTGGGCAATTTCATGGCTCCTTTTGGCGTGACCGCTTGAGCTTCCCATGCTGTTCGGGACACATTTGACGTGCAGCACAAGAAGGTCGAAGCGCAGAGCGAGCATGGCAAACTGCCTCACTTTCATCCACAGAGTTTGCTTCTCATGTGGAGAGCATCAACGTCCAGCGATGCACGAACCCGCGCGCGCTGTCTCAAGCGTCGCGCTGACGGATGGCTCGCAGGTCGGAACTGCTTTCGCAAATCAGAGCGTAGAGGCCTGCGTAGGCCCGGGCCTGGTGCGTCAAGGCATGAGAGATCGCACGTTGCGCTGCCGCCTTTCCAAGCTCCACACGTCGACCGGGGTTGCCAATCAAGTGCTCGATCTCATCGGCGATGGCATGCGGGTCGCGACGAGGAACAAGCACTCCCGCGCTACCGAGCAATGCGGGCATGCCTCCGACACGTGTTGCGATGCAAGGCAACCCGATAGCCATTGCTTCGAGCAAGGCAGCTGGGGTGCCCTCATGGTCCGACGGTAGAAGGAACACATCGAGGCTGCGCAGAAAGGCTGGCATGTCCATGACAGCACCTCGCAGTTCAACGTCCAGGCCAACTGCGAGTGTCTCGACATGCCTGCGGCAAGGTCCCTCCCCTGCGATGACCAATCGGCAACTCAGGCCGCGTCCTTTCAAAACGCGCATCGCAGCTACAGCATCGTCCAGACGCTTTACAGGATGAAGCCTGGCTGCGACGCCAACGGTGAAGGGCGTGCTTGCATCTCGGCATCTGGGTAAAGGCGAAAATTGCTCTAGATCAACGCCGGTCGGAATCACCTCGATCTGGCGCCGGGCAAGGTACCCGTAGCGACGAGCGAGATCCTCTGACACTGCAGTCAAGCGGTCAGCAGCGCGAAGCCCCCGAATGATTGGCACCAGCCAACGCCAGCCTGAGCCGAGCGCAATGTGCATGGTGGCCAACATCGGCACATGGTCTAGCGATCTCGCGGCCAGTGCCGCTGATATATGTCCCTGTGCATGCAGCACTTGGATTTTTTGCTTTTCCAGAATCGTGCGCAACCGATCGGGAAAGGCGGAATCACGCCGATCCAGACCGATGACCGGCACACCGGGTGCGTCAATCAGCGAGTAGCCCTCAGTCGGCGGATCATAGGTAATGAGGACCGGATCGACGCCCAGGCTGGGCGCGGTGCGGCACAGGTCCGAGACGATCCGCTCACGCCCGCCGATCTCCATGGTCGGGAGCAGGTGAGCGATGCGGATCATGACGAGGCTTGAGTCGTTCTCACGTTCCGCCTTGTGCGCGCTCTCATTCGCTGGCACCGAGCCGGCTGCGCGCCTCGGCGGCGTACTTGCGATAGCTCGGCGCGTGCTTTTCTATTCTCGAGGCCGCTTCACAATGGCAGTTGGGACAGTTGAGTTTGAAGGCGTCCTGCGCAGCCTCGTGGTGAGCTTTCGAGTAGATGATCTCGCTGAGCCGCTTCTCGTGCAGATTGCCAAGGGGAAAGGTCACATAGCAGAGCATGACGCTGCCGTCTGCACCAACCCAGAGCAGCTTGCGTGCATCGCAAGGAATTCGCATCTGTTCCTGCTTCAACGCCCAATCCGCCAGAGATGCAATGGCAACCGCAGATTCGGTCAGCAACTCAGGACGTGTGGCTTTTAGCGTGAGCAGATGACGGGTAACTTGCTCAAGCGCAGCTTCGTCACTGGGAGTGAACTGCAGCTCACGGTCCTCACCTTCCTGGAAATAGGGTAGCGAGTAATGAACGATATCGATGTGAATGCGGCCCTTGAAGCGGTCGGCAAATCGGACAATTTCGTCTACGGACTCAATGCTTGCTGAGCGGCGGCTGAGCAGAAAATTAAACTGAATCTCCAGCTCGTCTGGCCCAAACATCTTTCGGGTGTTTTCAAGACTTTCGATCAGACGCTCAAAGCGGCCAGGGCGTTGGACATACTCGTCAAACGCACTTCCCTCCCCGTAGTAGCCAACCGTGATTTTGCGCAGGCCTGCAGCGTGTAGCTCCTTGATCCGCTTGTCCAATGTGAGTGCATTGGTCGTGATGTAGCAACCAACGCCGAGACGGGTGGCGGCCTCGACCATTTTGACCACATCGGGGTGGAGCAACGGTTCGCCTCCATAGAGGCGGACAGCGGGGACCTTGGCGGCGGCCGCATCTTCCAGCAACTGCTCGACGATTTTCAATGGGAGCTGCGCTCCTGGCATGAAGTCCCGTCCATATCTACAACCCTTGCATCGCAAGTTGCAGTGGGCCGTGATTGCTATGGTGATTCTCTCGGTCCGTGCTCGCACGATCGACGGCCAAGTCTCCGCAAGTGAACTAAGCATGCGCTCGCTGGCGCGATAACTTGCTTTCAACACCGGCATGGTTGAGGGGATGAACTTGGCAACGGAGCGAGCGATGCTGTCGACTGTCATTGTTGACCCTCTGTTAAGGCGTTGAATTCAACCCAGCGGAGCGAGAGCGGATGCGCGTACGAAACTATCGCGCCCGCTTATTCCGGCTCAGACACCTGTCCGACAACCCAAGGACGGTCACCCGCCCAATGGTGGGAAGAATGAACATGGACGCCCCCTGGGTTTTCTTGCTGTAAGTGGTACTGAAATTATCATGAATGTGACTTGACCGGTCTGCTCGCACCGCTGAATTCAAGGAAGGTGTGACCTGCTTGGCTTGGTCGAGACATTTGTTTCCAGAAAATGGCGGCAGATCTTGGCGGAGATGTGTTGTCATCCAAGGAAATTGCCTCAGGCAACGGGATTCACTTCATTGACGTGGGGCAGATTGGATGCCGTATGGGGAAGACATTCATGAACTCTGGCGGCAGGCACTCGCGCTCAAAGTCCACGGTTCGATCGGGTTTTGCCCGCACACCTGAATGACTGCGGCGGATCAGCCGGCCCGCGACTGAACCTCCTTGCGCAACCGCTCTTCCTGCTCGCGCAGTTCTGGCGTCAGCGCGTCGCCGAAATCCTCCGCCGAGAAGATCTGCCGGATCTCGATTTCGGAATCGGAGCGCATGGGGTTGGGGCACTTCTTCACCCATTCGATCGCCTCCTGCAGCGAACCGCAGTTCCAGATCCAGAAGCCGGCGACCAGCTCCTTGGTTTCCGGGAACGGCCCGTCGATCACCCGCCGGTCCTTGCCCGAGAACGCGACCCGGGCGCCGCGAGAACTTGGGTGAAGACCTTCGCCCGCCTCCATGACGCCGGCCTTGACGAGCTCCTCGTTGAACGAGCCCATCTCGGCAAACTCCTCTTGTGTGGGCATCACGCCGGCTTCGCTGTCTTTCGTTGCTTTCACCATCACCATGAATCGCATCTTGATCTCCTTGGGTTGAGCCGGGCGGCCATCCGCCCACCTTGGTACGACGATTCAGGCCGCGCCTTTTCGACAGCCTGCCTTCGGCCGAAACATCGCTGAAGTCTCAGCCGCACGACCTTTTGAGCGTCCAGGATCGTGAGGTTGAAGTTGGCGTAGAAGTTGTCGCCGACTTCGATGTTCGCTCCGTGGTCGTTGCTGAGGTCGATCGGCCTCATGTTCTTTAAATGCGATTTTGGCGACGCGTTGCCCGTGTCATGTCGCTGCCAGCGACATGAGTCCTGAACGTGTCGCCATTTCATTGAAATGAGAACATGTTCTGGCGACGTGTCGCTGGTGGCGACATAAGCTCCCCACCTGTCGATAAAACAGGCTTTTTGCATCATGACCGATGTTTCCCTCGTCTGGCATCCCCAGCAGCCCCACAACGAGTTGCCTGCATGGCCCCCGGCGCACGAATTGGAAAGCCGCGTTGTGCTCAAGGCCTGCATCGAGGCCCGCGCCGCGCTGGCCGAGCTCAAGCAGGCGGCCGAGCTGATTCCCAATCAGGCGATGCTGATCAACACCATCCCGCTGCTGGAAGCCAAAGACAGCTCGGAAATCGAAAACATCGTCACCACGACCGACCAGCTGTTCCAGTACGCGCAGGGACACGACAACGCCGACCCCGCCACCAAGGAGGCGCTGCGTTACCGGACCGCGTTGCACCAGGGCTTTCAATCGCTCCAGGCGCGGCCACTGTGTACCGCCACTGCTGTGGATGTCTGCCGCACCCGCAAGGCGGTGGACATGGACATTCTTCATGCTGCAGGGCGTGGCCGACACGTCCAAGTGGACGACGGCCAAGATCGCCGCGATCCGCGCACTGGCCGAGCACACCACTGAGCATGTGCGAACGCGCCTGCCCAAGATCTACACCCGCGAGCTGGTGGACGTCATCTTTGAGCAACCCTATTGCCGCATCGGCAATCTGGTGGAAAAGGGCATTGCGCAGCGCCAGGCCGCCTCTCGTTACCTGCAAGAACTCGCCGCCTTGGGCGTGTTAAGCGAAATGCCTTTTGGCAAAGAAAAGCTCTTCATACATCCCAAACTGATGCAGCTGCTCAGCGGGGACTCCAACGAGTTTCAGCCTTACGCTTGACGGCGAATCGCTGGGGTTCGAGGCCACCGACGGGTGGCATGAAGCGGGTCTGCCGTCTGGCCGGCGTAAATATGACCCGAGACACTTTACGCCGCGTGCGGGGTGCTTGAAACTTCCCGCCGGGCTTTCAGCCACCCGTCCGTTCAACCGAAATAGAGAGAACTCCATGCTGTCCGCCGCTGCGATCACGCGTCTGTCCCTGTCTGGCCTGCTGGCGCTGGCGCCCTGGGCGGTTGGCGCGCAGGTGGCATCGCAGATTGGGGCGGCGCGGGCGGCGGCTCTGGCTGATCAGCCCGAAGATGCGGCCGGCTTGCCACCGATGCCGATGGGCGCGGGGGCCATGATGGCGGCGCCGCCGCGAAACGTGAAGAAGTTGGGCGATGGCGAACTCAGCTGCGCGCAGATCTATGCGGAAGCCCAGGCGCTGGAGAAGACCAGCCAGGAGCGGGGGGCCGAGGCCGAGCAGGCGCAGGCGGCCATGATGGCCAGCCAGAACGAGATGATGAAGCAGGCCAGCGGCATGGGTGGCGGCGTGGGTTCGTCGGTGGGCAGCAGCCTGCTCAGCCTGATTCCGGGCGGTGGGCAGATTCAGAGTTTCGCCATGCAGGCCGCTGCCGACGCCCGGCGCGCGAGCATGCAGGACAACATGGAGAAGATGATGCAGGTGCAGACCCGGCTGGTGAACGCGGAGCTGGCCCGTGAGCATGCGCAAGCGCGCGGCGAGCACCTGACGGATCTGTTTCTCAAGAAGGGCTGCAAGCTGTCCGAGGTGAAGTCCGCCGGCGCGGCGCCTTAGCCTGCATCAACCCTGGCGTCGCGGCAGCAGCAGCGCATCCAGCGACCAGCGCCCCGCGCCCCTTCCGAGCAGATAGAGCAGCGGCACGGCCCAGGTCAGGTGGGTGGGCCAGGCGGCCGGATAGACCAGAAACTGAATCACGGCGGTCATGCCCAGCAGCGCGGCGGCCGAGAGCCGGGTGGCCAGGCCGAGCACGAGCAGGATGGGGAACAGGTGTTCGGCGGTGGTGGCGAGGTAGGCCGCCCAGTCCGGGGGAATCAGGGGCAGCGCGTAGTCCTCCCTGAACAGCAGGAAGGTGGTGTCGGTGAGGGTGAACCAGCCTTCGACCTTGGTGCGGCCGGAGAGCCAGAAGATGCCGGCGATGCCGAGGCGGCTGGCCAGGGCCATGAGGTCGTGCGAGATCCAGCGCTCGAGCCACTGGCGAATGGATTCGGTGGCGTGGGTGGTGCTGCGGGCAAGGGTGTTCATGGTGCAACCGCCGTGAAGGCGCCGTGGGTGATGAGCTGGCTCAGCGCGGTGGCGAGGTCCAGGCCGGGTTGTGCCGCCAGTGCACGGGCGGCTGCGTCGGGGATCGGTTGGCCCTGGGCACACGCGTCGAGCAGCTCGCAGGCGCCGACGCCGATCTCGTGCGCCAGCACCGCGCCCTGGGGCCGCGTGAGCAGCGTGTGCTGGCCGTGCCAGTGGCGCGGGTTGGGGTCGGGCAGGGCTTCGCGTGCGGCGTGCCAGAGGGCGAGGGCGGGCCATGGGGTACAGCGGTGCCAGCATGCGGCAGGGTGGGGCACGAGGACCGTGTGGGGAAGGGCGGCGGCGTCCAGCGTGGTCAGGGCCTGGGGCCGCAGTGTGGGCGCGTCGGCGGCCGTGTGGCACTGGTTCCACAGCGCGTCGAGCCGGGCCACCTCGGGCAGCCAGGGCCATTCGCCTGCGGGGAGCGCGCGCGCCAGATGTTCGGGGAAGTCTTCGCCGTAGCCCGCGAGGCAACCGGATTGCGGTGGATGTTCGCGCGCGTGCGCCAGCGCCACGGCGGTGAGCCAGTCGTCGCCGGTCAGGCGGCGCACGGCGGGGTAGAGCGCAAGCAGGGCGTCGACACAGGCTTTGAGCACGGTGTTGCGGTAGACCGCGAAGCCGGGCTGGCGGGCCAGTGACGGCGATGCCGTTTCATCGGTCGACCACAGGTCGTGCCAGAACGCGGTCTGGAAGTCGGCGTGGTTCATGTGGCCACCTCGACGAGCCGGCTCAGTTGGGCATGGGCGCGGTCGCGTTCGGCCATCAGCGCCTCGAAGGCGGGCAGGTTGCCGTCGCGCTCGATCAGCGTGGGCCTGGGGCCGATGCGCTCGACGAGGTGGTCATGCAGCCGCCACACCGGCTCGGCCACGGGCGCGTCGTGGCCGTCGATCAGCAGGCCTGCGCCGAGCGCCGGGTCTTCGTGGTGGCCGGCGAGGTGAATTTCCATCACGGCGTCGGCCGGCAGGCGGTCCAGCGCGTCCAGCGGGTCGGTGCCGATGTTGTGCGCCGAGACGAACACGTTGTTCACGTCCACCAGCAGGCCGCAGCCGGTGCGCCGCACCAGCTCTTGCAGGAAGTCGGGCTCGTCCCAGTCGTGGCCCTGCAAGTGCAGGTAGTGGGATGGGTTTTCGATGGCGATGCGGCAGCGCAGGGCGTCCTGCATCCGCTCGATGTTGGCGGCGGTGTGCCGCAGCGCTTCGTGGGTGCGCACGAATGGCAGCAGGTCGGGGGCGTAGTGGCCCGCCAGCCTGCTCCAGGCGAGGTGTTCGGACACGAGCGCCGGCTGCAGCCGGCGCACCAGGGCCGCCAGCCGCGACAGGTGGCCGTTGTCGGGTGGCTCGTGGCCGGCCAGCGACAGCGAGACGCCGTGCAGCGCCACCGGGTGGTGTGCGCGCACGGCCTCCAGCCACGCCAGGCGCGGGCCCCCGTCCACCAGGTGGTTTTCGGCGTGCACTTCGAACCACAGGCCGGCTGCCCGCGTGCCGCAGGCGGCATCGAAGTGCTCGGGCTTGAGGCCGAGGCCGGCGCTCAGGTCCATGGCCCGTTCAGCCCTTGACGGGTTGCAGCGAGCCCATGCCACTGGGCGTCTTGATGCCCACGCAGGTACCGGCGGGCACATACTTCCAGGCGTTGGCCTGGTAGTCCATCTTGGAGGTGCCGGCGCAGGTGGTGCCGGGGCCGGCGGCGCAATCGTTCTTGCCGGCCATGGCCACGCCATAGCAGCGTTCCTTGGCGCTGGCGGCGTTCTTGGTGTCCGGCATGTTGGACTGCGCGAGCGCGGCACCGGTGGTGAGGGCGGCCAGCGTGGCGAGGGTGAGGGTCAGTTGCGAGGTGTTCATGAGAGGCTCCTTGGGTGTGTGGCCGCGCCGACCAGCCGGCGCTTCCGGTGGCTATTTCGTCGCAGCCTCTTTGCGGGTTACAGGCTCGACGCAGAATCGATCGGTTTTTTTATTTCAGCCCGTCTGTAACTTTTCCGCGCCATGACACGAATAGCTGACGTGACCGC
Organism: Hydrogenophaga sp. FG152; assembly: GCF_057809615.1. Lineage (NCBI taxonomy): Bacteria > Pseudomonadati > Pseudomonadota > Betaproteobacteria > Burkholderiales > Comamonadaceae > Hydrogenophaga > Hydrogenophaga sp. FG152. The sequence continues at coordinate 122,239 of NZ_JBMDKH010000008.1, read as the reverse complement.
GACAGAACACGAATTGCACGGCCTTTTTGTGGCGGGGCTGGACGGCGATGGCGCCGCTTACCACCGTTTCCTGCAGCGCCTGGCGGCGTTGCTGCGCGGCTATTTCCGGCGCCGCCTGCAGCAGTTACCCGACGAGGTGGAAGACCTGGTGCAGGAGACCTTGATGGCTGTGCACGCCCAGCGCCAGACCTACCGCCGGGGTGAGCCGCTGACGGCGTGGGTGCATGCCCTGGCGCGCTACAAACTGGTGGATCTGTGGCGGCGGCGCGCCCGCCACGAGGCCTTCAACGATCCGCTGGACGAAGAACGGGATGTGTTTGCGCAGCCAGACAGCGAGGCGGGTGAGGCGCGGTGCGACCTGGGCCGCCTGCTCGAGGAGCTGCCAGACCACCAGCGGTTGCCCATCCAGCACACCAAGCTCGACGGCCTGTCGGTGGCTGAGGCGGCCCGGCTCACGGGCATGAGCGAGTCCGCCGTCAAGGTGGGGGTGCACCGGGGCATCAAGGCGCTGGCGCGCCAATGGAAAGGACAAGCATGAAAACCGACGATCTGATGAACCTCCTGGCCACCGGCGCCACCCCTGTGCCCCGGCATGCGGGTGAGCGCCGTTTTGCGCTCGCGCTGGGCCTGGGGCTGGTGGGTGCGCTGGCCTGGGTGCACCTGATGTACGGCGTGCGCAGCGATCTGGGCGAGGTCTGGGCCACGTCGGCGTTCGGGGTCAAGCTGGCGATGCCGCTGGCCGTGGCGGTGAGTGGCCTGGCGGTGGTGTTCCGGCTGGCCCACCCGGGCGCGCGCGTGCGCGGCTGGGCATGGGGGCTGTGGCTGCCCGTGGCGCTGCTGTGGGCCTGGGCGATGTGGGTGCTGGCGCAGGCGGCCCCTGGCACGCGGGCGGCTTTGGTGCTGGGCGAGACCTGGCGCTACTGCGTGTTCAACGTGATGGCCACGGCCTTGCCGGTGGGGGTGGCGCTGTTCTGGGCCCTGCGTGGTCTGGCGCCCACGCGGCCCATGCTGACGGGCGCCGCAGCGGGCTGGTTGGCGGGCGCGGTGGGTGCGGTGGTGTACGCACTGCATTGCCCTGAGATGCAGGCACCGTTCCTCGCCGTCTGGTACGTGCTGGGCATGGCGGCGTGCGCCTTGTTGGGCGCGCTGGCGGGGCGGCGCTGGTTGCGTTGGTAGGCGCGCCGGCGGGCGCCGCGGTCAGGCCTTTTCCCGCCTGTCCAGCGCCCGCTCGATGAAGTGCCGCTTCACCCGCGTCCTGGGCACCGGCTCGTGCAGGTGACTGAACCAGGCGCGCACGTCTTCATCCAGCCCGATGCCGTGCATGTAGTTGTAGATCGCCTTGCGCAGGCCGATGCCCAGCGCGTCGTGGTCCACGCCGGTGGGGTCGATGAAGCCGATGTCGTTCTTGGCGAAGGTCACTTCGGGCAGCGGCACGAGTTCGATGCCGTAGGCCGCCGGGTCCAGCCCCACGGGCGAATGCACGGTGCACGAGAAGCGGTGGAAGAAACCGCTCTGGATGCAGCCGTTCTCGAACAGCTGGCGCACGTATTCGAGCGAGTCCACGGTGTCCTGCACGGTCTGCGTGGGAAAGCCGTACATGAGGTAGGCATGCACGAGGATGCCGGCGTCTGAAAACCCTTTGGTGACGCGCGCGACCTGCTCGACGGACACGCCCTTTTTCATGAGGGTGAGCAGCCGGTCGCTGGCCACTTCGAGCCCACCGCTCATGGCGATGCAGCCGCTGTCGGCGAGCAGTTGGCACAGCTCGGGGCTGAAGGTTTTTTCGAAGCGGATGTTGCCCCACCACGAGACGGGCAGCTGGCGGCGCAGCAGTTCGTCGGCCAGGGCCTTGAGGGCCTTGGGCGGCGCGGCTTCGTCCACGAAGTGGAAGCCGGTCTGACCGGTTTCGTTGACGATGGCTTCGATGCGGTCGGCCAGCGTGGCGGCGGACGCAGTTTCGTAGCGGCTGATGTAGTCCAGGCTCACGTCGCAGAAGCTGCACTTCTTCCAGTAGCAGCCGTGCGCCACGGTGAGTTTGTTCCAGCGCCCATCGCTCCACAGACGGTGCATGGGGTTGAGCATGTCGAGCAGACTCAGGTAGCGGTCGAGTGGCAGGCCGTCCCAGGTGGGGGTGCCGATGTCTTCGAACGGCACTTCGGGCTCGACGAAGTTGATGTACTTCACCGTGGCCGCGCCGGCTTCGCTGGTCTCGCGCACGAAGGTGCGCACCAGGCGCTGCCGGGAGCGTTTGCGGTCCAGGAATTCCAGCAGCGCGAGCAGGGGGCGTTCGCCGGCGTCGAGGGTCACGTAGTCGACGAAGTCGAACAGGCGAGGCTCGGCGAGTTCGCGCAGCTCGGTGTTGACGAAGCCGCCGCCCAGGGCAATGGTGATGTGCGGGTTCTGGCCTTTGATGGTCTGCGCGATGCGCAGGGCGGCGTAGAGCGCGCCGGGGAAGGGCACGGAGAGCAGCACCACGTCGGGCTTGTGCTGGGCCAGGGTGGCGAGGGTCAGGGTGTGCAGCAGCTCGTCGACCAGGGTGAAGGGCGCGGCGAGCGCGGCGGCCATGGGCTCGAAGCTGGGCTGGCTGCTGGCGAGGGATTCGGCGTATCGCACGAAGGCGAAGCGTTCGTCCACGGCGTCGCGCAGCACGTCGGCGAGGTCGTTGAGGTAGAGGGTGGCGATGTGGCGCGCTTTGTCTTGCACGCCGAGGGCGCCGAAGGCCCAGGCCAGGGGGTCGCTGCCTTCTTCGCTGAGGGCGGCGTCCACGTAGACCTCGAGCGCGCTGAAGCGGGGGCCTTCGGGCAGGAGTTCGCGCGCGGCGATGCGGTGGGCGAGGGTGGCGTCGCGGCCCTGCAGGAAGGCGATGACGGGGCCGATGGTGCCCCGGTAGCGCGCGAACTGGTCGAGGAAGGCGTGCACGCTGCCGCTGCGATCGGCTTCGGGTTGGGCGAGTGCTTTGCCGCGCACGGCTTCGAGGCCGGCGGGGGTGAAGAGTTTGAGGACGAGCGCGAGGGCGAGGTCGGCTTGCACGGCGTCGACGCCGCGCGAGCGGAGGAAGCCGGTGATGTAGGCGGTGGAGGGGTAGGGCGTGTTGAGCTGGGTCATCGGGGGGATGAGGCTCAGCACGCGCGGGGCGTGGGTGGTCATGGCTTTTCCGGGCGTGGCCACGATGTTAAGGCTTGGGCCCTTTTTTTCGTTTTTGGCGGGTTTCTGGCTGGCTCAAGGGTTTCGCTCTTGGACCTCGCGTCAGGCCGGTGGCGGGATCCGACTGCTCCGGCCTTGCTCGCGGGCGTCTGCCCGTGCGCGCGGAGATCGCTTCGTCAACGCCGTTGTTGGCACGCTGTCTCTGCGGCAACCGCGAATGGAGGCCTGCGCATTCGGACGCCGCCACCGCCCTGCAAGAAGCCCAGGCACACCCAGCCTGGCGCGCCACCATCGCACCGGACTACCCGACCTCGCCCACCCAGCAGGCGAGGAATCAGAACGCGCTCAAGCGTAGTCAGACAAGGGAACGCAACTGCAAAACAGATTGCGATCCCCATACACGTTGTCCACACGCCCCACGGGCGGCCAGTATTTGGCGTGGGCCCGGGTGGAGGCGCTGGCGGCGCCCACATCGCGTGCGTAGGGGTGCGGCCAGTCGGCCTTCATCAGGCTGGGCGCGGTGTGTGGCGCGTTCTTCAGCGGGTTGTCGTCTTGCGGCCAGACACCGTTTTCCACCTGACGGATCTCGTCGCGGATGGCGATCATCGCGTCGATGAAACGGTCCAGCTCGTCCAGCGTTTCGCTCTCGGTGGGCTCCACCATCAGCGTGTTGGCGACCGGGAAGGACAGCGTGGGCGCGTGGAAGCCGTAGTCCATGAGTCGCTTGGCCACGTCTTCGGCCATCACGCCGCTGGTGTCCTTCAAGGGGCGCAGGTCCAGGATGCACTCGTGCGCCACATGGCCGTTGGCGCTGGCGTACAGCGTGGGGTAGTGCGGCGCCAGGCGCTTGCTGATGTAGTTGGCCGCGAGGATGGCGGCTTCGGTGGCGTGCTGCAAACCCTCCGCGCCCATCATGCGGATGTACATCCAGCTGATGGGCAGCACGGCCGCGTTGCCCAGCGGCGCGGCGCTGATGGCGCCCACGCCGTTCACGGGCAGACCACCCGCCGCATGGCCAGGCAGGAAGGGCACGAGGTCTTCCACCACGCAGACCGGGCCGACGCCGGGGCCGCCGCCGCCGTGCGGGATGCAGAAGGTCTTGTGCAGGTTGAGGTGGCTCACGTCACCGCCGAATTCACCGGGAGCGGCCACGCCCACCAGCGCGTTCATGTTGGCGCCGTCCACGTAGACGCGCCCGCCGTGCTGGTGCACCAGCGCGCAGAGTTCCTTCACGGTGGTCTCGAACACGCCGTGGGTGCTGGGGTAGGTGATCATCACGGCGGCCAGGTGCGCGCTGTGCTGTTCGCACTTGGCCTTCAGGTCGGCCATGTCCACGTTGCCGTTCTCGTCGCACTTGGTGACGACGACCTGCATGCCCACCATCTGCGCGCTGGCCGGGTTGGTGCCGTGCGCGCTGCTGGGGATGAGGCAGATGTTGCGGTGGCTTTCACCGCGCGAGGCGTGGTAGGCCTGGATGACGAGCAGGCCCGCGTATTCGCCCTGCGAGCCGGCATTGGGCTGCAGGCTGATGCCGGCGTAGCCGGTGGCCTGGCAGAGCCAGGCGCGCAGCTGTTCGTCGAGCAGCTTGTAGCCCTGCAGCTGGTCGGCCGGGGCGAAGGGGTGCATGTTCGCGAATTCCGGCCAGGTGATGGGGATCATCTCGCTGGTGGCGTTGAGCTTCATGGTGCAGGAGCCCAGCGGGATCATGCTGCGGTCGAGCGCGAGGTCCTTGTCGGACAGCGCGCGGATGTAGCGCAGCATGCCGGTTTCGCTGTGGTGACTGTTGAACACCGGGTGCGTGAGGAAGTCGCTGGTGCGGCGCAGCTCGGCGGGGATGAGTGGCTCCACGCCTTTTTCGAAGGTGTCGAAGACGGGCAGGGCCTGGCCGTCCTTGGCGAAGATTTTCCAGAGCAGGGCGATGTCGTCGCGGGTGGTGGTTTCGTCGAGCGAGACGATGAGGTAGTCGCCCCAGGCCTTGCGCAGGTTGGCGCCCTGGGCCACGGCGCGGGCCATGATGGTGTCGGTCTGGTCTTTCGTGTGCAGGGCGAGGGTGTCGAACACGCCTTGGTCGCCGTGGTGGGTGTCGCGGTAGCCCAATTGCTCCAGGCCGCTGGCGAGGATGGCGGTGTAGGCGGCCACGCGGTTGGCGATGCGCTTCAAGCCCTGGGGGCCATGGTACACGGCGTACATGCTCGCCACCACGGCGGGCAGCACCTGGGCGGTGCAGATGTTGCTGGTGGCTTTTTCGCGGCGGATGTGCTGCTCGCGCGTCTGCAGCGCGAGGCGGTAGGCGGGTTGGCCGTGCACGTCCACGCTCACGCCGACCAGGCGGCCGGGCAGGGAGCGCTTGAATTCGTCGCGGCAGGCCATGTAACCAGCGTGCGGGCCGCCCGCGCCCATGGGCATGCCGAAGCGCTGGGTGGTGCCGACCACGATGTCCGCGCCCATTTCGCCCGGGGGTTTGAGCAGGGTGAGCGCGAGCAGGTCGGCGGCGACGATGAAGGCGGCCTGCTTGCCGTGCACGGTGGCGGCGTCCTTGGTCCAGTCGTGCAGCCAGCCGCTGGAGGCGGGGTACTGGGTGAAGGCGGCGAAGTAGTCGCCGTCCGACAACATGGCGGCCCATTCCTCGCCCGACATCGCGATCTTCACCGTGAGGCCCAGGGGTTTGGCGCGGGTCTGCACCACTTCGATGATCTGCGGGTGCACGTCGCCCGAGACGATGAAGGTGTTGCCCTTGTTCTTCACCGAGCGTTTGGCCAGGGTCATGGCCTCGGCGGCGGCGGTGGCTTCGTCGAGCATGGAGGCGTTGGCGATGGCCATGCCGGTGAGGTCGCTCACCATGGTCTGGAAATTGACCAGGGCTTCCATGCGGCCTTGCGAGATCTCGGCCTGGTAGGGCGTGTAGGCGGTGTACCAGGCGGGGTTCTCCAGCACGTTGCGCAGGATCACGCCGGGCGTGAGCGTGCCGTGGTAACCCTGGCCGATGAAGCTCTTGAACACCTTGTTCTTCTGCGCCAGCGCCTTGAGCTCGGCCAGCGCTGCCGCCTCGGTGACGGCCGTTGGCAGCTGCATGCCCTGGCTGCGCGCGATGCTGCGCGGCACGATGCCGTCGATCAGCGCGCGGCGCGAGGCCTCGCCGATGACCGAGAGCATGTGGGTCTCGTCGGCCTGGCCGATGCCGATGTGGCGCGCCACGAATTCGGACGGGTTTTCGAGTTCACCGAGGGGTTTGACAGAGGGCATCAGCATGGGGGGCTCCGGCGGGAGAAGAGGCGGGTCAGGCGTTGGCGAAGGCGTTGTAGGCGGTCTCGTCCAGCAGGGCGTCGACCTGGGCCGGGTCGGAGAGCTTGACCTTGAAGAACCAGCCGGCCTTGAGCGGGTCGGTGTTGGCCAGCGAGGGGTCGGCGCGCAGGGCTTCGTTGACTTCGGTGATTTCGCCGCTGATGGGCATGTACACGTCGGCGGCCGCTTTCACGGACTCGACCACGCCGGCCACGTCCTTCTGCGCGAAAGTCTTGCCGACTTCGGGCAGGTCGACGAACACCACGTCGCCCAGCGCGTCCTGCGCGTGCACGGTGATGCCGACGGTGGCGATGCCGCCGTCAACGGTGATCCATTCGTGGTCTTCGGTGTACTTGGTGGTCATGGAAAAGCTCCTGAAAAAAGAAACGAAAAAAGTGAGATCAGCCGCGGAAGTATCGGTTGGGCACGAAGGGCATGGCGCTGACCTGCATGGGCACGGGTTTGCCTCGCACCATGGCCACCACGGGCGTGCCCAGGGCGGCGTGTTCGGGCGCGACGTAGCCGATGGCGACGGGCTTGTTGGCGCTGGGGCCGATGAGGCCGCTGGAGGTCTTGCCGATCACGTCGCCGCTGGTGTTCTGCAGTTCGACGTTCTCGCGCACGGGCACCCATTCCTGGGCGATCAGGCCCACGCGCTTGCGGGCCAGCGGTTCGCTGCCGTCGAGCTGCGCGAGCACGCGCGCCGCGCCGGGGAAGCCCCCCGCGCGCGCGCCGCCGGTGCGGCGCACTTTCTGCATGGCCCAGTTGAGCCCGGCTTCCACCGGGGTGGTGGTGGTGTCGATGTCGTTGCCGTAGAGGCACAGGCCGGCTTCGAGGCGCAGCGAGTTGCGCGCGCCCAGGCCGATGGGCATCACTTCAGGCTGGGCCAGCAGGGTGCGCACGAACTGGTCGGCGCGGTCGCCGGGCAGGGAGATCTCGAAGCCGTCTTCGCCGGTGTAGCCGCTGCGGGTGATGAAGAGGTCGGCGCCGTGCCAGTTGAAGGGCGAACCGGTCATGAAGACCAGTTTTTCGACGCCGGGCACGAGGCGCCGCAGCACGTCCACCGCCAGCGGGCCCTGCAGCGCGAGCAGGGCGCGGTCGGGCAGGGGGATGACCTCGCAGCGCGAGCCGATCCGCGCCTGGATGTGCGCGATGTCACCAGCCTTGCAGGCGCCGTTGACGATGACGAAGAGGTCGTGCCCGCGGTTGACGAACATGAGGTCGTCGATGATGCCGCCCTCGTCGTTGAGCAGCAGGCCGTAGCGCTGCTTGCCCACGCCGAGATCGATCACGTCCACCGGCATGAGCGTCTCGAAGGCGGCGGGGGCGTCGGGCCCGACCAGGCGCAGCTGGCCCATGTGCGAGACGTCGAACAGGCCGGCGGCCTTGCGGGTGTGGTGGTGTTCGGCCATGAGACCGGTGGGGTACTGCACCGGCATGTCGTAACCGGCGAAGGGCACCATGCGGGCGCCCAGTTCGACGTGGAGCTTGTGCAGCGGGGTCTGGAGAAGCGGGGCGGCAGCGGGCACGGCAAAGGCTTTCAGGCAAGGGGGCAGGCCCCGGTGGGGCGAAACACGGTTCATCCGTGCGCTGCCCCACTGTCCGCTTTACCTGAGAGATTCACGCGGGCGATGCCGCGCTTGCTCCTTCGGTGGGCCGCTTCGAGGAGCGGCCTCTCTCCAGGGGGGTACACCGGCCTCGCGGCCCGTGTTTGCCAGTCCTTTTGCCTGAGCGTTCAGAGCACCCGGTGTGCGGTGCCGCCTGCGCCTTCGGCGAGCCTTCTCCGGGGACCGGATCGGCTTCTCTCCTGACCCGGCGAGTGTATCGCACGGCGCCATGCCGGCCGGTGTTTCAGGGCGTTTCCAGGGCCGATTCGGGCAGCAGGCGGGCCAGCCGCTCGCGGATGCCGTCGGCGCGTTCACTGCCGGCCAGGCGCTCCACGTCGGCCGTCATGGCCCGGCTGACGGCCAGCATGTCGCCCACGTCGCGCGCTGCGCGCAGGGCGTCGCGGTAGCGCTGGGCCATGGCCTTGTCGCGCGGGGCGAACATGCGCTCGCTCAGGTCGAACAGGTACATGCGCGCGCTGGCGAGCGAGCGTGGGCCGGAGAAGGCGTCGGCGGAGACGGTGGGCGGGGTGTTGGCCGGTGTGAGGAGCGGCGGCGGCGCTTCGTCCACAAGGTAGCCGCGCGAGATCAGGTCGGCCGCGAGGGTGGGCCCCTGGCCCTCGAACAGGGCGAACAGTTCGGCATCGGGTTTGCGGCCATCGGCCAGCAGCAACAGGGCGCGCTCGCGCTGCGCGAGTTGGCGTTGCCCGGGGCGCAGCTCGGCGCGGCCCTTCTGGGTCTTGTTCAGCATGGCATCTCGGCGTCGTTCACGGAGCCTGCACTGTGGACAGCCCATGTGACGGCGCGGTGAATACCGGGCATGAAAAAGCCGCCCGCAGGCGGCTTTTCAGGAAAGGGTGATTTCGCTCACATGCCGGCGTAGTTCGGACCGCCGCCGCCTTCGGGCGTGACCCAGACGATGTTCTGCGTCGGGTCCTTGATGTCGCAGGTCTTGCAGTGCACGCAGTTCTGCGCGTTGATCTGCAGGCGGTCGGTGTTGTCGGGGTTCTTCACGAACTCGTACACGCCGGCCGGGCAGTAGCGGGCTTCGGGGCCGGCGTACTTGGCGAGGTTGATCTTCACCGGCACGCTGGCGTCTTTCAGCGTGAGGTGGGCCGGCTGGTGCTCTTCGTGGTTGGTGTTGCTGACGAAGACGCTGCCCAGGCGGTCGAAGGTGAGCTTGCCGTCGGGCTTGGGGTAGACGATCTGCTCGCACTCGGCGGCCGGCTTGAGGTAGAGGTGGTCGGCCTTCTCGCGGTGCAGCGACCACGGCGGGGCCTTGAAGCCCAGGCGGGGCAGCAGCCAGTGTTCGATGCCGACCATGAGGCCGCCGACGATGTTGCCGTACTTGAACCAGGACTTGAAGTTGCGCGAGGCGTCCAGCTCTTCGCGCAGCCAGCTCTTGCCGAAGGCAACCGGGTAGGCCTTGAGTTCGTCGTGCTGGCGGCCGGCCTGCACGGCCTCGAAGGCGGCTTCTGCGCAGAGCATGCCGCTCTTGATGGCAGCGTGGCTGCCCTTGATGCGCGCGCCGTTGAGGTAACCCGCGTCGCAACCGACGAGGGCGCCACCGGGGAAGGTGGTCTGCGGCAGGCTCATGAGGCCACCGGTGGTGATGGCGCGCGCGCCGTAGCTGATGCGCTTGCCGCCTTCGAGGAAGGCTCGGATGCGCGGGTGCGTCTTCCAGCGCTGCATTTCCTCGAACGGGCTGAGCCAGGGGTTGCTGTAGTTCAGGCCGGTGACCAGGCCCAGCGTGACCTTGTTGTCCTCCAGGTGGTACATGAAGCCACCGCCGTAGGTGTCGTCCTTCATGGGCCAGCCGGCGGTGTGGATCACCAGGCCGGGCTGGTGCTTGGCGGGGTCGATTTCCCACAGTTCCTTCACGCCGATGGCGTAGGCCTGCGGGTCCTTGCCTTCGTCGAGGTGGAACTTGGCGATCAGGCGCTTGCCCAGGTGGCCGCGCGAGCCTTCGGCGAAGACGGTGTATTTCGCGTGCAGCTCCATGCCGAGCTGGAAGTTGTCGGTCGGCTCGCCGTCCTTGCCCACGCCCAGGTTGCCGGTGGCCACGCCCTTGACGGAGCCGTCGTCGTTGTAGAGCACCTCGGCGGCCGCGAAGCCGGGGAAGATCTCCACGCCGAGGTTTTCGGCCTGCTGGGCCATCCACTTGACCACGTTGCCCAGGCCGACCACGTAGTTGCCTTCGTTGTGGAAGTTGTTGGGGATCAGGAACTTGGGTGTGTCGATGGCGCCTTTTTCGGTCAGCCAGAGCAGCTTGTCGTCGGTGACGGGCTGGTTGAGCGGCGCGCCGTCGGCTTTCCAGTTGGGCAGCAACTCGTTGAGGGCCTTGGGGTCCATCACCGCGCCGCTGAGGATGTGCGCGCCGGGCTCCGAGCCTTTTTCGAGCACGCACACGTTGATCTCGCCGCCTTTTTCGGCGGCGATCTGCTTGAGCCGGATCGCCGTGGCCAGGCCGCCGGGGCCGCCACCGACCACGACCACGTCGTACTCCATGGCTTCGCGCGGGCCGTAGGTGCTGATGATTTCTTCGGGGGTCATGTCGAGGGTCTCACTCTGTCGGGCGGGCGCCCGGGGATTTTCATGACGGCAATGCATGGAGTCATGCCGGTGTCGTGGTCGGGACCGATTTTAGTGGCCCAGGGCGCACAATCCTGTCGGATGGGGCCTCGTCGGCCCGGGCGGTGCTCGGATGGCCGCAGAATCCAACCACTTTAGAGGAGGTTCTCTCATGGCATACAGCCTGGACTTGTCGGGCCGCGTGGCCCTGATCACCGGGGCGTCCGGTGGGTTGGGTGAACAGTTCGCCAAGACGCTGGCGCGGGCGGGCGCGGCCGTGGTGCTGGCCAGCCGCCGCACCGACCGCCTGATGGCGCTGCGCGCGCACATCGAGGCTGCCGGTGGCGACGCGCACGTGGTGGCGATGGATGTGACCGACACGGCATCGATCAAGGCGGCGGTGGCGCACGCCGAGACCGAGGTCGGCGCGATCGACATCCTGGTCAACAACTCGGGCGTGAGCACCACGCAGCGCCTGCAGGACGTGACGGAGGAAGACTACGACTTCGTCTTCGACACCAACACCAAGGGCGCGTTCTTCGTGGCGCAGGAGGTGGGCCGTCGCATGCTGGCGCGCGCCAACGGCGCGGCGCCGGGCACCTACGTGGGCGGGCGCATTGTCAACATCGCGTCCATGGCCGGGCTCAAGGTGCTGCCGCAGATCGGCGTGTACTGCATGAGCAAGGCCGCCGTGGTGCAGATGACCAAGGCGATGGCGATCGAGTGGGGCCGCTTCGGCATCAATGTGAACGCGATCTGCCCGGGCTACATCGACACCGAGCTCAACCACCACCACTGGCAGACCGAGCAGGGCCAGAAGCTCATCAGCATGCTGCCGCGCAAGCGCGTCGGCTCACCCACCGACCTGGACGCGCTGCTGGTCATGCTGTGTTCGAGCGAGAGCCATTTCGTCAACGGAGCGGTGATCGCCGCCGACGACGGTTTCGGGGCATGAAGGAGCTCTCCCCGCGCCGCCTGCGGCGTCACCCCTCAGGGGCAACACCTGCGGCCCGGCAGAGCCGGTTCCGCGGGGTTCTGGACCCTATCGCGGCATTTCTTTCGTCGAGATGAGCACGGCTGTTCTGGGCCGGCCTTCGGGCTGGCCGCCGGGCATGGTGACCGGCATTCTGGCGGGGCTGGGCGCGGGGGCGTTCTGGGGCACGGCCTTTCTCGCGCCCCTGCTCACGCCGGGCTTCAGCTCGATCGATCTCACGGTGGGCCGCTTCCTGGCCTGCGGCCTGTTGTCGGTGCTGCTGCTGGCGTGGGCCGGGCTGAGCGGCGAGGCGCACCTGCCGAGCTGGCGCCAGGCGGGCGCCGCGCTGTGGTTGAGCCTGCTGGGCTACACCGGCTACTACCTGCTGCTGGTGCTGGCCATTCAGGCGGCGGGCGCGGCGCTGCCGGTACTGATCATCGGCACCATCCCGATCTGGATCATGTTGCTGGGCAAGCCGCAGGGCCTGCGCTGGCGCGCGCTGGTGCCGGGGCTGCTGCTCACCCTGGCGGGCCTGGCGCTGATGATGCGGGTGACGGCGCATGGCGGTGGCGAGGCGGGCGGCGGCACGAACCTCTGGCTCGGCATCTTCTTCGCTGTGCTGGCCATGGCCTCGTGGACCGCGTTCGGTCTGCTGAACGCGCGCTGGCTGAGCCGCCATCCGGAGGTCAACTCCACCGTGTGGGCCAACTGGCTGGGTGTGGCGGCGGGCCTGGGCGCGCTGGGCATCTGGGCCGTGGCCGGGACCGAGGTGGACACCCTGGTGCAGCGCCCGGGCTTCGGCATGTTCCTGATCGTCTGCGCGGTCACCGGCATCGGCTCGGCCTGGATCGCCTCGGTGCTCTGGAACATGGCCAGCCGCCGCCTGAGCCCGAGCCTGGCGGGCCAGCTCATCGTGAGCGAGACGGTGTTCGGCCTGATCTACACCTTCGCCTGGAGCGCCCAGTGGCCCGCTGCCCTGCAATGGACGGCCTGCGTGCTGTTCGTGCTCGGCATCCTCGCGTCGATCAAGGCGCACCGCTGACGACCACCCCAATGCCATGAAACTCGACATCCCCGAACAGAAGAAGCGCGTGTTCAGCATGACCATCCCCATCCGCTGGGGCGACATGGACGGCATGAACCACGTGAACAACACGATCTATTTCCGCTACCTGGAGATCATCCGCATCGACTGGATGCACTCCATCGGCTGTCCGCCCGATCCGGGCGGCGAAGGGCCGGTGATCGCCAACGCCTTCTGCAACTTCTACCGGCAGCTCGAATACCCGGGCGACGTGATCGCCACCATGTACGTGAGCGATGTGGGGCGCAGCAGCTTCGAAAGCTGGTGCACGCTCTCGCGCAGTGACGACCCCGACACCGTGTGCGCGGCCGGCGGTGCGACCACCGTGTGGGTGAACTTCCCGCTGAAGAAGTCGGCCCCGATTCCCGACTGGCTGCGCGCGCATTTGAGCTGATGGCTGTGTGCGCTGGCGCACACACAAATGCTTGCACACAGGCGGCGCGCGCGTGCCTAGCATGTCCGACATGCGCCACTTCTCTGCGCTCATCGCCGGGGCCCTATCGATGGGTCTGCTGTTGTCGTGCGGCGGCGGCGGTAGTGAAGGTGACGGCTCGCCCGCGCCCGGCAGCCCCAGCTTCATGCCCACCACCGGGCCGGTCGCGGTCACCGAACTCGCGACCAACCTGCCCAATCCCTGGAGCCTGGCCTTCCTGCCCGATGGCCGCATGCTGATCACGGGGCGCACGGGCAGCCTGCGCCTGTACGCGGCGAACGCGCAGTCGTTCAACCTCATCAGCGGCCTGCCCGCGCTGGACACCGGCGGGCAAGGCGGTCTGCTCGACGTGGTGCTGGACCCCGCCTTCGGCAGCAACCGGCGCATCTACTTCAGCTTCTCGGAAACCGACAGCGGCAACGCCAACCTCAATGGCACGGCGGTGGCGCGCGCCGAACTCGACACGGGCGCGATGGCGCTCGTGAATCTGCAGGTGATCTACCGGCAGTTGCCCAAGGTGGCGAGCAGTGGGCACTTCGGTTCGCGCCTGGTGTTCGACCGCGAGGGCCACCTGTTCGTGACGCTGGGCGACCGGCAGAGCAACGACCAGCGCGGCTACGCGCAGGACCTGAGCCGGGGCAACGGCAAGGTGGTGCGCATCACCACCTCGGGCGCGGCGGCACCGGGCAACCCCGTGCTGGCGGGCGCGCAGGCTGGCATCTGGAGCTACGGCCACCGCAACCCGCAGGGCGCGGCGCTGCACCCGGACACCGGTGAGCTGTGGACGAGCGAGCACGGACCGCAGGGCGGCGACGAGGTGAACCTCACGCAGGCCGGGCGGAACTACGGCTGGCCGGTGATCAGCTATGGGCAGGAATACGGCACCACGCAGCAGGTGGGCGAGGGCACGGTCAAGGCCGGCATGGAGCAGCCGGTGGCGTATTGGGAGACCATCGACGGCTCGACGTGGACGGGTGGTCAGAAGTCGTCCATCGCGCCCAGCGGCATGGCCTTCTTCACCGGCACCATTCCCACGAACTGGAACCGCAGCCTGTTCGTGGGCGCGCTGGCCGGCACGGCGCTGTGGCGCCTGCAGCTCGATGGCACGCGGGTGGTGGGGCGCGAGCGCCTGCTGGCGAACCGCAACGAGCGCATCCGCGATGTGCGGCAGGGCCCCGACGGCCGGCTTTACCTGCTCACCGATGGCGGCAGCGGCAAGCTGCTGCGCATCGGAGGCTGAGGCCGGCGCGGCGGCTTACTGCTTGTTCTCGCGAGCGTCCTTCTTGTACTCGACGTCGTCGGCGTACAGGCGGCCGTCTCTGCGGTCGATATCCACTTCCACGTAGTGGCCCTGGCGCAGATCCTCGAAGCGCTTGTAGTCGTTTTCGTAGTCGGTCTTGTCGGTCACATAGATCACTTCGCTGTTGACGGTGAAGGTCTTCGCGGTGGTGTCGACGGCCGTGATGCGCCCCTTGATGTCTTCTGCGCAGGCCGCGCCCGTGCCCAGGGCGAGGACGGCGGTGAGCAGGAAGGCCCGCTTGACGGATGGTTTGATCGGCATGGAAGCACTCCTTGTGTTGTTGTGTGGCGGTATCGATTGAATCGCGCGCCGACAAGAAGTGCTGTAAGCCTTGTCTGATTTGGCGGCCGTGCCGCTCAGTCCTTCGGCGGCTTGGCCTTGGGCACGCGGCCCATCAGGTAGAACTCCGGGTTGGGCAACATGTTGCTGAAGCTCGCCAGCCGGTTGGACAGGCCGAAGAACGCGGTGATGGCGGCGATGTCCCAGATGTCCTCGTCGGAGAAGCCGTGGGCGTGCAGGGGGGCGAAGTCGTCGTCGTTGATTTCGTGCGAGCGCTGGCAGACCTTCATGGCGAAGTCCAGCATGGCTTTCTGGCGCGGTGTGATGTCGGCCTTGCGGTAGTTCACCGCGACCTGATCGGCCACCAGCGGTTTCTTCTCGTGGATGCGCAGGATCGCGCCGTGCGCCACCACGCAGTACAGGCACTGGTTGGCCGCGCTGGTGGTGGTGACGATCATTTCGCGGTCGCCCTTGGTAAGCGAACCTTCTTCCTTGAGCATCAGCGCGTCGTGGTACGCGAAGAAGGCCCGCCACTCGGCGGGCCGGCGCGCCAGGGCCAGGAACACATTGGGCACGAAGCCCGCCTTTTCCTGCACTTCGAGCACCTTGGCCTTGATGTCCTCGGGCAGGTCGTTGATGTCGGGGGCGGGGTAGCGGCTCATGCGGGTCTCCGGCGTGGTGGAATGTCTGGCCATCGTACCGCCCCCCGCCGAGGGTCAGAAGCGGTAGGCCCCTGTCACCCAGACGCGCGGGTTGCGCTGCTGGCTGTCCGATTGCGCCGCGCCGCCGGCGTGCCGCCAGGCCAGCGTGCCGTCCACCGACCAGTTGCCGTGCTGGGCGCGCACGCCCACGCCGCCACCGGCGAGGCTGCGGTGGTTGTCGCCCACCGCCCAGGGGCGGCGGTTGAGCGTGCTCTGGCCGGCGTCCCAGAAGGCGTAGGGCACGAACGCGCCCTGGCCGTAGCGCAGTTCCAGCTGGCCGAGCACGCCTTCGTCGCCCGCGCCTTCACCGCGCGGGTAGGCGCGCACGCCGCTGGCGCCGCCGAGCACGAAGTCTTCGGACGAGTCGAGGTTCTTGCCGGCCCACTGCGCCGCGACGCGGGCCGAGAGCGTCCAGCCGCCGGGCAGGGCCTGCAGGCGGGTGACGTCGAGGTTGACCTTGTTGAAGGAGCCGTCGGTCCTGGCGGTGAGGCGGTCGAGCAGGCGCTGCACGTCGCCCTTGAGCGAGACGCTGCCGTGCGTCCAGCCCAGCGAGCCGTAGGTGATGCCGCCACCGAGCAGCGCGTCGCGCAGGTCGAACTGCACCGCGACCGGCAGCACGCTGGCGGACTTCTCGTTGCGCGTGTTGGTGGAGCGGTATTCGTCCACCATGGTCTTGTGCTGGGCCTGGGCGGTGAGCAGCAGGTTCGCGCGGTTGCTGCGCACCAGCGGGTAGCTCACGCCGACGCTGGCCACACGCGCCGTGCCGGAGGCCTGCAGGCTGCTGAACTCGCCGCCGAGGCTGTAGTCGGAGACGGCGTAGCCGACGTCGCCGCGCAGGCCGCTGGTGCCCAGCGCGCGCGAGTAGGCGAGGTTGCCGAAGAACAGGTCTTCATCGGTGGCCATCACGGCCGCGTTGAGGCGGTCGCCCAGGCTGAACGGGCTGTTCCAGGCGCCTTCGAGCAGCACGCGGTGCTGGCCCGAGTAGCGGTTGCCGTGGTTGTCGATCGAGACGCGGCCTTCCACGGCCTTGCTGCGTTCGACCTCGACGGCGAGGTCGCCCGTGCCCACGGCCTGGCCGGGGCGCACCACCGGGCGCACGCGGATGCCCGGCAGATCGGACAGCACGAGCACCGAGCGTTCGAGCGCGTCCATGGCGATCACGTCGCCGCTGCGCAGGTCGCCGAGGAAGCGCCCGGCGTCGGTGGCCAGGGCGGCGTCCGGCGAGGTGGCCTTCACCTGGCCGTAGCGGCCTTCGATGACCTCGATGTGGAGTTCGCCGCCGGCCATGCGCTGGGCAGGCACGTAGGCGCGGGCGAAGGGGTAGCCCTGCTCGCGGTAGAAGCGCGTGATCTGGTCCGCCAGGCCGCGCAGACCGGCCAGGGTGTGGCTGCGGCCGGTGGCGGGCGCGATCACGGCTTGCAGGCGCGTGGTCTCGATGCGGCTGTTGCCGGTGATGCGCACGGTCTTGAGTTCGACCGCGGCGCCTTCGTCGCGGCCGGCACTGTCCACCGGGGGCGCGTCGAGCTGGAGGTTCAGCGATTCGGGGAGCGCCTGCTGGGGCAGTTGCAGGTCCTGCAGGATGCGGCCGGCGTCGGGGGCCTGTTGGGCGAAGGCGGAGGAGGCGCTGCCCAGGGCGAGCGCGCAGAGGGCCAGCGTGACGGGCGAGAGGCGAAAGGTCTTGTGCATGGGAGATGAATAGTTCGTGGTTGCCCGCGCCAGGGCCGTGGGGCCCTGGCGGGAGCGATCAAAAAAGGAGCCGGGAAGGTTCGTGCTTCAGTGGCCGCCGCTGGGCAGGCGCAGGCCGCTGCCGCGCACGAGAACCTGGGCCGAGGCGCCGCAACCGCCGCCGGTCCAGCCGCTGGCGGCGCAGTCTTGCGGCGTGGCATCCGTTGCGCTGGCGCTCTGGCCGCCGGCACCCGGGGCGGCTTCGCCCTCGGTCGCCAGTTGCACCAGTTGCAGGCCACCGGTCGCGTCGGGCGCGGACGACGGGTCGCTGACCTGCGGCACGTGCACGTGCGCCGGCACCGCCGTGAGGCTGGGGCGCTGGATGCTGTCGGTCACCGGCGCGGGGTTGAAGGTCTGCGTGACCTCGACCTCGGCGTTCTCCGGGCTGTTGACCACGGCGTAGCCCAGCTCGTTGAGCAGCGAGATCCGGATGGCGTGTTTGCCCGGGCCGGCCGCGTCGGTGCTGTAGCGCGGATCGCCGAGCATGGCCTTGGTATCGCCGTTGAGCAGGCCCTGCACGTCGTAGCCGTCGACGCCACCGCCATCGAAGCCGTTGGCGCCGGAGTTCTCCGCTTCGAGCTGGGTCGACGCGTTGGTGCTCACGGTGAGCACGGGCTGTTCGCGGTAGACCGCGTGCACGCCGCTGCTGCCCAGGGCCTTGGTGAAGTTGCTGGTGCTTTCGTCGCTGTTGTAGCGGAAGGCGCCCGAGCCGCTGCCCACGGCGTTCGTCACGCCGGTGCTGCCGGCGACGCTGCCGGTGTAGATCACCGCGCGGCCGCCCGCACCGGTGCTCACGGTCGCACCCGCGCCCACCGTCACGTTGCCGCCCTCTGCCTGGCCGGCCGCGTGGCTGGCGCCGGCGTTGAGCACGATGGCGTTGCTCGCGGTGCTGCTGGTCTGAACGCTCTTGCCCAGCGCGATGTCGCCGCTGACGGTGCTCACGTTCACGAGGCCCGTGTTGTGGATGCCGTTGAGCGTGCTGCCATCGGCCAGCGTGGCGCTGCCGATGGTGAGGGCGCCGCTGTTGACCAGGTGCACGTCCTGCGTGGCGGTCACCAGGGTGCCCACGGTGTTGCCTGCGTGGCCCAGCGTGAACCGGCCGCCGTTGCCGACCAGAGCGAGGGTGCCGGCCTCGAGCGCGGCGCTGGCGGCCTGGGTCACGGTGCCGCCATCGGTCTGCAGCGTCACCATGTCGGTGGAGCCGAGCACGGCGTCGAGCCGGATGTGGCCGGTGCCGGCGTCGAGCGCCACGCTGTCCTGCAGGCGGGTGTCGGTCACGACGGTGATGTTGCCCTGCATGGCGGCGCCGCCGATGTTGATGGAGGAGAAGCCGTCGGCCAGCGAGGCCAGGGTGGCGGAGGAGACGTTCAGCACGCCGTCGCCCGGCGTGCCCGCGCCGCCGCCGACGTGGATGTCGTGGCTGGGGTTGTGGGCTTCGAAACCGATCTGGCCGGTGCCGCTCACCGTGCCGCCGAAGGTGATGTCATCGGCCTTGAGCGTGAGCTTGTTGTCGGCCGCATTGATGCCCTGGAGGAAGCTCAGCGAGCTGCCTTCGAGCGTCTTGCCGTTGAGCAGGGAGCTGGTGGCGATGTTGTCCAGCGTCAGCGTCGCGCCCAGTGCGCGGCCGCCGGTGGCATCCCAACTGCCTGAGACGAAGACGAAGGCGTAGGTGCCCGCGGTGTCCACCGTCGCGCTGGCGGTCAGCCAGCCGGTGCTGGACGAGGCGCTGGCACCGGTGGCGTTGAGGATCACCTGCGTCTCGCCGGTCTTCACGTTGAGCAGGTAGCCGAACACGTCGTAGGCGTCCGCGCTGCCGGCCGCGTTCCACTGGAAGCTGACCACATCGCCCTTGGCCAGGGCGATGGTGCTGTCGCTGGTGACGTAGCCGCCGCGCACGATGCAGTAGCCGGAGTCGCACTGCTGGGAGCTGCTGAGCTGCAGGCCCTGGGTGCCGTTGGCACCGTTGTTGCTGACGCCGGAGGTGAAGCTGCCCGAGGAGTTGACGTTTTCGCCGGTGGATGGGGAGGGGCCGCTCGGGTCGTTCGGCGTGAGGTAGCCGCGCACCGTGGAGCCGCCGTTCATGTAGACGCGCTGGTCGTGGATGCTCCAGCCGGTGGTGCCGTTCTCGAAACCCGCGTTCAGGAACTCGGCCGCGCCGAGCACCACGGGCGAGTCGTACACCTGCTCGCCGAAGGTGCGCACGATGCCGCCGTTGATGTGCGTGGCGCCGGTGGGCGCGGTGGTGACGTACAGCGAATCCAGCGGGTTGGTGCCGCCCACCTGGTCGCCGAAGACGATGCTGCCGTTGCCGGTGTTGGTCAGCGTGAGGCGGCTGGCGTTGCCGGCACCTGCGGTGGCCGAGTCCACGTACTTGGCGAAGTAGATCTCGCCGCCCTGGCTGGCGATGGTGATGTGGCCATCGAGCTTGACGTCGCCGTTGAAGATGAAGCTCAGGTCCGAGGTGGAGCCGATGTTGCCCTGCAGAAGGAGCTGGTCCGCGCTGAGGATCAGCGAACGGCCGCTGCCGCCGGTGTTGGTGTAGTCGCTGGCCCAGGTGATGGTGTCGTCGGCCTGGATGCTGACGTTGGTGCCGCCCGCAAGCGCGGCCTCGATGTCGTCGAGGCCGACGTTGGTGCCGCCAATCGCGCCGGCACCGGCCGCGATGGTGACGTCGGTCGGGTCGATCAGCCACAGGCCGCCGTTGCCCTTGGGTGCGGCGGCATCGGCCGCGCGGCTCACCGAAAGCGTGGCGCCGCTGGTTTCGATGCGCCCGCCGTTGCCGCCGTTGACGCCGCCCCGTGCCTTGAGCACACCCGCGACGTCGGTGCGGCCGGCGGTGTTCTTGATGTCGGACCAGGCGACGACCGTGCCGCCATGGCCGTTCTGCGTGGCGGAAGCGTCGAGCGTGGCGCCCGAGGCGATCAGGGTGCGCTGCGCCTGCTTGATGGTGCTGTCCTTGCCCTGCCAGCTGCCGCCCACGTAGATCTGGCCGCCGCCGGTGGCACCGGTGGCGTCGATCACCGCGCCATCGGCAACGGTGACGGTGTCGCCGGTGACGATGGCCTTGCCCCCCTGGCCTTGCGGCGCGGAGACGTCGATGCGGCCGGCAACGTGCACGCCGCCCTGTTCGGCGACCAGGCTCACCACGCCGTCGGCACCGACGCCGAGCGAGCGCGCCTCGATCAGGCCGCTGCTGTTGATCACGGTCGCGGTGAGGCTGTCGACGGCGCGCGCGGTCATGAGCACGGTGCCGCCGTTGGCGTGGATGGCGCCACCGTTGTCGATCAGCGCGCCCAGCGCACCGCCGTCGACCTCGACCTGCACCGGGCCGCCCAGGTCGAGCCGCACGGTGCTGCCCGCGGCGAGCACCACGCCGCCGCGTTCGGCGGACAGTTGGCCGTCGTTCACGATGCGTGCCGCGACCAGCGCGACATGGCCACCCGAGGCGGCCGAGATCTGGCCCTGGTTCACGATGGACGCGGTGCTGCCGCCACTGAAGTGGTAGCGGCCGGCCAGGAAGTCTTCGGTGCTGATGTTCAGGGTGGAGGCCACCAGAGAGCCCACGTTCACCTGCGCGGTGGGTGAGAAGAGCACGCCGTTGGGGTTGACCAGGAACACCTGGCCATTGGCATTCAGCGCGCCCTGGATCACCGACACGTCGGGTCCGAGCACGCGGTTGAGCGCGACCGAGGCCGCCCCGGGTTGCACGAAGTTGACGCTGTGGCCCTGGCCGATGGAGAAGCTGTTCCAGTCGATGGCGAGCTTGTCGCTGGCCTGCTGGATGGTGAGCACGTTGCCGGCCTGCTGCAGGCTGCCCTGGCCGGCGGTGACGGTGCCGCCGGTGGGCAGGCCGCCGGCCACGGCGGCCAGGGGCGCGAGCAGCAGGGCGCCGGCCATGCGGGAGGCGCCGCGCTTGCCGCGCGCGCTGGCGACCTCGCTCACAACGGTCCAGGCGTTGATGGCGTGGTTCCAGATGGTGGTGTAGATGCGGTTCATGGAAGGTCTTGGTCTGTCTTCTGTCGCCCTCGGTGCAGAGACCATGGGAGGGCTGGTGTGGCCCCGGTCACATTGCATGCCGGGGAACGCCGATGGATACGAATTGCAGCCTGCTGGACAGGCTGCGCGGAGGAGGGAGCTGTTGCTATAGAAATTGCTCTCGGGGCAGTATCGGCCGGGCCTTGATGTTCTTGAGGCCCGAATAACAGGGGATTGGGGTGCTTGTTCGGTTCGCTGCGCTATCGTTCACACAAACCTTGTTTTTCTAGCCATGGAGCACCTATGCCATCTCATCCCGATTCCGAATTCGAGCGCGGCCTGGCCACGCGCAGGCAGGTCATGGGCGACGCTTTCGTCGACAAGGCGTTCGGCGACATGACGCCTTTCACCGAGCCCATCCAGCAGCACATCACGCGCAAGGCCTGGGGGGATGTCTGGCAGCGCGACGGGCTCGACCTCAAGACGCGCAGCCTCATCACCGTGGCCATGCTCACGGCGCTGGGCAAGCAGCACGAGCTCAAGGGCCATGTGCGCGGCGCGCTGAACAACGGCGCCACGCCCGCCGAGTTGCAGGAGGTGCTGTTGCACGCCGCGGTGTATTGCGGCGTGCCGGCGGCGGTGGAGGCGTTTCGCACGGCGGCCAGCGTGGTGGACGGCGAGAAAGCCTGAGTGCCGATGCGGCGCTACGATCGGGGGTTTCTTCACCATCCCCTACGGAGTTCCGTCATGACCGCTTACCGTCTCTCGCTGGTCCGCCGCGCCCTGTTGGCCGCCGGCCTGGTCTGCTCCCTCGGCCTGGCTCAGGCGCAGTCCACCACCCGCATCCTGGTGGGCTTCCCGCCCGGCGGCGGCACCGACGCGATCGCCCGCATCATTGGCGAACGCCTGCAGGTGGATCTCGGCCACCCGGTGGTGGTGGACAACAAGCCCGGCGCGGGCGGCCAGCTCGCGGCCCAGGCGCTCAAGGCCGCCACAGCCGACGGCAACACCCTGTTCCTCAGCCACGACCACAGCATCACCATCCTGCCCATGGTGACGAAGAACCCGGGTTACGACTCGGCCAAGGACTTCGTGCCGGTGGCCGGCTTCGCGACCTTCGTCAACGCCTTCGCCGTCTCCAACGGCACGCCCGCGCAATCGTTCAAGGCCTATGTGGACGGCGTGAAGGCGGCCGGCGGCAAGGGCACGGTGGGCATTCCCGCGCCGGCCTCGGTGCCGCAGTTCCTGGTGCAGGTGATCGCCAAGCAGAACGGCCTGGACCTCGTGGCCGCGCCCTACCGGGGCAGCGCGCCCATGATGTCGGACATGCTGGGCAACCAGATCCCGGCCGGCGTGGCCTCGATTCCCGATTTCATCGAAAACCACAAGGCCGGCAAGCTGCGCGTGGTGGCGGTGATGGGCTCGCAGCGGCAGGCCGCCATGCCCGAGGTGCCCACCTTCTCCGAACTCGGCCTCAAGGGTTTCGAGGACGTGCCGTACTACGGCCTGTTCGCGCCGGCCGGCACGCCCAAGGCCGCGCTGGACCGCATCGCCCAGGCGGTGCAGAAGGCGATCGCGCAGCCCGACGTGCGCGAGAAGCTCACCGCCATGGGCCTCACCGTGGGCTTCATGACCGGCGAGCAGCTGGGCGCGCGCGAGCAGGCCTATGGCAAGGTGTGGGCGAAGATCATCCAGGACAGCGGCTTCCAGCCGCAGTGACCTGGCGCCGGATCGGGCTCAGCCCGCCAGCAGGCGCTGCATCAGGTCCGGCGTGCTGTGGGCCTGGTACTTGCGCATGAGCCGCGCGCGGTAGATCTCCACCGTGCGGTGGCTGATGTCCAGCGCCTTGCCGATCTGCTTGCTGGTCAGGCCATCCATGAGGAAGGCCGCCACCTCGCGCTCGCGCGGTGTCAGCTCGGCCTTCACGGTGCGCGTGGAGCTGAGGTCTTCGAAGCTCCAGATGCCGGCGGCGTGCGGCGCGTCGCGGTTCAGCGCGCGGCCCGTCACGTGGCACCAGAAGGTCTCGCCCTGCGACTGCCCGCCCACGCGCTTCATGATGCGGTTGTCCGAGTAGGTGCCGCTGCGGCCCAGCAGGGGCGCCATGCGCTCGCCGATGCGCTCGTACTCGTCGGCGCTGGGGTAGAGGATCTGGAAACTCTGGCCCACGAGCTGCTCGCGCGTGGCGCCGAACATCTCGCACAGCACCTGGTTGCAGTCGACCATGATGCGCTGCCGGGAGAGGGCCAGGCCCACGGGGGCGAGGTCGAAGGCGAGGCGGTAGTCGATCTCCATGGCGCATCAGGCTTCGGGTTTGGCTTTACGAAATACTACGTATGTGGTTACGTAGTATCGTAGCGGCTTCCACGGTCCAACCCAGGAGACACCGACGTGAACAAGATTTTCCCGAACGCGGACGCCGCGCTCAAAGGCATCGTGGCCGACGGCCAGTTGCTCGCCGTCGGAGGCTTCGGCCTTTGCGGCATTCCCGAGGCCCTGATCGACGCGCTGCGCGACAGCGGCGCGAAGAACCTCACCGTGATCTCCAACAACGCGGGCGTGGACGGCTTCGGCCTGGGCAAGCTGCTGGAGACGCGCCAGATCAGCAAGATGATTTCGAGCTACGTCGGTGAGAACAAGGAGTTCGAGCGCCAGTACCTGGCGGGTGAACTGCAGCTCGAATTCACGCCGCAGGGCACGCTGGCCGAGAAGCTGCGCGCCGGCGGTGCGGGCATCCCCGCCTTCTTCACCAAGACCGGCGTGGGCACCCTGGTGGCCGAGGGCAAGGAGCTGCGCGAGTTCGACGGCGAGACCTATGTGATGGAGCGCGCGCTGGTGCCCGATGTGGCCCTGGTCAAGGCGCACCGCGCCGACAAATCCGGCAACCTGCAGTTCCGCCTGACCGCGCGCAACTTCAACCCCGCTGTGGCCATGGCCGGCAAGATCTGCGTCGTCGAGGTGGAAGAAATCGTCGAGATCGGCGCGATCGACCCGGACCAGATCCACCTGCCCGGCATCTACGTGCACCGCATCGTGCACAACGCGAACCCCGAGAAGCGCATCGAGAAGCGCACCATCACCGAAAAGGCAGGAGCCTGATATGCCCTGGAATCAAGACCAGATGGCTGCGCGCGCGGCCCACGAACTCGAAGACGGCTTTTATGTGAACCTGGGCATCGGCATCCCCACGCTCGTGGCGAACCACACGGGTTCCAAAGAGGTGTGGCTGCAGAGCGAGAACGGCATGCTGGGCATTGGCCCGTTCCCCACCGAAGACGAGGTGGACGCCGACCTGATCAACGCCGGCAAGCAGACCGTGACCACGCTGCCGGGCTCCAGCATCTTCGGCAGCCACGACAGCTTCGCCATGATCCGGGGCGGCAAGATCAACCTCTCCATCCTCGGCGCGATGCAGGTCAGCGAGAAAGGCGACCTCGCCAACTGGATGATCCCGGGCAAGATGGTCAAGGGCATGGGCGGCGCGATGGACCTCGTGGCCGGCGTCAAGCGCGTGATCGTGCTCATGGAACACGTCGCGAAAAAGAAGGATGGCACCGAAGACCTGAAGATCATCCCGACCTGCACCCTGCCGCTGACCGGCGTGGGCGTGGTCGACCGCATCATCACCGACCTGGGTGTGATGGACGTGACGCCGCAAGGCCTCAAGCTGGTGGAGATGGCCCCGGGCGTCACGCGCGAATTCATCCAGTCCAAGACCGGCGTCACGCTGGTCTGATACCCCGGGCGGGTATACTCCCGCCTGCACCCGTCATTGGGGAGTAGCCGCTCTGCGCCCTGCAGAGGTCCGCGTCAACACACTTGGCCCCCACGGCCATGGCGCAGACAGCTTCCAGCCTGGCAAGACCTTTGACCACACTGCCTCCGGATGGGCCGGGGATGCCGTGTGGTCTTCTGTCTTTTGCCGGCCCTCGGAGCATTCTCTTGGAAGCATTCCTGATCTCGACGGGCATCGTCGCCCTCGCCGAAATGGGCGACAAGACCCAGTTGTTGTCCCTCGTTCTCGCTGCCCGCTTCAAGCGCCCCTGGCCCATTGTCTGGGGCATCCTGGTGGCCACGCTGCTCAACCACGCCCTCGCGGGCGCTGCCGGCGCCTGGATCATGGCCGCCGTGGGCCCGAACGTGATGCGCTGGGTGCTGGGTATCTCCTTCATCGCCATGGCCGGGTGGATGCTGATCCCTGACAAACTGGACGACGAAGACGCTGTGCCCAAGCGGCAGATGGGCGTGTTCGTCGCGACGCTGTGGGCCTTCTTCCTGGCCGAGATGGGCGACAAGACACAGATCGCCACCGTGGCGCTGGGCGCGCAATACGAACCCCTGATCGCGGTGGTGATCGGCACCACCTTCGGCATGATGCTGGCCAACGCGCCGGTGGTGTTCTTCGGCGAGGCGATCACGCGGCGCGTACCGATCAAGATCGTGCACATCATCGCCGCGCTGATCTTCGCGGTGCTGGGCGTGCTGGCCCTGATGGGCGTGGGCGCGTCGATGACCGGCTGACCGGCCCGGCAGGGGCGCTAGAATGGCGGCCTGCTGCGGGTGTAGTTCAATGGTAGAACGGCAGCTTCCCAAGCTTCATACGAGGGTTCGATTCCCTTCACCCGCTCCACCTCTCGACTCCCCCCTCCACCGGCACCATCGCTGCGCGTGCGGCGCCTGTGGCGGCGCGGTTTCATCATGAACGAGCCATCAGCCCACATCGCCCCCCAATGGGAGCCCGCTGCGCGAGCCGAAAGCCTCTCGTGGTCGATCGTGCGGCAGATCCGCGATGCGCTCTTCTCGGGAAAGCTCAAGGCCGGCGAATTCATCGGCAGCGAAATCACCCTGGCTCAGCAGTTCGGCGTGAGCCGGATCGCGGCGCGCGATGCGCTGCGTTCGCTGATCGCGATGGGCGTGGTGGAAGTCCGCATGGGTTCCCGGGGCGGTGCCTGGGTGGCCACCGGCAACTCCGATCGCCTGGTCGACTCGCTGGCCGTTCAGCTCCATCTCATCGGATTGACTGCGGCGGAGATGCTCGAAGCGCAGAGCATCACGAGCATCGCCTCGGCCGAACTGGCTGCAGGCCGCGTGACCCCGGAAGACGCCGCGCGGATGGAAGAGGCGGCGCAGGCCACCGAGGCGGCCGCGGGTGACCCGCACGCGTTCACGGAAGCGTCCATGCGGTTCCGCGAGGCCATCGTCAACGCCTCCAAGAACCGCGTTCTCATTGCCCAGTACCGCGCCTTCGGATCGGTGCTCGGCCCCCTGCTCGAAGCCAACACGACCCCCGCGGCCACCCGCCGGATCATCCAGTCCAACGCCCGCCTGCTTCAGGCCATCGTCCATGGGGATGCAGCGGCCGCGGGTGAGCTGATGCGCGAGCGCGAGTCCGGTATCCGGATGCGCATCCTGGGCTCGGATCCGGCCGCCACGGCCGTGCCGGCAGCGCAGGCCCCATCTCCCTAGTGCCGCTGGCGCCCCGGCGCTTTTGTCTTTTTTGCCAGAACGGGCGCCTTGGGCGCCCGTTCTCTTTGGTGCGCGTGCGCCGGCCCCATCGCGAAAACCCTAATGTATATTACAGATATACAGATTACAGTTGGACCCAAGCCGAGACGCCCATGGGGTGTCCGGCGCCAGAGGTCGAGGTGCCGCGTTGGTCCCGATCGCCCGCAATGCCCACGGAAAAAAACATGCTCATTGATGCACACGCGCACGTGACGGCGCCCGATTCGCTGTATGTGTGGAAGGCCGGGTTGCTGTCGCACCGCGGCAACCACGGACGCGGATCTCCGAAGGTGAGCGACGACGAGATGCTGGCCGTCCTTCACACGCCGACCTTCGGCACGAAGTCCCACCTGGAACAGTTGAAAGAGCTCGGCACGGACATGCAGCTGATCTCGCCCCGGCCCTACCAGAGCATGCACAGCGAAAGGCCGGCCAAGCTGGTTCACTGGTACACGGAAGAGGTGAACAGCATGATCGGGCAGCAGGCCCGTTTGGTGCCGGGCACCTTCCGGGGGGTGTGCGGCCTGCCGCAGGCCTGGGGCGAGCCGATCCAGAACTGCCTGCCGGAGCTGGACCGTTGCGTCAAGGAGCTCGGCATGGTGGCGGCGATGGTGAACACCGATCCCAGCGAGGGGCTGGACACCCAGGCGGTTCCAAATCTCGGCAGCGAGTACTGGTACCCGCTCTGGGAGCGCCTGGTCGAGCTCGACGTCCCTGCCTACCTGCACTCCGCGGGCTTTCGTTCGGAGCGCAACAGCTACTCGGTCCACTTCATCAACGAAGAGACGATCGCCGTCATGGCGCTGTGCAACTCGCGCGTGTTCAAGGATTTCCCGCGATTGCGCATCGTCGTGTCGCATGGCGGTGGCGCGATGCCGTACCAGGTCGGGCGCTTCCATGCGCCATCGCTGCGACCGGGTCGGGCACCCGAGCCGTTCCTCGATGCGCTGCGCCGCCTCTACTTCGACACCGTGCTCTATTCGGAAGAGGCCTTGCGCCTGCTGATCAAGACCGTCGGCCCCGAGCGCTGCATCTTCGGCGCCGAGCGCCCCGGCGTCGGCACGGTGAAAGACCCCGCGACCGGGCGCTGGATGGACGACATCCAGCCGCTCATCGAGGGTTTCGACTGGCTCTCTGAAGACGCGAAGCAGGCGATCTTCAGTGGCAACGCGAAGCAGGTCTTCAAGCTGTAGATCCTCTTCGGGAGACACCAGACATGGCAAACATCGTCGGGGGCATTGCGGTCTCCCATGGGCCCCTGTTGTGCACGCCGCCTTCGATCTGGCACCTGCGAGCGGGGGCCGACCAGAAGAATGCGAACCACTGGTATCAGGGCCGGCGTCACGACTACCATGAGCTGCTCGCCGCCAGAGCGCCGGGATTCGGCATGGCCGTGCAGGCAGCGCAGCAGGCGCGCGCCTACGCGCAATGCCAGTCGTCACTGGACCTGCTGGCGGAACGGTTCAAGGCGATGAGGGCGGACTGGGTGATCGTCGTGGGCAACGACCAGCGGGAGGTCTTCCATGACGACATGTCACCCGCGTTGCTGGTTTACACCGGCGAGTCGATTCTCAACATTCCCCTGACCCCGGCGCAGCTGGCCAAGCTGCCGCCCGGCATTGCTGAAGCGGAGGTGGGGCACTGTCCACCGGAGGGGGCGGTGTACCCCGGTCATGCGGCCCAGGCGACGCGCATCGTGGCCAGCCTGAGCGACGCGGGTTTCGATGTGGCGACATCGGCCCGCCTGCCGTCGACCGCCGATGGACAGCACGGCATTCCCCACGCATTCGGTTTCGTGTACCGCCGCATCCTGAACGATGCGCCGCCGCCGAGCGTGCCCGTCTTTGTCAATGTGGGTGTCGCGCCCAACCAGGTCAGAACGGGGAGGGCGCTCGCCTTCGGCGCGGCGTTGTCCCGGGCGGTGCGCGATCTGCCCGATGCCTCGCGTGTGGTGTTCATCGCCTCGGGGGGGTTGAGCCACTTCGTGGTCGACGAATCGCTGGACCAGAAAGTCCTCCGGGCCCTGAGCCCGTTTGATGCGGCATCGCTCCAGTCGATTCCGGAGAGCTGGTTCAACGGGAACAGCGGCGAGATCAAGAGCTGGATGGCGGTGGCTTCGGCGATGAACGAAGCGGGGCTGCGCATCGACATGCGGGACTACATGCCGTGCTACCGGACGCCGGCCGGCACCGGCAGCGGCATGGGTTTCGTGGCGTGGTCCTTGTGAGTGTGAAAGAAGGAAACAGAAGCCATGAATGAAGAACAGAACCGCAGGCTGACGCAGGTCGGCCGCGGAACGCCCATGGGCGAGGTGCTGCGAAGGCACTGGATGCCGATCGCGGGTGCGTCGGAACTCGATGAGAACCCCATCAAGCCGCTGCGGCTGATGGGCGAAGACCTCGTCCTCTACCGCGACCTGAGCGGCAACCATGGCCTGGTCGAGCGGGCCTGCGCCCACCGCCGCGCCGACCTTTCCTACGGTTTCGTCGAGGCCGATGGCATCCGCTGCAGCTACCACGGCTGGGCCTTCAATGCCTCGGGCAAGTGCGTGAGCCGCCCGTACGAGGACACCGTCAACCCCGAAATCACGAAGCGCGGGCGGATTTGCATCCAGGGCTATCCAGTGAAGGAGAAGGCCGGGCTTCTGTGGGCCTACCTGGGGCCTGCTCCCGCACCGGAGCTGCCCGACTGGGAGCCTTTCAGCTTCGAGAACGGTTTCGTCCAGATCGTGGTGTCCGACGTGCCCTGCAACTGGCTGCAGTGCCAGGAGAACTCCATCGACCCCGTGCACTTCGAATGGATGCACAACAACTGGAGCACCCGCCTGAGCGGGCAGACCGGCCCCTACTCGGCGGAGCACAAGGAGGTCGCTTTCGAAGAGTTCGACCACGGACTGGTCTACAAGCGCATCCGCGGCGAGGCCACGAAGGCCGATGCGATGTGGACCGTCGGCCGGGTGTGCCTGTGGCCCAACGCGTTCTTTCTCGGCGACCACTTCGAGTACCGGGTGCCGATCGACGACGAGAACACACTCAGCATCTCGTGGATCTTCACGCGCCTGCCGCAGGAGGTCGAGTCGTATTCACAGCCTTCGGTGCCAACCTGGCGCAGCCCGGTCAAGGACGACGCCACCGGGCGCTGGGTGACGAGTCATGTGATCAACCAGGACATGGTGGCCTGGGTGGGCCAGGGGGTCATCGCCGACCGGACGAAGGAGACCCTCGGGCTCAGCGACCGCGGCATCGCGATGCTGCGCCGGCGGTTCGAGCAGGACATCGCGGCGGTCGAACGGGGCGAGGATCCAAAAGGCGTCATCCGCGATCCGGCGAAAAACGTCCGGGTTCAGCTGCCCATCGCGGAACGCGAGTTCCTCCTGCGGGGCCTTCCGAGGCAGGTGCTTCTGGCGCACCCCATCTGGCGACAGCACTACGAAGGGTTCCGCTTTGCCTACGGCCAGCCCGAGTCGGTGCGCCAGGCTTTCCGGGAGGCGGCAGGCCTATGAACACGCTGAGCACCACCCAGAAGGCATGCGTGGCGCGCCTGCGGCGCATCGATGTCTGCGCGCTGTCCGACGCCCTCGACAAGCTGGGCCGCGCGGGCGCCGTCACCGGCATCCCGCAGCGCAGTGGCCAGGGCCGCATCGCCGGGGTCGCCGTCACGATGAAGGTCGGTCCAGGCCAGCCTCCCCCGGGTGAGCCACGGCACCTGGGATGCACCGCCATCGAACTCTCGGGGCCGGACCAGGTGATCGTGGTCGAGCAGCGCTCGGGCATCGAGGCCGGCTGCTGGGGCGGGCTGCTCACGCTGGGCGCCAAGGTGCGCGGCGTCGAGGGCGTCATTGCCGATGGCCCGCTTCGGGACGTGGACGAAGCCATCGCCTATGGCTTCCCGATCTTCAGCCGCACCCTGACCTGCCTGACGGCCCGGTCGCGCGTCGTCGAGCTGGGCACTCAGCTGCCGGTGGCGCTGGGGAATGTCTTGGTGCAGCCGGGTGACTACGTGGTGGCCGATCGCAGTGGTGTGGTCGTCATTGCGGCGGCAAGCATCGATGAGGTGCTCGACACCGCCGAAGCCATCGCGCGGCGCGAGGGCGGCATGGCCAAGGCCCTCCAGGGAGGAACCCCGATCAGCCAGGTGATGAATGGCCACTACGAACAGATGCTGGAGAACAGGCGATGAACGACGATCCCCATGTGCAACGCGCGGCCCGGCTGGACACGGCCGCCCTCAGTGACGCCCTCGACAAGCTGGGCATCGTTGGCCAGTGCCATCGCGTCAAGCCGCGAGACCCTTCCTTTCGCATGGCCGGCCGGGCGTGGACCCTGCTGTACGGCCCCGCGGGCAGCCCTCCGGGCACCGTCGGAGACTACATCGACGATGTGCCCCCGGGCAGCGTGATCGTTCTGGATAACGGCGGCCGCGACAACGCCACCGTGTGGGGCGACATCCTGACCGAGATTGCGCATCGGCGGGGCATCGCCGGGACCGTGATCGACGGCATCTGCCGCGATGTCGCGCTCTGTCTGGAACTGAACTACCCGGTCTTCTCCAAGGACCACTGGATGCGCACCGGCAAGGACCGTGTGCAGGTCGAGGCCACGGGCGTTCCCGTCAATGTCGGCGATGCCCGCGTGAGCCCTGGCGACATCGTCAAAGGCGACGCGGATGGCGTCGTGATCATTCCGAAGGAGCACGAGGCACGGGTCCTGGACACCGCCGAAGCCATCGACTCGGCCGAGGCGCGCGTGCGCGCGGCGGTGCGGGGTGGCATGCGCCTAGACGAGGCGCGCAAGGCCCATGGATACCACCAGTTGCAGACGAGGACATCGTGATGCACCGGCACGACCCTTCCACCACGACGCGGGACGCGGTCCGGCTGCCGGCGCCCGTCCTCGCGCGAGCGCAGGCCGCATCGTCGGCCACCCTGCACGAGGCCGCGCGCAAGATCGGCGCCCTGCCTGCCCAGATCCAGGCCCTCGCGCCCGGGTTCCGCTGCGCGGGATCGGCCCTCACCGTGCATTCCCCGCCGGGGGACAACCTCTGGCTGCATCGCGCGCTCGAGCGGGTCCAGCCCGGCGATGTGATGGTGGTGTTCACGGGCGGTGCCCATGGGCATGGCTATTGGGGCGAGATCATGGCGACGATGGCCAAGGCCCGAGGCCTGGCTGGTCTGGTGATCGACGGTTGCGTGCGCGATGGCGATCTGCTGCGGGAGATCGGCGTGCCCACGTTCAGCCGCGGTCTCTGCATCCGGGGGACGGGCAAGGATTTCGGCGCCGTCGGCTGGATCAATCACCCGATCCTGATCGGCGACGTGGTCGTGAACGCCGGCGACCTGATCGTCGGTGATGGCGACGGGGTCGTCGCCATCCCACACCACATGGCCGGCGAGGTCCTGGACGCAGGAGCGCAACGCGATGCCGAAGAAGCCGAGTTCGTCCAGCGGCTCCAAAGGGGAGAGAGCACCTTGTCGATTTACGGATGGCGTTAGGCGCCCGCGCAAGCCCGGGCAGATGGACGGTAAAACCAGGAGACAAACCCCATGAAGATCCCTCGAATCGACCGACGCAGCGCGGTCATCGGCCTGCTGGCTGCGGCCACCACCCCGTGGGCGATGGCCCAGGCCGACACGGCGGGCAACTATCCCGCCAAGACCCTCAAGATGGTGGTGCCCTACAGCCCGGGGTCCGTGACGGACACCCTGGCCCGCATGGTGTCGGAGCGGCTCTCGCAACGCCTGGGACAGCCGGTCATCGTCGAGAACCGCCCGGGTGCGAGCGGGCAGATCGGCACCGCCGCGGCCGCCGCCGCCGCGCCCGACGGTTACACCATGATGCTGGCGCCGCCCACGCACATCATCAACTCGGTGCTGCGCAAGATGCCCTACGACCCGATCAGGAACTTCGATCCGGTCATCCAGGTCGCCCGCTCGAACCTGGTGCTGGTGGTGAACGCCGCGACGCCGGCGAACAACCTGAAGGAGTTGGTGAGCTATCTGAAGGCGCAGGGCGACAACGCCACCTACGCTTCGGCGGGGCAGGCCTCGACCCTCCATCTCTACACCGCCCAGCTGCAGCAGGTGCTGGGCACCAGCATGCGGCACGTCCCGAGCAAGGGCGTGCCCGGCGCCATCATGGACGTGGTGCAGAACAGCGTCACGGTGGTGCTCGCTCCGATGGAGAACGCCGTTCGCCTGATCAAGAGCGGCCACCTCAAGGCGATGGCGCAAACCGGCAAATCGCGCTTCGCCGAGATTCCCGACGTGCCGACGTTTGCCGAGGCCGGCCTCTCCAGCGTTCACAGCGAACTCTGGTACGGCCTCTTTCTGCCCGCAGGGACACCCAAGCCCATCCTGGCGAAGCTGAACAGGGAAGTCGCCGCGGTGCTCGCCATGCCGGAGGTGAAGACGCAGCTCCTCACGGCCGGCACGGAGCCGGTGGGAGGGTCACCCGAGCAACTGGCGGCGCTGTGCCGCAGCGAACTCGCGATGTGGACCGACGTGGTCAAGCGCAACGGCATCAAGGCCGACTGACGCGCGGCGCCTCTGCAGGGCGGCGCTCAGAACCCCACCGCCTGCCCATCGCGCCGCGCGTCGCTCGCGGCCACGTAGCCGTCGGCCATGTCGTCGCTCAGGCGCGCGATGAACTGGCCGCTGCCGAAGTCGAGGTAGGTGTCGGCCGTGGGCTCGAAGCGGTGGCCCAGCGCCTTGAGGCCGTCGCGCAGCGCGGGTGCCATGGTGGATTCGAAGTCCACGTCCAGGCCGCTGCCCCATTTCCAGCGCGGTGCGTCGCAGGCCGCCTGGGGCTGCTGTCCGTGCACCAGCATGCGCACCAGCGTCTGCACATGGCCTTGCGGCTGCATGTTGGCGCCCATCACGCCAAAGCTCATCACACCCTGGCCCTCGCGCGTGAGGAAGCCCGGAATGATGGTGTGGAAGGGCCGCTTGCCCGGCGCCACCTGGTTGGGGTGGCCGTCCTGCAGGGTGAAGCCGTGGCCCCGGTTCTGCAGGCTGATGCCCCAGCCAGGCACCACCACGCCGCTGCCGAAGCCCAGGTAGTTGGACTGGATCAGGCTGACCATGCGGCCTTGCGCATCGGCGGCGGTGAGGTAGACCGTGCCACCGCGCGGCGGGTGGCCTGCGCCGGGGTGGATGGCGCGTTTCGGGTCGATGAGCTTTGCGCGATCTCGCAGGTAGCCCGGGTCGAGCAGGTCGGCGGCGCGCACCTCGGTCATGAAGCGCTCGTCGGCGACCCAGCGGTAGGTGTCGGCGAAGGCGAGTTTGATGGCCTCGATCTGCAGGTGCTGGCCTTCGATGCTGTCGGGCCCGTAGCGTCCGATGTTTAGTTGTTCAAGCATGCCCAGCGCCATGAGTGCAGCGATGCCCTGGCCGTTGGGCGGCAGCTCGTGCACCGTGTGGCCGGCGAACGCCATTTCGATCGGCTTGACCCACTGCACCTGGTGCGCAGCGAGGTCGGTGGCGCGCAGTTGCGCGCCATGCTCGCGCGCGAAGGCGTCGATGGCGGCAGCGATCTCGCCCCTGTAGAAGGCCTCGCCGCGCGTCTCGGCGATGCGGCGCAGCGCGCGGCCGGCCTCGGCGAAGCTGAAGCGCTCACCGGGCAGTGGGGCACGGCCGCGTGGCATGAAGGCCTGCGCGAAACCGGGCTTGTCCTGCAGCAGGGGCACGGCCAGGGCCCATTTGTGGGCGATGACGGGCGCCACCGCGAAGCCGCCTTCGGCCAGCTCGATGGCGGGCGCCATCAGGTCGGCGAAGGGCAGGGCGCCGAAGCGCTCGGACAGGGCGGCCCAGCCGGCCACCGCGCCGGGCACGGTCACGGCGTCGAAGCCGCGCAGCGGGATCTGGCAGTTGTGCTTGTTCTCGAAGTAGGCCTTGCTCCAGCCCGCGGGCGCCACGCCCGAGGAGTTCATGCCGTGCAGTTGCTGGCCGTCCCAGACGATCGCGAAGTTGTCGCTGCCCAGGCCGTTGGAGATCGGCTCCACCACGGTGAGGGCGGCGGCGGCCGCGATCGCGGCGTCCACCGCGTTGCCGCCCTTGAGCAGCATGCGCAGACCGGCCTGCGCAGCCAGGGGCTGCGAGGTGGCGACCACGTTGCGCGCCATGAGCGGGCTGCGGATGGTGGGGTAGGGGTGGCTCCAGTCGAACTGCATGGGGTGGGTGTCTCTCAGGTGGGAATCACTTGAGGATATCGCCGACGCAGAGGTACTTGATTTCCACGTAGTCGTCCATGCCGTGGTGCGAGCCTTCGCGGCCTAGGCCGGACTGCTTCACGCCGCCGAACGGCACGTGTTCGGTGGCCAGGATGCCGACGTTGATGCCCACCATGCCGTACTCCAGCGCCTCGCTCACGCGGAAGATGCGGCCCACGTCACGGCTGTAGAAGTAGCTCGCCAGGCCGAACTCGGTGGCGTTGGCCGCGTCGATGGCTTCCTGCTCGGTGTGGAACTTGAACACCGGCGCGAAGGGGCCGAAGGTTTCTTCCTTGGCGCACAGCATGTCGGCCGTCGCGTCGGCCACCACGGTGGGTTCGAAGAACTGGCCGCTGCCCAGGCTGGCGAGGCGCCGGCCACCGGCCACCACGCGCCCGCCCTTGGCCACCGCATCGTCCACGTGGCGCTGCACCTTCACGAGGGCCGCTTCCTCGATCAGCGGGCCCTGGCTCACGCCCTCGCCGAAGCCGTTGCCGACCTTGGCGGTCTTCACCTTGGCGGCGAACTTGGCCACAAAGGTGTCGTAAACGCCGGCCTGCACGTAGAAGCGGTTGGTGCAGACGCAGGTCTGGCCGGCGTTGCGGTACTTGCTGGCGAAGGCGCCTTCCACCGCGCTGTCGATGTCGGCGTCGTCGAACACGATGAAGGGCGCGTTGCCACCCAGCTCCAGCGACATCTTCTTGACCGTGGGCGCGCACTGCGCCATGAGGATGCGGCCGACCTCGGTGGAGCCGGTGAAGCTGATGTGGCGCACCACGTCGCTCGCGCACAGCACCTTGCCCACGGCGATGGACTGTTCGGCGTCGGCGGTGAGGATGTTGAACACCCCGGCCGGGATGCCGGCGCGGATGGCGAGTTCGGCCGCGGCCAGGGCGGTCAGCGGCGTGAGTTCGGCCGGCTTGATGATCACCGGGCAGCCGGCGGCCAGCGCGGGCGCCACCTTGCGCGTGATCATGGCGAGCGGGAAGTTCCAGGGTGTGATGGCCGCGCACACGCCGATGGGCTGCTTGAGCACCATCAGGCGGCGGTTGTTGTCGAAGGTGGGCAGGGTTTCACCGTTGACGCGCTTGGCCTCCTCGGCGAACCATTCCACGAAGCTGGCGCCGTAAGCCACCTCGCCCTTGGCCTCGGCCAGGGGCTTGCCCTGTTCGGCGGTCATGAGCGTGCCCAGATCGTCCTGGTTCGCCATCAGCAAGTCGTACCACTTGCGCAGGATGTGGCTGCGCTCCTTGGCGGTTTTGGCCTTCCAGGCCGGCCAGGCGGCGTTGGCGGCGGCGATCGCGGCTTCGGCGTCCGCAGGGCCGAGGTTGGCCACGTCGGCCAGCTTGTGCCCGGTGGCCGGGTCGTGCACGTCGAAACGGCTGGCGCCGGCGACCCACTGGCCGTTGATCAGGGCGTCGGTCTTGAGCAGGCTCGGGTCCTTGAGCAGGGCCAGGGGGGAAGTCTTCATGTCCATGAGGGGTTGTCTCCGTCGGTGCGGTGCACGGGAAGGGGGTGGTTGGAAATTTATTTAACTTATTAAATTAATCGCCGCCGATTGTGCCGCCGAAAGGCATTCCAGCATAGCCCCAGGTCTTTTCCGAGGCGGTGCCGCCCGCGACGCGGCGCGCCGATCCACCCGATTTCGCCGCCCGCGCGCCGGGGTCGGCCCGCATGTTGGAAAATAGCGGGTTCCGCGCGCGCGAGCGCTGCCCCGCATTCACCGACGACCACCCACAAGGCCAACATGACCCGCCCCGCCTCCGTTGCCGACATCCGCAAGAGCTTCCTGGACTTTTTCGCTTCCAAGGGCCACACCGTGGTCGCGTCCAGCCCCCTGGTGCCCGGCAACGACCCGACGCTCATGTTCACCAACTCCGGCATGGTGCAGTTCAAGGACGTGTTCCTCGGCACCGACAAGCGCCCCTACGTGCGCGCGGCTTCGGTGCAGGCCTGCCTGCGTGCCGGCGGCAAGCACAACGACCTGGAGAACGTGGGCTACACCGCGCGCCACCACACCTTCTTCGAAATGCTGGGCAACTGGTCGTTCGGCGACTACTTCAAGCGCGAGAGCCTGAAATGGGCCTGGGAGCTGCTGACCGAGGTCTACCAGCTGCCCAAGGAGCGCCTGCTGGCGACGGTGTACGAAGAGGACGACGAGGCCTACGACATCTGGACGAAGGAGATCGGCCTGCCGCCCGAGCGCGTGATCCGAATCGGCGACAACAAGGGCGGGCGCTACAAGTCCGACAACTTCTGGATGATGGCCGACACCGGCCCCTGCGGCCCCTGCAGCGAGATCTTCTACGACCACGGCCCCGAGATCCCCGGTGGCCCTCCCGGCAGCCCCGATGAGGACGGCGACCGCTTCATCGAGATCTGGAACAACGTGTTCATGCAGTTCAACATGGACGAGACCGGTGCCGTCACGCCGCTGCCCGCGCCCTGCGTGGACACCGGCATGGGCCTGGAGCGGCTGGCCGCGATCCTGCAGCATGTGCACAGCAACTACGAGATCGACATCTTCGCCGCGCTCATCAAGGCCGCCGCGCGCGAGACCCACATCAGCGACCTGGACAACCCCTCGCTCAAGGTGATCGCCGACCACATCCGCGCCACCGCCTTCCTGGTGAGCGACGGCGTGATCCCCAGCAACGAAGGCCGGGGCTATGTGCAGCGCCGCATCGTGCGCCGCGCCATCCGCCATGGCTACAAGCTGGGCCAG
Organism: Hydrogenophaga sp. FG152; assembly: GCF_057809615.1. NCBI lineage: Bacteria > Pseudomonadati > Pseudomonadota > Betaproteobacteria > Burkholderiales > Comamonadaceae > Hydrogenophaga > Hydrogenophaga sp. FG152. The sequence goes on along the minus strand of NZ_JBMDKH010000008.1, from coordinate 84,736 downwards.
AAGACGCCGTTCTTCCACAAGCTGGTGCCCGACCTGGTGAAGCTGATGGGCGCGGCCTACCCGAACCTGGCGCGGCAGGAGCAGCGCATCATCGAGGTGCTCAAGGCGGAGGAAGAGCGCTTCTACGAAACGCTGGCCAACGGCATGGAAATCCTCGACGCGGCGCTGGCCGGCGGCGAGAAGGTGCTGCCGGGCGAGGTGGCCTTCAAGCTGCACGACACCTACGGCTTCCCGCTCGACCTGTCTGCCGACGTCTGCCGCGAGCGCGGCCTGTCGGTGGACGAGGCGGGCTTCCACGCCGCGATGGAAAAGCAGAAGGCCGCGGGCCGCGCGGCCGGCAAGTTCAAGATGGACAAGGCGCTGGACTACTCCGGCGCGGGCAACCAGTTCGTGGGCTACGAACAGCTGGAAGCGCCCGGCAAGATCGTCGCGCTCTACTTCGAAGGCACCCCGGTCGCCGCGCTGAACGCCGGCCAGACCGGTGTGGTGGTGCTGGACAACACGCCGTTCTACGCCGAGAGCGGTGGCCAGGTCGGCGACGAAGGCGTCATCACCAGTGGCTCGGCACGTTTCGCCGTGGGCGATACGCAGAAGATCAAGGCCGACGTGTTCGGCCACCACGGCAGCGTGGAGCAGGGCACGCTCAACGTGGGCGATCACGTGAACGCGCAGGTGAACACCGCGCTGCGGGCCGCCACCGTGCGCAACCACAGCGCCACCCACCTGATGCACAAGGCCTTGCGCGAGGTGCTGGGCGAGCACGTGCAGCAGAAGGGCTCGCTGGTGAACGCCGAGCGCACGCGCTTCGACTTCGCGCACAACGCCCCCGTGACGGACGCGCAGATCCGCCAGATCGAAGCCAAGGTCAACGCCGAGATTCTCGACAACCACGCCACGCAGGCGCGCCTGATGGACATCGAGTCGGCGCAGAAGACCGGCGCCATGATGCTGTTCGGCGAGAAATACGGCGAGACCGTGCGCGTGCTCGACATCGGCAGCAGCCGCGAACTCTGCGGCGGCACGCACGTGCAGCGCACCGGCGACATCGGCCTGTTCAAGGTGGTGGGCGAAAGCGGCGTGGCCGCGGGCGTGCGCCGCATCGAAGCCATCACCGGCACGAACGCGCTGGCCTACCTGCAGTCGCTGGAAGACACGGTGGCGCAGGCCGCCGGTGTGCTCAAGGCCCCCACGGCCGAGTTGAACGCGCGCATCGGCCAGACGCTGGAGCAGGTCAAGGCGCTGGAGAAGGAAGTGGCGGCCCTCAAGGGCAAACTCGCCTCCAGCCAGGGCGACGAGCTGGTGGCGCAGGCGGTGGACGTCAAGGGCATCAAGGTGCTGGCCGCCGTGCTCAACGGCGCCGACGCCAAGACCTTGCGCGACACGTTGGACAAGCTCAAGGACAAGCTCAAGTCCGCCGCCATCGTGCTGGCCGCCGTGGATGGCGCCAAGGTGCAGCTGGCCGCCGGCGTCACGGCCGACAGCATGGGCAAGGTCAAGGCCGGCGAACTGGTGAACTTCGTGGCCCAGCAGGTGGGCGGCAAGGGCGGCGGCAAGCCCGACATGGCCATGGCCGGCGGCACCGACGCCAGCGGTCTGCCCAAGGCGCTGCAGTCGGTGCAGGGCTGGGTGGCCGAACGCCTGTGAGCACGCTGAACCGCCGACAGGTCCTGGGCGGCGGGCTGGCCGTGGCCTTGGGACCGGTGGCGGTCGGCGCGCAGCCGGCTTTCGAGCTGAGCGCCTGGCCGCGCGGCACGCCCACGCCGGCGCTGGCGACACTGGACCTGCAAGGTCGGGCCGTGAAGCTCGCCGACTTCAAAGGCCGCGCCGTGCTGCTCAACTTCTGGGCCAGCTGGTGCGAGCCCTGCCGCACCGAGATGCCCATGCTGCAGGACCTGCCTTCGCTGATCGGCGAGGACCGCCTGGCGGTGATCGCGCTCAACTTCAAGGAGCCGCCGCAACGCGCGCAGCGCTTTGTGCAGCAGACCAACCTGAGCCTGCCGGTGTGGCTCGACCCGCTGGGCGAGCACGCGCGCGCCTGGGGCGTGCGGGTGTTTCCGACCACGGTGCTGATCGACCGCCAGGGCCGCGCTCGCCAGCGCGTGCGGGGCGAGGTCGACTGGAGCGGTCGCGAGGCGCTGGGCTGGGTGGATCAACTGCTCGGGACCTGATGCCGGCAGGCGGCAGTTTTGCTGACCGCGCAGCGCGGCCCACATAATCCCTCTGCGGCGCGCTGTGCCGCATTCCCCATGGCGATGCATCGCACCCGGTGTGTGCGGTTCCGCCTTTGTTCCCTATTCCGGAGTTCTCTTCATGACCCCCGATCGCCGCCGCTTCCTGCAGCGCGCCGCCACGTCCGTGGCCGCCGCATCGCCCCTGTTCCAAACCGCCGGGGCCCTGGCCCAGGCCCATCCGGCGCAGCGCGCCTTCAACCCCCAGCCCGGCGCCTGGCGCACCTTCGATGTGACCACGCGCGTGGACATCGAGCTGCCACGCGGTGCCACCCAGGTCTGGCTTCCGCTCCCCTCGATCGAGAGCGACTGGCAGAAGTCGTTCACCAGCGACTTCCGCACCAACGGCAACGCTCGGCTGACCGAAGAGCGGCACTACGGCGCGCGCATGCTGCATGTGACCTTCGCTGAAGCAGGCGCCACGCCGTATGTCGAACTCACCAGCCGCGTGCAGACGCGCAACCGCGCGGCCGATCTTTCGCAGAAAACGGCCAGCACCGAAGACGCCGCCAGCCTGCGCTTCTGGACCCGGCCCACGGCCCTGCTGCCCACCGACGGCATCGTGCGCGAAACCGCGCTGAAGGCCACGCGCGGTGCGCGCACCGACGTGGAAAAAGCGCGCCAGATCTACGACTGGGTGGTGGCCAACACCTACCGCGAACCCAAGGTGCGCGGCTGCGGCGAAGGCGACATCAAGACCATGCTGGAGACCGGCAACCTGGGCGGCAAGTGCGCCGACCTCAATGCCATCTTCGTCGGCCTGTGTCGCGCGGCAGGGTTGCCCGCGAGAGACGTCTATGGCATCCGACTCGCGCCGTCGGCCTTCGGCTACAAGGAACTGAGCGGTAACCCCGCGAGCCTCAAGGGGGCGCAGCACTGCCGCGCCGAGGTGCACCTGGCCGGCCACGGCTGGGTGGCGATGGACCCGGCCGACGTGGCCAAGGTCATGCGCCTGGAGACGCCCGAGTGGATCAAGACCACGCAGCACCCGGTGGTCACGCCGGTGAACCGCGCGCTGTTCGGCGGCTGGGAGGGCAACTGGATGGCCTGGAACATGGCGCACGACGTGAAGCTGCCGCAGGCACAGGGCCCGCAGTTGGGCTTCTTCATGTACCCGGTGGGCGAGACCGGCGGCCAGCGCCTGGACTCCTACGCGCCGGACGACTTCAAGTACCAGATCACGGCGCGCGAGATCAAGGCCTGATCGCTTCGGGCCAGTCCAGCGCGCGCTGGCTCTGGAAGGCCCGTGCCTCGCCCGTCACCGGATCGGTGAAGGCGATGGCCCGGGCCAGCAGGCGCAGCGGGTTCGAGAAATCCTCGGCTTCGTGCGGCCCGCGCTGCACGCGCGGGTAGAACTGGTCGCCCACGATGGGCCGCGCCAGCGCGTTCATGTGCACGCGCAGCTGATGCCGCTTGCCGGTGACGGGCTCCAGGCGGTAGCGCGCCCAGGGGCCGCGCACCTCCAGCCGCTCGATGCGCGTCTCGCTGTTGGGCTCGCCCTCCGTCTCGTTCATGCGGAAGAAGGCGTCGTGCGCTTCCTCGATGCGGCTGCGCCGGACCACGGGCCAGGCCTGGGATGCATCGCCAGAGGGCGCGAGCGCTTCGTACACCTTGTGCACCGCGCGGTCCCGGAACAGCGACTGGTAGGCGTCGCGGTCCTGCGGGCGCAGGCTGAACACCACCAGGCCCGCTGTCTCGCGGTCGATGCGGTGGATGGGGCTCAGCGTGTCGATGCCCAGCCGGTTCTTCAGCCGCACCAGCAGGCTTTGCTGCACGTAGCGCCCACCGGGTGTCACCGGCAGGAAATGCGGTTTGTCCGCCACCAGCAGGTGCTCGTCCAGGTGCAGCACGGTTTCCTCGAACGGCACCACCGGTTCGTGGTCGAGTTCGCGGTAGTAGTAGACCCGCACCCCCGGCGTGAAAACCGCATCGGGTGGCAGGGCCTGGCCCGCGTCGTCAAGCACCTCGCCGCGCGCGAGCCGTTGGGCCCAGGCCTCGCGGCTCACGGCGCTCAGGCGGTCGGCCAGGAAGTCGAGCAGCAGCGGCCAGGGCGCGGCCTTGCCGTAGGGCAGGGCGATGCAGCTGGCGGACACGCCTTGCCGCGAGGGAATCGCCGGGTTCTTCGGGGGACGGCCCATGGTGGCCCGTTGCGGATCAGACCCGGCGGAACACGAGGTCCCAGACGCCGTGACCGAGCTTGAGGCCGCGGTTCTCGAACTTGGTGAGCGGGCGGTAGTCGGGCTTGGGCACAAAGCCGTCGCCACCTGCTTCGGCGGTGTTGCTCAGCAGGGGCTCGGCCTGAAGCACTTCCAGCATCTGCTGGGCATAGGGCTCCCAGTCGGTGGCGAGGTGCAGGTAGCCGCCCGGCTTGAGGTGGCGCGCGAGGCGGCTCACGAACGGGCCCTGGATCAGGCGGCGCTTGTGGTGGCGGCTCTTGTGCCAGGGGTCGGGGAAGAAGATGTGCACGCCATCGAGGCTGGCTTCGCCCAGCATGTGGTCCAGCACCTCGACCGCGTCGTGGCGGAAGATGCGGATGTTCTCCAGGCTTTGCTCACCCACGAGCTTGAGCAGGGCGCCCACGCCGGGCTCGTGCACTTCGCAGCAGAGGAAGTTGTCCTGCGGGCGCACGGCGGCGATGTGTGCGGTGGCGCCGCCCATGCCGAAGCCGATCTCCATGATGAGCGGTGCAGCGCGGCCGAAGGCCGCAGCCGCGTCGAACGCGCCCGGGGCGTAGTTCAGCAGGAAGCGGGGGCCGTGCTGTTCGAAGGCTCGAGCCTGGCCCGGGCCCATGCGGCCCGCGCGCAGCACATAGCTCTTCACCTCCCGCATGAAGGTGGTGTCGGCGGGGGCTGGGCGCGGTTGGGCGTGGCGGGGATCGGTCATCGGGAGCGGTCGGTCGGGGAAGGGGTGGATTTTAGGCGGGCCAGGCCTTCGTCCACGCCGCCAGCTGGTTGGTCACCGTGTCGCGCGCTGGCGTGGGAAGCCCGAGCACCTGGGCTGCCTGCATCAGGGCGGTGGGGGGATCGCTCAGGTCCAGGGCCTGCGCGCCGTTCTGCTTGCTGAGCTTTTCACCGTTGTCACCAAGCACCAGCGGGGTGTGCCGGTAAGCCGGCGTGGGCAGGCCCAGCGCCTGTTGCAGCAGGATCTGGCGCGCCGTGTTGTCGGCCAGGTCTTCGCCACGCACCACGTGCGTGATGCCTTGCGCCGCGTCGTCCACCACCACCGCGAGTTGGTAGGCCCAGAGGCCGTCGGCGCGCTTGAGCACGAAGTCGCCCACCTCGGTGGCCACGTCCTGCGTCTGCGGTCCGAGCTGGCGGTCGGCCCAGCGCACGTTGCTGTGCGCGGGATCGATGGCGAAGCGCCAGGCCCTGGCGGGTTGGCCGTGCAGGCCGCCCCGCTCGGGCCGACAGGTGCCGGGATAGACCGCGATGTGGTGGCGCTCCCGCACGAGACCCTGGGCCTGCCGTGCGGCCTCGATGTCCTTGCGCGAGCAGGCGCAGGGGTAGGCGCGATCGTGGGCCACCAGGTGGTCCAGCGCCCGCTGGTAGAGCGGGCCGCGCTGCGTTTGCCAGACCACCGGCTCGTCGCTGACCAGGCCGCAGGCGGCCAGCTGGCGCAGGATGGTGTCGCCCGCGCCGGGCACGCAGCGGGGCGTGTCCACGTCTTCCATGCGTACCAGCCACACGCCGCCGTGGGCGCGCGCATCGAGCCAGCTGGCGAGGGCGGCAACCAGCGAGCCGGCATGCAGGGGGCCAGTGGGCGAAGGGGCGAAGCGGCCTCTGTACATGGCCGTCATGGCCCCCGTCCGAACGGACTCAGGCGAGAGCGAGCGCCATCTCCAGGCCGGAGACGAAGGCGTCCTCGACGCGGTGGCCCAGGCACCAGTCGCCGCAGGCGCCGATGCCCAGCGCCCTGTCGAGCAGGTGGCTCTGGCCCAGCGGCGTCTGCGTCTGGGCAAAGCGCCAGCGGTGTGCCACGGCATGGGTGGGCGTGGCGCGGATGCCGGTGATTTCGGCGAAGCCCTTGAGCAGCTTGGCCTTGGCACGCTCGGCGTCGTCTTCCAGGTGCTTGGTGGACCAGGCGGGGCTGGCCTGCACGGTCCAGCGCTCGATGGGGTCGCGCCCGGGCTTGCTGGATTCGCGCGCCAGCCAGCTGATGCGGTGGTGCGTGCTGCGCGCGGCGTTCCACTGCGGGCCGAGGTGCGGCAGGCCGGGTTGCATGGCCTGGGGGTAGGCCACCATCAGCGCCCAGCAGGGTGCCACGTGCACGGGGGTGAGCGCCTTGCGCAGCTCGGGTGCGAGGCCGGAGGCCAGCAGCAGGTCGTGGATCTGCGGATGCGGCATGGCGAGGACCACGCGGTCGAAGCCGCCCAGCACCTGCTGGCCGCCCTGGGCGTCTTCGGCGCGCAGCTGCCATTGTTCGGGATGCAGCGCATCGCGCTCGATGCGGGTCACGCAGGTGTCCAGCAGCGTGCGGGCCAGCAGGCCGCCGTGCAGCTCGGGGTGCGCCAGGGGCTGCGCCCAGAGGTCGACCAGGGCGCTCATGCCGGGCGAGGCCACGAAATGCGGTTCGGTGGGGGGCGGCGCGCTGGCCAGCACGCGGCCCAGCTCGTCGAGCACGCGCACGGTGCTGGCACTCCAGGGGCGCACGACGGCGGTGGCGTTGCTGCGCAGCGCGGTCTCGAAACGCGCGTCGCGCACGGTGAAGTACTGGGCGCCGTGGTCGAAGCCGCCGAACTCGGTGCGCCGCGTGGCCATGCGGCCGCCGAATTCACGGCTTCTCTCGAGCAGGCTGACGCGGTGACCCGCCTGCACCAGCGTGCGCGCGCACACCACCCCCGCCATGCCACCGCCGACCACGGCGAAGTGCAGAGGCGTGGCCGCCGCGCCGCGGGCCTTGGAGCGGGTGTTCTTCGTGGCTGGGGCTGCGCGTGGGCTTCTGGTGTTCGTCATGTCTCTTGGCGCGTTGGGTGATGGGTGTGTGGCTGACTGTATCAGTTGCTTCATCGTTCGCGCCGCTTTCCCATGGATCAGATCTGATGGTGGTTGTTCAGCAGTGCGCCGCGCGTCTTGGGATGCTGCAGGCGGTCCAGCCACCACCGCAGCGCGCGGCCGGTGTCGCCCGCGCCGCGGGGCTGGCGCCAGGCGTACGAGACGCGCAGCGTGCGGTTGGGCCGCTGCACGGTTTTCACCACCAGGCGCCCCGCGTTGATGAAGGGCTGCGCGAGCGAGAGCGGCAGAAAGCCACCGCCCAGGCCGCGCAGCTGCGCTTCGAGCTTGTGCTGCATGGTCGGCACGGTGAGCACGTCCTGTCCCGGCAGCAGGTTGTGCGTGACGCCACGCCCGCGCTGCGTGCTGTCGGCCACGGCCACGGCGCGGTGTTCGCGCAGTTCCTCGTCGCGCAGGCTGTGGGTGGCGGCGGCCAGGGCGTGGTGCGGCGCGACCGCGTAGACGAAGCTCAGCGTGCCCATGGGCGCGGACTGGAATTCGGTGGGTGCCATTTCGCTGGGCACCCCCAGGGCGAGGTCGGCCTGGCCGCTTTGCAAGGCTTCCACCGTGCCCGAGAGCGTTTCGGCCCGCAGCTTGAGCCGGGTGGGCGCCCCTTCGGCGTAGAAGGCCTCGCAGAGTTCGAACAGGGTGGCGCGCGCGATGATGGCGTCGGCGGCGATGGTGAGTTGCGGCTCCCAGCCGGTGGCCACGCGCTTGACGCGCTGGGCCACGGCGTCGAGTTCGCTCAACAGGTACTGCCCGGAACGCAGCAGCTCGGACCCGGCAGGGGTGAGCACGGCGCGGCGCGCGCTGCGGTCGAACAGCAGCACATCCAGCGCGTCCTCGATCTGGCGGATGCGGTAGGTCAGGGCGCTGGGCACCATGCCGAGTTCGCGCGCCGCCGCTGCCATGCTGCCCAGGCGAGCCACGGCGTCGAGCAGGCCGAGGTTTTCAGGAGAGAGGGCGGCACGCGGGTTGGAGGTGGCCATGGCGGCGATATCAATCGTTCAAATAATTTGAATGATGCCATCAAAACCGTGCAGTCACAAAGAGGGGGTGTCCGCTCAGAATTCATTCCATGCCAGCCATTCGGGCCGGCCCTACGGAAGATGGAAAGGAATCCACCATGCTCCAGATTCGACGCTCCGACGCCCGCGGCTATGCCGACCACGGCTGGCTCAAGAGCCACCACTCGTTCTCCTTCGCCGAGTACTTCGACCCCGCCTGGATGGGCTGGGGCAACCTGCGCGTGATCAACGAAGACCGCATTGCCCCGGGCACCGGCTTCGGCACGCACGGCCACCGCGACATGGAAATCATCAGCTACGTGCTGCAGGGCAACCTGGCACACAAGGACAGCATGGGCAACGTCAAGGGCATTCCACCTGGTGACGTGCAGCGCATGAGCGCGGGCAGCGGCGTGCGCCACAGCGAGTTCAACCACGCACCCGACGCCACGACCCACTTTCTGCAGATCTGGATCGAGCCCAACGTGACGGGCATCGACCCGGGCTACGAACAGAAGCGTTTTGCCGACGCCGAAAAGCGTGGTCAACTGCGCCTGGTGGCCTCACCCGACGGGGCCGAGGGCTCAGTGACCATTCACGCCGATGCCGCCATGTACGCGGGCCTGATCGACGGCCAGGAAGCCGCCGAACTCGCCCTGAACCCGGCCCGCAAGGCCTATGTGCACCTGGTGCGTGGCAAGCTCGACGTGAACGGCCAACACCTCAAGGCGGGTGATGCCGCGGTGCTGGCGGGCGAAAGCCGCCTGCAGCTCTCGAACGGCGATGATGCCGAGGTGCTCGTGTTCGATCTCGCTCCCTGAACGCTTTTTTCTTTTTCCTCAACCTTCCACTTTTTCTCAAGGAACCCATCATGAACGCTCTGCAAAACCCTCTGGCCCTGATCGGCCGCATCCTGCTGGCGATTGTTTTCGTGCCGGCGGGCTTTTCCAAGATCGCTGGCTTTGCCGGCATGGTCGGCTATTCCGCGTCCGTCGGTCTGCCGCTGCCCCAGGTGGGCGTGGCCATCGCCCTGGTGATCGAGCTGTTCGGTGGCCTCGCGCTGCTGATCGGCTACCGCACCCGCATTGCCGCCATCGCCCTGGCCGTGTTCACGCTGGTGGCCAGCTTCTACTTCCACAACTACTGGGCCATGCCGGCCGAGCAGCAGATGATGCAGAACCTGATGTTCTTCAAGAACATCGCCATCACCGGTGGCCTGCTCGCCTTCGCTGCCTTCGGCGCCGGAGCCTTCAGCCTTGACGCGCGCCGCCCGGCCGCCTGAGCCTCACTGGTTTTCTCCTTCGCGGCGCCTGGGCGCCGCTTTTTTCAGGAACACAAGATGTCCAAAATTGTCGTGGTCTACCACTCCGGCTACGGTCACACCCAGCGCATGGCGCAGGCGGTGGCCCAGGGCGCCGATGCCGAACTGCTCACCATCGACGCCGACGGCAACCTGCCCGACGGCGGCTGGGACACCCTCGATGCGGCCGACGCCATCATCATGGGCTCGCCCACCTACATGGGCAGCGTGAGCTGGCAGTTCAAGAAGTTCGCCGACGCCTCCAGCAAGCCCTGGTTCGCCCAGAAATGGAAGGACAAGATCGCCGCCGGCTTCACCAACAGCGCGGGCATGAACGGCGACAAGCTCGCCACGCTGAACACGATGTTCACCCTGGCCATGCAGCACGGCATGATCTGGGTCAGCCAGGGCCTGATGCCCAGCAACACCAAGGGCGCCCAGCGCAACGACGTGAACTACCTCGTGAGCTACAGCGGCGCGATCGCCCAGTCGCCCTCCGATGCCGGTGCGCAGGACATGCTGCCCGGTGACCTGGAAACGGCGCGCCTCTTTGGCGAGCGTGTGGCTGCGGTGACGGCGAAATTCAAGGCATAAGAGGGGAACAGACGGCGTAACATCCGTCGCCATGAAGGTTCTCAGCATCATCCCCTGGGCAGACTGGCTGGCGCTGGTCTGCTTCCTGGCCCTGTGGGTCGGCTACGCCTGGTTCGCCCGCGAGTGGGGCCGCAAGATGGGCTCGCTGCTCCACACCACCAACCGCTATCGGGGTTACTGGATGACCCAGACCACGGCGCGCGACCCGCGCATGCTCGACGGGCTCATCACCCAGACCCTGTCGAACACGCCCGCATTCTTCTCGTCCACGTCCATCCTGGTGATCGGTGGTCTGTTCGCGTTGCTCGGCACGACCGACAAGGCCACCGAGCTGATGAGCGAGATCCCGTTCGCCCAGACCACTTCGCTGATCGTCTTCGAGTTCAAGATCCTGGTGATGGTGGCGATCTTCGTCTACGCGTTTTTCCGCTTTTCCTGGTGCATGCGGCAATACACCTTCGTGGCGCTGGTGATCGGCGCCATGCCGCCGGCCGAGGACTTTGAGGCGGGCAAGCACGACCGCCGGGCCTTTGCCGACCGCGCGGCGGCCATGGTGGGCGCCGCGGCCGACACCTTCAACGACGGCCTGCGCGCTTATTACTTTTCGTTCGCTGCGCTGGCCTGGTTCATTTCCCCGCTGGCCATGGTGGTGGCCACGCTGGCGGTGGTCGCCATCCTCTACAGCCGGGAGTTCCGGTCCGAGGTGCTGAGCATCCTCAAGGACGAAGTGCCTCCGCCCACCTGAGAGGAAGAAGACCCCCGCGCCTTCTAAAATGGCCTGATGTTCACCCATCTGCGCCTGCACACCGAATTCTCCGTCGTCGACGGCACCAACCGCATCGATGACGTGGTGGCCGCAGCGGCTGCCGACGGCCAGCCCGCGCTGGCCATCACCGATCTCAGCAACCTGTTCGGTGCCGTCAAGTTCTACAAGGAAGCCCGCGGCGCGGGCGTCAAGCCCATCATCGGCGCCGAGGTGCTGCTGCAGGGCTTCACCGAAGAAACGCCCGGTGCCATGCCGGGCAGCCAGCAGGCCCCCGTGCCGCGCGCGCTGCTGCTGGTGCAGGACAAACAAGGCTACCTGAACCTCAGCGAACTGCTGGCCCGCGCCTGGACGCGCAACGACGGCCGGGGCCAGGCCCTGGTGCAGCGCGACTGGCTGCAGGAATGCAATGCGGGCTTGATCCTGATCTCGGGCGCGCAGGCCGGCCCGGTGGGTCAGGCGCTGATGCAGGGCGATGCGCAGCGCGCGGCTGACGTGGCGCTGCAGCTCTCCAGCATCTTCACGCACCGTTTCTACATCGAGTTGCAGCGCGCCGGGCGCGTCGACGATGAACGCCACGTGGCGCAGGCCGTGCAACTGGCCGCGCGCCTGCACTTGCCAGTCGTGGCCACGCACCCGGTGCAGTTCCTGGAAGCCGACGACTACGAGGCGCACGAAGCCCGCGTCTGCATCGCCGAGGGCGAGATCCTGGGCAACAACCGGCGCGTGCGCCGCTTCACGCGCGAGCAGTATTTCAAGAGCACGGCGCAGATGCAGGCGCTGTTCGCCGACATCCCGTCCGCGCTGGCGAACTCCGTGGAGATCGCCAAGCGTTGCAACCTCACGCTCGTGCTGGGCAAGCCGCAGCTGCCCAACTTCCCCACGCCGCTGATCGACGGCGTGCCCATGCCGATGGCCGATTTCTTCCGGCAGTCGTCTTTCGAAGGCCTGGAAGAGCGCCTGGCGCACCTGTACCCCGACACCGCCAAGCGCGACGCCGAACGCCCGCGCTACGTGGAGCGCCTCGAGTTCGAGATCAACACCATCCTGAAGATGGGGTTCCCGGGCTACTTCCTGATCGTGGGCGACTTCATCAACTGGGCCAAGAACAACGGCTGCCCGGTGGGGCCGGGCCGGGGTTCGGGCGCCGGTTCGCTGGTGGCCTACGCACTCAAGATCACCGACCTCGATCCGCTGCAATACAACCTGCTGTTCGAGCGCTTCCTGAACCCGGAGCGGGTGTCCATGCCCGACTTCGACATCGACTTCTGCCAGACCAACCGCGATCGCGTGATCGACTATGTGAAGGACAAATACGGCAAGGAGGCGGTGAGCCAGATCGCCACCTTCGGCACGCTGGCCGCGCGCGCGGCCATCCGCGACGTGGGCCGCGTGCTCGACTTCTCCTACGGCTTCTGCGACGGCATCTCCAAGCTGATCCCGAACAAGCCCGGCATGTCGGTCACGCTGCAGTACCCGCCGGCGCAGAAGAAGGAAGGCGACAAGAACAACTACGCGATCGAGATGGAGCCGGTGCTGGCCGAGCGCATCCAGAAGGAAGACGACGTCAAGACCCTGATCGAGCTGGCGCAGAAGCTCGAAGGCATGACGCGCAACATCGGCATGCACGCCGGGGGCGTGCTCATCGCGCCGGGCAAGCTCACCGACTTCTGCCCGCTGTACGCGCAGCCCGGCAGCGAATCGGCGGTGAGCCAGTACGACAAGGACGACGTGGAGGCCATCGGCCTGGTGAAGTTCGACTTCCTGGGACTGGCCACGCTGACCATCCTGGAGATCGCGCGCGAGCTCATCATGAAGCGCCACCCGGGGCAGGAGAATTTCCGTTTCGAGGACGTGCCGCTGAACGACGCGCGTGTGTACGCGCTGTTCTCGCGCGGTCAGACCGAGGCCGTGTTCCAGTTTGAAAGCCGCGGCATGCAGGGCATGCTGAAGGACGCCAAGCCCTCGCGCCTGGAAGACCTGATCGCGCTCAACGCGCTCTACCGGCCGGGCCCGATGGACCTGATCCCCAGCTTCGTGAACCGCAAGCACGGGCGCGAGGAGGTGGAGTACCCGCACCCGGCGGTGGCGGAGATGCTGTCCGAAACCTACGGGATCATGGTCTACCAGGAACAGGTGATGCAGACCGCGCAGATCCTGGGCGGCTACTCACTCGGCGGCGCCGACCTCTTGCGCCGCGCCATGGGCAAGAAGAAGGCCGAGGAGATGGCCGAGCACCGCGAGAAATTCCGCGCCGGTGCGCTCGCCACGCACAACATTCCCCAGGACAAGGCCGACGAGGTCTTTGACCTGATGGAGAAGTTCGCGGGCTACGGCTTCAACAAGTCGCATGCCGCCGCCTACTCCCTGCTCGCGTACCACACCGGCTGGCTCAAGGTGCATTACACCGCCGAGTTCTTCTGCGCCAACATGACGGTGGAAATGGACGACACCGACAAGCTCAAGGTGCTGTTCGAAGACGCGCAGAAGATGGGCATCAGCTTCGAAGCCCCGGACGTGAACCGGGGCTTCCACCGCTTCGAGCCGATCACCAACAAATCCATCCGCTACGGCCTGGGCGCCATCAAGGGCACGGGCCAGCAGGCGATCGAGGCCATCGTGGCCGCGCGTGAAGGCCGGGGCGAGGGGCCGCGCGGCGACGAGAAGGGCCCATTCAAGAGCCTGTTCGACTTCTGCGTGCGGGTGGACCGCACGCGCCTGAACAAGCGCACGGTGGAAGCGCTGATCAAGGCCGGCGCCTTCGATTCGCTGAACCTCAACCGAGCCGAGATGCTGGCCTCGGTGGACCGGGCCTTCGAGTTCGCCGCCGCCACCCTGGCCAACGCCAACCAGGGCGGGTTGTTCGACATGATGGGTGACGACGACCACGGATCGAGCACGCAGGAGCCCGACCTCGTGGCCACCACGCCATGGGGGGTGAAGGAGCGCCTGACGCTGGAAAAAACGGCGATGGGCTTCTACTTCTCGGGCCACCTGTTCGACGAAGTGCAGCGCGAGGTGCGCCGCTTCGCGCGCACGCCGCTTGGCGATGTGGTGGAGAGCCGCGACCCGGTGATCCTTGCCGGCATCGTGACCGACTTCCGCGTGATCAACGGCCAGCGCGGCAAGCTCGCGCTGTTCAAGCTGGACGACAAGACCGGGGTGTTCGAGACCAGCGCGGACGAGAACCTCATCAACCAGCACCGCAACCTGCTCAAGGACGACGAGCTCATCATCGTTCAGGCGGTGGCGCAACCCGACCGTTTCTCGGGCGGCGTGAGGCTGAAGATCCAGCAGATCTGGGACCTGGCGGCGGCGCGCTGCCGCTTTGGCAAGTACCTGCGCGTGGCGGTGAACGGCACGGCACCGTCGATCGCCGAGCTGGTGCGCGAATTCCCGCCCAAGCGCGAGATCACCGAGCAGGGCGAGCTGGTGCGCGGCCTGCCGGTGCGACTGGCCTTGCTGCGCGAGGGCGCGCAGTGCGAGCTGCAGCTGGACGACCGGGCGCTGTTCTTCCCCACGGACGCCGCGCTGGCGAGCTGGATGGCCCAGGCCCACGAGCAGCGCGCCGAAATCGTGTTTGATTGAAATACCCCCTGCGCCGCTGCGCGGCTTCCCCCTGAAGGGGACAGTGCCTGCGGCCCGGCGAAGCCGGTGCCGTGGCACTTCTGGGTCAGGCACGTCCGCTGGAGCGGTTTTTGATCAATCGAGGGGGCGCAGGCCGATCACCAGCGGCGACGGCACGGTGCCGTTGGTGTCCTTGGGCAGGCTGGCGGTGCGGTCGATGGCGCGCAGCACGGCCTCGTCCCAGTCCGGGTTGCCGCTGCTCTTGACGAGCCGGCGCGAGACGATGCTGCCATCGGGCGAGGTGCGAACCTCGACCTCGGCGCGCGGGTTGCCCGGTGCCACGTCGGTGAACACCACGTTGGGCTTGATGCGCGCGGCCACGCGCCCTGCGTAGCCCGGTGTCGGGCCGCTGGACTGCTGGGCCGTGCCGGTGCTCTGCGGCCCGCCGCTGGCGCCGGCCTGGCCCATCATGCGTTTGATCTGGTCTTCGCGGATCTGCGCCAGGCGTTTTTCCTCGGCGGCTTCCTTGCGTTCCTGTTCGCGCTTCTCGGCCGCCAGTTTCTGCTGCCGCTCCTTCTCGGCAGCAGCTTTGTCCGCTGCGGCCTTTTTCTCGGCGGCTGCCTTTTCCGCGGCCTTGGCGGCGGCGACTTTCTTCGCCTCTTCCTCGCGCTCCTTCTTTTCCGCCTCGGCCTTCTTCTTGGCCTGCGCGGTGGCGATCTCGGCCTGGGTTGGGCCGGGCGGCGGCGGTGCGGGGGTGGGTGCGGGTGCTGGTTTCGGGGTCGGGGCTGGCGTGGGCGCCGGGGTCGGCGCGGGCGGAGGCGGCGGGGGCTCCACCGCGCGCGGCGCGGCCTGCTGCGGCGTGCGAGACCAGAGTTCCGCTTCGACGGTGACGGGCTCGCCGTCGTTCTCCCACTGCACGCCCAGGGTCAGGGCGATCACGAGCAGGCCATGGGCAACCAGGGCCAGCCCCATGGGGCCGAGCCAGCGCCCGTTGCGGGGCGGAGCGAGGTCGAGGTGGTCGGCGGTCGATTGCATGGGGCGTTGATGGGGCTCAGCGCGAGGTTTGCACGGAGAGGCCGACGCGCGCAATGCCCGCACGCTGCAAGGTATCCATCACGCGAACAACGGCTTCGTACTTGACGTTCTTGTCGGCGCTGATCACGACCGGCACGCCGCCTTCGGGTGGGCTGCCCCGGCTGGCCTGCAGCTGCTGCACGCGCGCGACCAATTGACCCATGGAGACCGGTTGCGGTTCGGCGCTGGAGGAGCCTTCGCGCACCTTGATCTGTTCGTCCTTGTCGATCACCACGGCCACGAAGCGGTCGGGCTGGCGCCCCGCCTGGCCCACGCTGGGCAGGGCGATCTGGCTCGGCGTGATCAGCGGCGCGGTGACCATGAAGATGATCAGCAGCACCAGCATCACGTCGATGAAGGGCACCATGTTGATTTCGTTGATGGTGCGACGGCCCCGGCCGCGGGAGGAAACGGCTGGCATGTCAGTGTCCCGACGGCGTCTGGGTGTGCACGCCGAGGTTGCGCTGCAGGATGTTGGAGAACTCTTCCATGAAGGTCTCCATGGCGTTGGCCACGCGGTCGATGTCGTGCGAGAAGCGGTTGTAGAACACCACCGCCGGGATGGCGGCGAAGAGGCCGATGGCGGTGGCCACCAGGGCTTCGGCGATGCCGGGGGCCACCGTGGCCAGGGTCACCTGGGCCAGCGCGGCCAAGCCGGTGAAGGCATGCATGATGCCCCAGACGGTGCCGAACAGGCCCACATAGGGCGAGACCGAGCCGACCGAACCGAGGAAGGAAAGGTTGGTTTCCAGGGCGTCGAGCTCGCGCTGGAAGCTGGCCCGCATGGCGCGCCGCGCGCCGTCGAGCAGGGCGCCGCTGTCGGTGATGCGGCGCTCGCGCAGTTTCTGGTACTCGCGCATGCCGCTGGCGAAGATGCGTTCCATCGGGCCGCCGTGCTTGGCGTTCTGGGCGGCGGAGGCATACAGGTCGTTGAGGTTGGTGCCCGACCAGAATTCGCGTTCGAAGTCTTCGTTGTAGCTGCGCACGCGCCTCAGGGCGAACACCTTGCGGAAGATGGCGGCCCAGCTCACCACCGAAACCACCACCAGCAGCGCCACGACGGCCTGGACCACCCAGCTCGCGTTGAGCATCAATTGAACGATGGAGAGATCTTGGGTCATGGGTGTTCGGAGGCGGTGGATGGGAAAAAAGTTTCGGGGGCCGGTCTCGTCAAGCCGTTCCTTGCAGCGCGTCGAGCACCTGGGCCGGGATGCGCTGGGGGCGCAGGCTGCGGGCATCGACCCACCCGATCCGGATGCTGCCCTCGCACAGCAACGTGGGCGGGTCGCTGGCCAACTGGGGCTTCAGGAGCGCGCGCTGCTCGATTGTCAGGGAGGCCCGGCCCGCTTCCCGCACGTGGGCTGTAACGAGAAGCAAATCATCGAGCCGGGCCGGGCGGTGGTATTGCACCTGCGTTTCGCTCACGACGAACATGCCGCCGACTTCCTCGCGCAAGGCTTGCTGTCCCAGGCCCAGGTGGCGCAGCCACTCGGTGCGGGCGCGTTCGAAGAACTTGAGGTAGTTGGCATAGAAGACGATGCCGCCAGCATCGGTGTCTTCCCAATACACGCGCACCGGCCAGGTGAAGGGGGGCTGCTCGCTCACAGGGCCTGCTCCAGGCGGGCCACGGCTTCCTGGAGCTGGGCCATCGAGTTGGCGGTGGAGAAGCGCAGGTATCGGCCAGGCTCGGCCTGGCCGAAATCGCGCCCCGGCGTGGTGGCCAGCTGGCAGCGCTTCATGAGTTCGAACGCCAGCGCCCAGCTGCCGCCTTCGTCGGGCCGTGCTCCCTGCGGCGCGATGCCCCAGCGCTCGCACAGGCCGCGCACGTCGGCCCAGGCGTAGAAGGCACCGTCGGGCATCACGGGCACGTTGAGGCCCAGGCGGTTGAGTTCGGGGATGAAAAAGTCGCGCCGGGCCTTGAAGGCGGCGCGGCGGCGCTCGTACTCGGCCAGGCTGTCGGGCTCGAAGCAGGCCAGCGCGGCGTGTTGCGCGATGGTGCTGGCGCAGATGAACAGGTTCTGTGCCAGGCGCTCCACCGCCGGCACCAGGGCGGGCGGCAGCACCAGCCAGCCCAGGCGCCAGCCGGTCATGTTGAAGTATTTCGAGAAGCTGTTGATGCTGATGACCTCGTCGCCGAGGCCATCGGGCAGGCCCAGCGCGCTGTGGCCGTACTCGTCTTCGAAGCTCAGGCCGAGGTAGATCTCGTCCACCAGGGTGATGCCACCGCGGCCACGCACGAAGCGCGCGATGCGTTCGAGTTCTTCGCGGGCGATGCTGGTGCCCGTGGGGTTGGAGGGCGAGGCCAGCAGGACACCGCGCGTGGCCTGGCCCCAGGCGACTTCCACCTGTTCGGCGCTGAGCTGGAAGCGCTGTTCGGGGCCGGAGGGGATCAGCACCGCGCGGCCTTCGGCGGCCTGCACGAACTGCCGGTTGCACGGGTAGCTCGGGTCAGGCATCAGCACTTCGTCGCCGGCTTCGATGAGCGCCAGGCAGGCCAGCTGCAACGCCGCCGAGGCGCCGGCGGTGATCACGATGCGGGCCGGGTCGATGCGCAGGCCAAAGCGCGAGGCGTACCAGCCGCTGATGGCTTCACGCAGCGAAGGCAGGCCAGTGGCCTGCGTGTACTGGCTGCGGCCCGCATGGATGGCTCGTTCGGCGGCGGCAGTGACCAGCGGCGGCGCGGTGAAGTCGGGTTCGCCGATGTTGAGGTAGATCATCGACCGGTCGCCGGCGCCGGCCTGGGCCGCCATCGCGGAGGCGGCCTTGGCCAGCTCCATCACGTAGAACGGTTCGACGCGCTGCGCGCGCTGGGCAATCCTCATGGAGCGGGCTTGCGCGCGGCGGGCGCCGGTGATGCGGCCACTTCCGCGGGGCGCAGTTGCGAGGCCAGCTGGTGCATCACACCATTGACGTATTTGTGGCCGTCGGTGCCGCCGAAGGACTTCGCCAGTTCGATGCACTCGTTGAGCACCACGCGCCAGGGCACGTCAAGGCAGTGCTGGAACTCGTAGGCACCGATCCAGAGCACGCCGTGTTCGATCGGCGAGAGTTCCGCCAGCGGGCGGTCCAGGCGCGGCGTGATCAGCGCGTCCAGCGCCGTGGCTTCGGCGATGCAGCCGTGCAGCAGGGCGTCGAAGTGCACGCTGTCGGCCTTGTGGAAGCCGGCCAGGTCGCGTGTGAAGGTGTCGATGTCGACGGCGGCATTTCGGCCCACCAGATATTGGTAGATCCCCTGCAGCGCGAATTCGCGGGCGCGGGTGCGGGCGGACTTGTCGGCCGCCTTGCGCGCGGTGCCGCCGCTCTTGGCGGTGGCCGGGGTGGGGGTGTCAGCGGACATGGTGTTCAACCGATCTCTTGCAGCAGGTGCGCCATTTCCACCGCCACGCGGGCCGCATCGCGGCCCTTGTCGGTCTGACGGGCCACGGCCTGATCCAGGTTTTCGGTGGTCAGGATGGCGTTGGCAATCGGGATCTGGTAGTCCAGCGAGAGGCGCGTGACACCGGCGCCCGATTCGTTGGCCACCAGTTCGAAGTGGTAGGTCTCGCCGCGGATGATGCAGCCCAGGGCGATCAGCGCGTCGAAGTCGTCGCGCTCGGCCATGGCCTGCAGGGCCACCGGCACTTCCAGCGCGCCGGGAACCTTCACGTGGGCGATGTTCTTGTCTTGCACGCCCAGGGCGAGCAGCTCGGCCAGGCAGGCGTTGAACAAGGCGTCGGTGATGGATTCGTTGAAGCGGGCCTGGACGATGCCGATGCTGAGTTTTCTGCCGTCGAGCACGCTGGGGGTGCCTTTGTCTGCGCCGAACATGTGGGGGGTCCGTTTCTTGGGATGAAGGAGGGAAGGGGAAAGGAATCAGCCGTTGCGGCTGAGGTAGCCGGTGATCTCGAGGCCGTAGCCGGTCATGCTGGGCATGCGGCGCGGGTTGCCCATGAGCTGCATGCGGTGCACACCGCAGTCGCGCAGGATCTGCGCGCCCACGCCGTAGGTGCGCAGGTCCATGCGGCCGCGCTCGGGCGCCTGGGCGGACCGCGCCGTGCCTTCGAACTGGGCCAGCAGCTGGCTGGCGGTTTCACCGCAATTGAGCAGCACGGCCACGCCCGCGCCAGCCTGGGCAATGTGGCGCAGGCTGGCTTCCAGGCTCCAGGAGTGCATGGAGCGGCCGACTTCCAGCGCGTCCAGCACCGACAGCGGTTCGTGCACGCGCACGGCCACGCTGTCTTCGGGCTTCCACTCGCCCTTCACCAGGGCGAGGTGCAGGGCGCCGCTGGGCTGGTCGCTGAAGGCCGTGACCTGGAATTCACCGAAGGCGGTGTTCATGCTGCGCGTGCCCAGCTTCTTGACCAGGCATTCGGTGCGGCTGCGGTGTTCGATCAGGTCGGCGATGGTGCCGATCTTCAGACCATGCTCGGCGGCGAAGACCTGCAGGTCGGGCAGGCGCGCCATGGTGCCGTCGTCCTTCATGATTTCGCAGATCACCGACGCGGGGCTGCAACCGGCCATGGCGGCGAGGTCGCAACCCGCCTCGGTGTGGCCGGCGCGCATGAGCACGCCGCCTTCGACCGCTTGCAGGGGGAAGATGTGGCCGGGCTGAACCAGATCGCCGGCCTGCGCGTCGGGCGCCACGGCGGCCTGCACGGTGCGCGCGCGGTCGGCGGCCGAGATGCCGGTGGTGACGCCTTCGGCGGCTTCGATGGAGATGGTGAAGGCCGTGCCCATCTTGGTGCCGTTGCGCGGCACCATGGGCGGCAGGCGCAGGCGCTCGCAGCGCTCGCGCGTGAGGGTGAGGCAGATCAGGCCGCGGCCGAAGCGGGCCATGAAGTTGATCGCTTCGGGCGTGACGTGGTCGGCGGCCAGCACCAGATCGCCTTCGTTTTCGCGGTCTTCTTCGTCGACCAGGATGACGATGCGCCCGGCGCGCATGTCGGCGACGATGTCTTCGACCGGCGAGATGGCCACCGGGGCAAGGGTTTCAGGGGCGTTCATGCGGGTTCCTTGGTGGGGTGCGTGCCGGCGCTGAGCATGCGCTCGACATAGCGCGCGACGGTGTCGATTTCGAGATTGACCGTGCTTGCCTCGGCCAGCTCGCCCAATGAAGTGTTGTCCACCGTGTGGGGGATGAGGTTGATGCTGAATTCGCAACCGGCGGCGCTGTCGGCCACCTCGTTGACGGTGAGGCTGACGCCGTTGACCGTGATCGAGCCCTTGTAGGCAAGGTATTTGCCGAGTTCGGTGGGCGCCATCACGCGCAGCTCCCAGCTTTCGCCCACCCGGGCGAAGCGGGTGACCGTGCCCACGCCGTCCACATGGCCCGCGACGATGTGCCCACCCAGGCGGTCATGGGCGCGCAGCGCCTTCTCCAGGTTGATGCGACGGCCCGCTTGCGCCAGGCCGGTGGTGCGGGCCAGCGATTCGGCGGAAATGTCGATCGTGAAGTGGTGCCGGGGCAGGTCCAGCGAGGTGACGGTCATGCAGGCGCCGTTGAGGGCGATGCTGTCGCCCAGACCGACGTCGTCGAGGTAGCCAGGCGGCGCCTCGAGGGTGAGTCGCTTGCCATGGTCCAAAGAGCTGCCCAGGTCGTGGAGGGCGGCGATGCGCCCCACGCCGGTGATGATGCCGGTAAACATCCCGCTATTTTCGCAGGGTTTCGGAAACCGGGCCTGGAGCCCTCTTTGGCGGGCTCGGGCGCTAGCGGTTCCAGCAGGCCTGCGCCGACAAGGGGGCCGCCACGAGCGCCGTGGCAGACTGGGTTCTCAGCCCTGCCTCGCTGAGTTCGAAAACGCCGCATTCGTCCGCGCTTTGCGCGGCGCGCGGGGTGGCTTGCAGCACAAAGGCGCTGGCATTCAGCGTTTTGAAGCCGACCGCGTACCGATCGCCTTCCACCGCCAGCACGCCGGCGGGAATGGCCGCCCGTTCGGGGTAGGCGCCCTGCGCGGTGGCCGCGCGCTCCAGCCATTGGGCGGCCTGCAGCAGGGCGGCCCGGGCGTGGGCCCGGTGGGTTCGCTGCACATACGAGGTGTATTGCGGCAATGCGATCGTGGCGAGCACGGCGACGATCACCAGCACGATCATGACTTCGATCAACGTGAAAGCCCGTTGTGCCGACGGCCGCCGCACGCCTGGGGACGGCCGCGTGCTCATTCGAATTCCCGCCAGTCCGCGCGTCGGCCCGCGACCTTGCCGGCTGTCAAGGTCAGCTTCCTGATGCACGCCGCTTTGGTGGGATCGCAGGCTGGGTCGCCTGACGTGTTGGAGAGAGACAGCAGGTTGAGATCACCACCCGATGTGTGGATGCTGGCGAATTCACCGCTGCCAAATCGCACGCGCGAGGCATTGACCATGGACATGGACGCGTCGGTGCTGGCGAATGCCGGCGCTCTGCCAGGCTGCCCCGTGATCATGTTGAGGACGGTGATCGCACCGCCTTCCTGGGCCTGTTCGAACGCGCAGGTTTCTTCGTTGCTGCCCTGCGCCGGGACGGTGGTGGTCACGATCACCTTCTGGCCCTCGAACGGTTGCGGGTTGCCCAACACGCGCTCACCGGCGTCGGGCAGGTCCATGTACCAGCCGCGCGGTGAGCTTGGGTTGGTTCGGGCGTACGCGACCGGCCGGCGGGAACTGTCGAAGAACTGGGTTGGCAGCTCGGTGCCCGAGGCGCGGCTGGTCACGGCCCCGGTGACGGATTGCTGGACGAGTGCGCTGCGGCCGGGAATCGCGGAGCGCGCGTCCGTGGTTTCGGACAGCAACCCCTTGTCGACGGTGTATTGGCTGAAGTCCCAGACCGAGTAGATGGTCTGCACTTTCGCGCTTGCGCGATCGGCCTCCTCCAGGCTGCGGCCGGTGCCGAACAGGATCTGGACGCCCCCCAGCGGATGGGCCATCCACAGCGGCGCCGTGGTGATGGGCTGGAGGTTGGCGGGGGAGGCCGCGTCGCGGGCCGTGAAAAAGGGGGTGCAGGAGGCGCTCTTGCAGGGCATGCCACCGCCGCTCCAGTCGGTGACACCCCATTTCGTGGCGTCCGTGTCGGTCAGGTTGAATTTCCAGAGGTTGCCTTGCAGGTCGCCGGCATAGGCCACATCCATCCTGCCGTCGCCGTTGACATCGAGCAGGCGAGGCGCGGACAGGCCATTGCCTTGGTGGGTGGCGGCATGGGCCACGATGCTGAGCAGTTCTCGTGGTCCGTCCAGGTACTGGATGAGCAGCACCGGGCGCTCGTTGACGCTGTTGACGCCATTGCCCATCACCACCGCCCAGCGGCCGTTGTTGAGCTTGACCATCTGCTCGCTGCGGCCGCCATCGATCGCGCTCACCACCGGCGGTGCGTAGAGGTGGCCGATGTCCTTGCTCGCTTCGTCGGGAGCGGGGCCGCTGCCCGGAAAGCTGCGGTCCAGCAGAACACCCGATGGGTTGAAGGTGGAGGTGGCCGCTGTGGCCGCCAGAGGGGTGGTGACGTCCAGCACGAAGTAGCCCCTGCCGCCACCGCCCAGGCCCCCGACCAGGTAGGTGCGCCAGTCGGCGGGCCGGCCCGCGTTGCTGGTGGTGTCATTGCCGCTGATATCGACATCGCCGGTGAAGGCCTGCCCATCCACGAAGTAGCGGTGGCTGTAGTCGGGCCGCGTATAGCTGCGCAGGTGGCCGTAGACCCCGGCCGGCACATAGGCCATGAGTTCGCGGCCGTTCTCGGCGCTGAAACCGTGCAGCATGCCATCGTTCGCACCCACGTAGAGCATGGGTGGGCGGTTCGCCTGCGCGGCTCGGAAGTCGGCATGCCCGGGGTGTTCGAATCCCATGCGCACGGGCTGCCGGGTCTGCCAGAGGTTCGCGTTGGCAATGTCGCCCAGGCGCGAATCGCGGCGGCGCAGCGTGCCGCCGGGCTTGTCGTTTTCATGGGCGCGGTCTCCCCGCAGGTAGTTCAGGCGGCGCTGGCCCTCGATGTCGCTGTCGCTCCCTCGCAAGGAGGCCTGCTGCGCCTCGTTCAGGTTGTTCCAGGTGAAGACGGCGCCTCCCTTGCCGTTGTGTGTGAGCACCTGCCGTGCATCCGGTGTGCTGGCGTCCAGCAACTGGTGCGCGGACCATGAAGGGGTGCTGCCGATGCCATGGGTGGATGCGTTGATGGTGTACGCGCTCAGGGTGCCGCTCCAGTTGCTGGAGTTGAAGCCGGCGACGTAGACGAGCCCGTTGGCCCGCAGACGGCTGGAGCTGCTCGCGATGCTGACCAGGGGTTGCGAGGTCTGGTGAAGTATGTCGTCCAGGATGCCTTGGAAGGCAGTGAGCAGCGCGGTGTCACTGACGGCAGGTATGAAGCGGCCACGGCTGTTCAAAGCGGCGTGCCACAGTTCTACCTTGCGTTCGTTCTGACGGGTTTGGAACAACGCGCCCTCGCAGGGGATATTGTCTTTTCCGGACACATTGCAGAACGGAGAGGGCCAGGTGATGTCGCCGTTGACGAGGCTGGCCAGGCCGTTGAAGGTGTCACCGCCCCAGAGCGGTTGGCCCGTCCAGGCGGCGGCATCATTGAAGCCGATGGTGTAGTTCACCATGTGCTGCCATGTCGCGGGATCGTTGCGCGGATTCCAGTAGGCCTCAAGTTCCGCCGGTTTGCCCGCCGAGCCGAAGTTCTGCCTGGGCCACTGGATCTTGGGGCTTGCCCGCAGGTTGTTGGCCAGGCCCGGTTGGAGGTCGCGTGACCAGTAGTAGAACGCCAGGTCGGACAAGGTGCTGAGTTGAGGGGTGCCCCAGTTGTCGCGGTACAGACGGGTCTGTGGCGAACTGGGATCGTAAAGAACACCATCGGGCAGAACAAGCTTCGTGTTGTCCGCGTTGCCGCCGCGAACGATGTACGTGTTGTTCGGCCCTGCGGTGTCGTGGTAGGTGTAGTGCACGGAGTTCCATGCACCATCCGTCATGAAGATGTGGAACGATTTTCGGCATGAAAGCAGCGGTGCTTCTTTCACGCCAGGGTTGGATGCCCATGGGCTATGGACACCGAGATCGGTCCGGCTCAGGTATTTGCCGGCCTCATCGATCATGAGATGCGAAGGCGTGTTGTTGCCGTGGGTCAATCGATCCACCCAGTTCATGAAGTCGGCACGGTGTGCGCCGCTGAGCCGAGCCATGCCGTTCTGGTTTCTGCAATCGAAGCTGTCGCTGGGGATTCCGCGACAGCGGTTCATGGACTGCCAGGCCAACCGCACGCGATCATCGGGCACGTTGGCGGCAGAGAAGGTTTGCCGCAGGGCGGCCTGGAGCGTGGCGATGCCCTCCAATCCCATGCTGCCGGAAT
The DNA here is from genome assembly GCF_057809615.1 of Hydrogenophaga sp. FG152. NCBI lineage: Bacteria > Pseudomonadati > Pseudomonadota > Betaproteobacteria > Burkholderiales > Comamonadaceae > Hydrogenophaga > Hydrogenophaga sp. FG152. The sequence goes on along the minus strand of NZ_JBMDKH010000008.1, from coordinate 59,935 downwards.
CGTCGACGGACACGATCACGTTGGGAGCAGGCTCGCGCCCCAGCGCCGCCGGTGACTGCGCCAGGTTCAAAGGTGCGGCGCGAAGCGTCGCGGGCAGAACGGCGCAGGCGATGGCGATGAAGGCAAGGGGCAGAGGGGCATGGAGCATGTTCAGCAACCTTTGGAAAGTCAGTCCAGATCGGCTTGCGGGCGAGGCACGTAGATCGAACGCAACCACACCCGGGTGCCTGGCTTCATGCCTTGCACATAGGCGGTGATGCGATAGACGAAGGGGTGGCTGTGCATGTCCGGCGCCAGCACATGGCCGGACGCCGCTGCCATGCCCGCTGCTTCGGTGTACAAGAACACCTCCACCCAATACCAGGCGCGAGCGGCCACGGCGGGAGTCACGCCTGGGCGGGACCAGTGCAGCAGGGCATTGCCGCTGGAGGCGGGGTCGGTCCCTGTGAATTCGCCGTACCGAGCAGGCACGGCCGAGTCGCCTGTTCCGGCCGTCATGGCCGCCAGCTTGGTGGTCCACTGCTCCCGGCCCAGGGTGGTGGTGCTGTCCGGCAGGCAGATGCCTCGCAAGCAACCAACGATCGCGTTCGCTTTCAGACGGGCCCGCAGCAGATCGAGATCGGCCACATCCTGAGGAAAGAAGGGCGCGCCGGCGCCGAAATTCCGACAGCCAATGAAGGCCGGGTCAGCCCGGCAGGGGGTGGTGGCGTCGGCCTGTACGCCTTTGATGTCGCGTTCTGCATCCCGAATCAGGGCTTCGGCCGCCGCGAAGGCACGCTGGTGATCGCTTTCGCTGCCCACCATGCGTTCGTTGAGCCAGCCCAGGCGCGTGCTGCTGAGCGCGACGATGGTGGCCAGCAGGAGCATGACCATCACGACAATCAGCGCGATGCCTTGTTGGCGAGCGTTTGTTGATGGGGACAGGCGAGCGTTCATAGGCTGGCGTTGCGCAACTTGAAGACGCGAAAGAACACGCGGCGCAGCCTGCCGTCGTTCGGCGTGGGCTCACCTTGACACCCCACCGTGGTTGCGACCAGCCCGCTGCTGAGCTCGCCCGCGAGGCGCAGGCAGACTCGCAGGGCCTCGACCTGGTCCCAGGGCGCGGGAGAGAACTGGTTCAACGCGGTGGCGGTGGTGTAGCGCAGGCCAGCGCCCTCCCGAAGCCCGTACCAGACCTGAAAGTCCTCGACGCTGGCCATGAGGCCGTAGCTGCCCTCGCTGCTCCCTGATCCCTTGCACTTCAGTTCACCGGCGTCCACGCTGAAGGTGCTCGTGACGTTCTGGCCCGGCGCAGTTGGCTGGCCGAGGCAGTCGACGTTGTCGATGTTCAAGGGGCTCTTCTTGTCTGCGCCCGACGCCAGCGTGTGGTCCCGGGCGAGCGCCAAGGTGTCGGGCCTATTGAGCGCGCCATCCGTGCCCTTGACGGCGGCAGGCTGCCAGGTGTTCACGTTGACTTCGATTCCCTTGTACTGCGGATTGAAGCTCACCGTGCTCCCCGGCATGTCCAACAGCCGCCGTGCCCCGGCCTGGCGGACCACCTGGCCGATGACACGAAAAGCGGTGGCGGCGTCCTGTTGCAGGCGCGTGCTGTCGCCCATCACCTGCGATGCCGTGCGCGTGTACACCAGGCTGCCCATGGCGGCGATCACCACCATGAGACCGACGGCCAGCGCGATCATGAGTTCGACCAGGCTTGCACCCGACTGGCGTGATGTCGTCATGGCCGGACGAAGATCAGGTGGCAGGTGAAGGTGTCAGGGCAAAGCTCGCCCGACACGCCAGCGCCCGGTTGGTCGGCCGCACCTCGCACGGCGACGGCCTGGCGGAAGAGGGCAGCCTCTTCTTTGCCGGCCTGGGCCTCGTTTCTGGCCTTGGCTTCCGTCCACCTCACCAGAATGCCCAGCTGGGTGGCGTCCTTCGTGGAAGCAAACACACGCCCGTCGCCCGCGGGCAGAACTCGGGCCAGTTCTTTCTTCCACTGCATCAGATCGAAGGTGGCGAGTGGTGTTCCTCCGCACGGTGCGGAGGAACAGTCCGTCCCGGTGGCGGGTGGGGGGCCCCAGGTGGTCACATACGGGTTGACCAAGGCTGGCATGTGCCGCAGGTCGGCGTTGGCCTGGATGCGGTCCTGCAGGTCTTCGGCGGCTTGGATGGCCACCGCTCGCAGATTGGTGGTGCGGGCCGTGGTCAGGGCGCGGGTTTGAACCGCCGCCATGCCCATGACGCCCAGGGCCAGCACGAGCAGGGCCACCAGCGCTTCGATCAGGCTGGTGCCACGTTGGCGGTGGTGCGGTCTCCCCATCATTTGGCTTGATCAGGGCAGGCTTTTGCACCCTTGACCGTGCGCAGGCGCGTGCCCGTGGAGAAGCAGATCAGTTGGCCACTCAGTTCGTCCATGCCTGCGGGGAAGACCGCGAAACGTTGGCCTAAGGCAGTGACCTGGCCATACCGGTTGATGGTCATGTACTGCGGGCTGCCGCCGCCCGCCGCCTTGACAAGGTGGATGCCGATGGGAAGCGCAACGGACTGCAGCTCGGCCTCGGCCGCGTCCGGCAGTTGATTGCCATTGAGATCGGCAAACACGCGCCACCCACAATGCCAATCGGCGGTGGTGGGCAAGGCGACGTCGCACGAGGTTTGGCGCCAGATCAAGATGTCTTGGCCCAGGCGCATGGCGTCCACCCGGGCCAGTTGGACCGATGCCATGAATTCGTCCACGGCCGCACTCACGCGGTACTGGCGGGCGATACCGGCAAACGACGGAATGGCGATCGATGCCAGGACCGCCAGCATCGCGATCACCACCAGCAGTTCGATCAGGGAGACGCCCAGAGGCCTATTCGATGCTGTGATGAAGAGATGCCGCGCTTTTTGCATGGCGGCACTCTATCAGTCAAAAAATACAACTAAATATTGATTCTGATGAGCGGCATCATTTAGTGGATAGTTTCTTTGTATTGCTTTTTGTATCTTCGTGGTGATCGATCAACTTGCAGGGGGGAGGAGGAACGCATCACGGCCTTGCACCCGTGCCACGATGCGCAGATCGGCGCCCACCGGTTCCACCGAGACATAGCGGAGCAGGGGGCCTTCCGTCAGCTGCTGCAGCGGTCCGAAGTCGGCCAGGCTGGCGCCACGCCCAAGCAGCTGCGGCGCCAAGTAGAGCAGCATCTCGTCGACCAATCCTTCGCGCACGAACGAGCCATTGAGCTTGTGACCCGCCTCGATATGCAGCTCATTCACTTCGCGCCGAGCCAGGTCGGCAAGCACGCCCGGCAGATCCACCTTGCCGTTGGCACCTGGCATGTGGACCAGGGTCGCGCCCAAGCGCTGCAAGGCGCCTTCCTTGTTGGCGTCGCGGCTGGCGTGATAGATCCAGATCTGACGTGCCTGGCCGTTGGCGGGCGTCTGGAAGAGGCGCGCGGCCGGTGGTGTCTGCAGGCGGCTGTCGATTACCACCAGGTGCGGTTGGCGAGGGGTGTCCACGAGGCGGACGTCCAGCAAGGGATCGTCCTCCAGCACGGTGCCGATGCCCGTGAGCACAGCGCAGGCGCGGGCGCGCCAGGCATGGCCGTCCGCGCGCGCGGCCTCGCCCGTGATCCATTGGCTGGCGCCGTTGTCCAGCGCGGTGATGCCGTCAAGCGACGCAGCGGCCTTCATGCGCACCCAAGGTGTGCGACGGATCATGCGGCTGAAGAATCCGATGTTGAGTTCGCGAGCCGCTCTGGCGGCATCGTGGTCGTCTGGCAGCAGTTCGACCAGAATGCCGGCCGCGCGCAGGCGGTCCATCCCACGGCCAGACACCTGGGGGTTCGGATCCCCCGTGGAGACCACGACCTTGCCGACGTGCGCAGCGATCAATGCGTCGCAGCAGGGTGGCGTGCGTCCGTGGTGGGAGCAGGGCTCCAGCGTGACGTAGACGGTGGCACCGGCCACCGACTCGCCGCGCGCCTGTGCATCGCGCAAGGCCATCACCTCGGCGTGGGGGCCGCCCACGGGCTGGGTGTGCCCAGCCCCGATTTCACGGCCATCGGGTGTGGTGATGACGCAGCCGACGCGGGGGTTGGGGTTGCTGGAGCGCGTGGCTTGTCCAGCGAGGGCCAGGGCTTGATCGAGCGGATGCTTGGAGGCGGGCGCAGTCATGCGCCGAGCTTATCAGCGGTTCCAGCACTCCTGCGCCGTCAAGGGAGCGGGCACGGCCGCCGTGGCCACCTGGGTTCGCACGCCGGCGTGGGTCATCTGGAAGATCGCGCATGGGTCGGTGGCTTGCGCACCATTGGGTGTGGCCCGCAAGGTGAAAGTCCCGGCGGTCAGCACGGGCAGCGTGATCGCGTAACGGCCACCTTCCACTTGCAGCACGCCGGCGGGAATGGCGGCGGCAGCCGGATAGGTGCCTTGCGCGGTCGCTGCGCGTTCCAGCCACTGGGCTGTCTGTAGCAGTGCGGCTCGCGCGTTGGCCCGGTGTGTCCGCTGCACGTACTGGTTGTAGCTGGGGAACGCGATGGCAGAAAGAATGCCGATCACGCCGACGACGATCATCACCTCGATCAGCGTGAAGCCCAATGTCCGCGAGCGAGCGTGACCGTGTTTCATGAAGTCGTTTCCCTTGTTCATTGAGGAGGTTATCGGGCTTCTCGCCAGTCGGCCCGGGCGCCAGGAACCGTGCCTGTCGTCAACGTCTTTTTCACTGTGCACAACTGGATGGCTGGATTGCAGGTGGGGGGAGGGCCACCGCCACCAGGTCCATTGTTGCTGTTGACGAACGAGATGAGGTCCAGGTTGCCGTCGGACTTGTTGATGCTGATGTACTCGCCGCTGCCGAACCGTGTCCGCGTGGCCTTGGCCATGTTCATGGTGGTGTCGGTGGTCGAGAACACGGGCGTTTTTGCAGGCGCGCCCGAGACCATGTTGAAGACGTTGATCCAGTTGTCTTCGGTCACGGTGTCGAAATCGCAGGTTTCCCCGGAGGCGCCAGTTTTCGGCACGTTGCTGCCAATGATCACCTTCTGGCCTTCGAAAAGCTGAGGGTTGGACAGCACCCTTTCGCGGGAGGCAGGAAGGTCAAGGTACCAACCGCGTTTGGCGGTGTTGTCGGCCCGGGAGTAAGCGATGGTGTTCTCGGACGTGTTGTAGTAGTCCGTGGCCACCTCGGCGCCGCTGGCCGTGCTCGTTACAGCGCCCACCACCGTTTGCTGCACCAGTGCCGAGCGGCCCGTCGTGATGTTGCCGCCGTCCACGGCGGTCAGCACGCCGCCGGGGAACGTGTAGGTACTCTTGTCCCAGAGGGAATAGATGGTCTGGACGCTGGTGTTGGTTCGGTCCGCGTCCTGCATGTTCCGGCCCGTGCCGAACAGCACTTGCACGCCGCCCAGAGGATGTGCGATCCACAGGGGAGCGGCGCTGATGGGCTGCCGCGTGGACGAAGCGTCCTGCGCTACATAGAGGGGGGTGCAGTTGGTTGCGTTCTTGCAGGTCGTGGTGCCCCCTGACCAGTTGCTCACGCCCCACTGTGAATCGGTGGTGTGGGTCAGATTGAACTTCCAGAGGTTGCCTTGCAGGTCGCCCGCATAGGCCACGTCCATCTTGCCATCGCCGTTGACATCCACCAGTCGGGGAGCGGACAGTCCGTTGGATTGGGCGGTGGTGGAGTTCGCGACGATTTTCAGCAGCTCTTTGCTGCCATCCAGGTACTGGATTAACAGCACGGGGCGTTCGTTGCTGCTGTTGACCCCGTTGCCCATGACGGCCGCCCAGCGGCCATTGTTGAGTTTGACGATTTGCTCGGAGCGCGCGCCTGTGACCGGGTCCACCACGGGGACGGCGTAGATGTGGCCCACATCGGCGTCGGTGCCATCCGTCTTGTCCATCACCACGCCTGTCGCCGTGAACGTGGATGGGTTGCTCGCGAACGCCACGGGGTTGGTCACGTCCAGCACGAAGTAGCCCTTGCCGCCGCCGGCCAGGCCCCCAATCAGCATGGTCTTCCAGGTGGGCGTGGCGCCGTTGCCAGTGCCGCTGCCGCTGGTGTCCACATCTCCTGTGAAGGGGTGTCCATCGACAAAGAACCTGTGGCCGTAGTTTGTGAGGGTGTAGTTGCGCAGGTTGGCATAGACCCCCAGGGGCACATACGCCATGAGCTCCTGGCCGGTCGCGGCGTTGAACGCGTGCAGCATGCCGTCGTTGGCGCCCACGTACAGCACGGCCGTGCGGCTGGCGTACGTGGAGCGGAAGGCTGCGTGACCCGTGTGCTCGAAGGACATGCGCAAGGGCCGGCCCGTGTGCCAGATGTTGGAGTTGACGATGTCGCCCAGGCGAGAATCGCGCCGCCGCAGGGAACCGCCGTTCTGCACCTCTTGCGTGCGATCACCCCGCAGGTAGTTCACCCGATTCGTCCCCACGGTAGCGCTGTCGACGCCTTGGATCGCGGTTTTCTGGGCATCCGAAAGGTTGGCGAAAAGGAATGGGGTACCCACGAGGGTGTCGCTGCGGGTGGTCAGCACCAGTCGGTTCGTGACGCTGAAGGAGGCTGCGTCGAGCTGGCTGGCGGCGGTCCAGGTGGGCGTCGAACTGACCACGTTGGTGCCTGCGGCAATGGTGTAGGCCCCCAGGTCACCGCTCCATCGCTCGGAATTGAACCCCGCGACATAGGCAAAACCATCCGTGCGCAAACGGCTGGAACTGCTGGCGATGCTGACCATCGGGTTGGCCGTCTGCGTCAGGATGTCGTCCAGAATGCCTTGAAAGGCGGAGACCAGTGCCGCGGCATTGGGGGCGGGCACGAAGCGGCCGCGGCTGTTGAGGGCGGCGTGCCAGAGTTCCACTTTCCGTTCGTTCTCGCGCGCGTTGTAGCCGGAGCTGCCGTCGCAGGCCGAGTTGCTGCCTGTGCCGCAGAACGGCGATGGCCAGTTGGTGGTACCGCGGATCAGTGGAGCCAGGCCAGCGAAGGTGTCGCCGCTGAAGGTGGGGGCGCCCGTCCAGGTGGCCGCGTCATTGAAGCCGATGGTGTAGTTCACCATGTGCTGCCAGGTGGCCGGGTTGTTGCGCGGGTTCCAGTAAGACTCGAGCGAAGCGGGGTTGGCCGTGGTGCCAAAGTTCTCGGCGGGGAGCTGATCCTTGGGGCTCTTTCTCACGTTGTTGGTGAGCCCCGGCTGCAGGTCACGGGACCAGTAGTAGAAGGCCAGGTCCGACAGCGCACTCAGGTTTGTGTGGCCCCAGTTGTCCCTGTAGAGCCGCGTCTGATCCGAGGTGATGGAGTACGCTGTGCCGTCCGGCAGTGTGAGGGCGGTGCCGTCAGCGTTGCCACCGCGCGTGATGCGCACGTAGTCCGGCCCCGAGGTGTCCACGTGGTTGTTCGTGTTGCTCGCCTCGGCGCTGTTCCAGCCACCATCGGTCATGAAGATGTGAAACGATTTCCGGCATGACAGCAGTGGTGTTTCCTGCGTCCCGGGATTGGCCGCCCACGGGCTGTTGATGCCGAGATCGGTTCGGCTCAGGTATTTGCCCGCCTCGTCGATCATGAGGTGGGAGGGCGTGCCGTTGTTGGGTGTCAGCGTGTTCACCCAGGTCATGAAGTTGGTGCGGTGTGTGCCCAGGAGTGGGCGCATGCCGTTCAGGCTGCCACACGCCGTGCTGTTGCTGGGAATGCCGCGGCAGCGGTTCATGGACTGCCATGCCAGGCGGATCCGGTCGTCCGGCACGTTGGTTTCCGCAAAGGTCTGCTGCAAGGCAGATTTCAGGGTCGCGATCCCCGTCGCGCCCATGCTGCCGGAGTCGTCGACCGACACGATGATGTTGGGTGAAGGCTCCCGGCCCGCGCCAGGTGGGGATTGCGCCAGGTTGAGCTGGGCGGCGCCCAGTGGGCCGTGCAACGATGCGAGCGCCAGGCCAGCGCAGGGAAGCCAGGATCGGGGATGCAGCTTCATGGTGATCTCGCTGAAAATCAAATGTTCTGGTTCTGCGGCCGAGGCACGAAGATCGAGCGCAGCCAGACCCGCGTGCCGGGCTTCATGCCTTGGACGAACGCCGTGATGCGGTACACATAAGGGTGCTTCCTGTCCGGAATGGGCACGTTGCCTGCCGCAGCGACGATGCCACCTGCGTCGGTGTACCGGAACACCTCCACCCAGTACCAGGCACGGGGCGCGACGACCGGAGCCACACCGGGACGCGACCACGACAGCAAGGGGTTGCCGGCGGCGGCCGGATTGAGGCCCGTGAATTCTCCGTATCGTGCGGCCACTGACGCAGTGCCAACTGCGGCGGTCATGGCGGCCAGGTTGGTGGTCCAGTTGACTGCGGTCAGGGTCGTCACCGTTGCCGGGAGGCAGATGCCCTGAAGGCACCCGTTGGTGCCGCCGGCGACGCGCGTCTGCAGCAGGTCCAGGTCGTCGTCTTCCTGGGGGAAAAACGGCTGGTTACCCAGGAAGTTGCGGCACCCGACATAGCCTGCTGTGGCGTTGCATGGGGTGACGTTGTCGATCCGCAAGCCGCGGATGTCGCGCTCTGCATCGCGAACAAGTGCCTCTGCGGCAGCGAATGCCCGCTGGTAGTCGCTCTCGCCACCCACCAGGCGCTCATTGAGCCAACCCAGGCGCGTGCTGCTCAACACCACGATGGTTCCGAGCAGCAGCATCACCATCACCACGATGAGCGAGATGCCTTGCTGAGAGTGCTTCCGCAAGGGAGACGAATGGTGTTTCATAGGCCTTGATTGCGGATCTTGAAGATGCGAAAGAAGACACGGCGGATGCGCCCATCGTTCGCGACGTTCTCTCCATTGCAGCCCGTGATGTCGGCACCGGGGTTGTTGCTCATTTCACCCACGAGGCGAAGACACACCTGCACGGTTTCCACTTGGTCCCAAGGTGCGGGAACCAACGCAGCGATGGCTGTGGCTGTCCGGTACTGCAGGTTGTCGCCGGTCCTGACGCCATACTGGATCTGGAAATCTTCCATGCCCTGGAGCAGGGCGAACGGGGTGGCAGAACCAGAGCCCAGGCAGCGGAGTTCGTTTCCGACCACAGAGAAAGTGCTGGAGATGTTGTTGGCTACCAGCGTCGGGGCTCCCAGGCAATCCATGCTTTGCAGCACTGGATCGGTGTCGTAGCTCACTTGCAACGTGTCGGGGGCGTTGTCGGCGCCGTCGGTACCTCGCAGCACCAGTGGTGAACTGGTATTGGGATTGGTGCCAAAGCCACCGTAGGCACTGTTGAACTCCACATTGGCGTTGCCCGCCAGAGGGTTCACGATGCGTCGAGCACCACTTTGCCGGATGTGGTGGCCGAGTGTCCGGAAAGCGTTGGAGGCGTCCTGCTGCAGCCGCGAACTGTCGCCCACCGCGACAGATGAGGTGCGTGTATATACAAGGCTGCCGATGGCAGCCACCACCACCAGCAAGCCGATGCTGATGCCGATCAACAGCTCCATCAGGCTGACGCCCGACTGGTGACGGCGTCCATGAAGCGAAGGGGGGCGTGATGAAACAGCCATGTTGTGCTCCCTCATGGCCGGATGTAAACCAGGTGGCAGATGAGTCCCGCAGGGCAGGCGACACCTGCCACGCCCGTGCCTACCGCATTGGCGGCATCGCGGATGGCAATGGCATCGGTGAACAGCGTAGCCTGGGCGCCGGTGGCTTCTGCCTGGTTTTTCGCCTGGGTTTCGTTCCAGCCGATCAGGACGCCAAATTGCGCGTTGTCGGTGTTGGACTGGAACACCCGGGCATCGCCACCGGGTAGCACGCGGGCCAGGGAGGCTTTCCACTGCACAAGGTCGAATGCCGCCAACTGCGCGCCATTGCAGGCGGCATTGAAGCAGTTGACTGGCGCCGCCGCCACGGCACCCCAGGCGGCCAGATACGGGCTAGCGGCGGGCGGATTGATCCGGATGGGTGAGTTGGCCTGCATGCGGTCCAGGAGATCATCTGCCATCTGCAGAGCGATGGCGCGGGAGTTCGTGGTGCGGGACTCGACCAGCGTTCGGGTCTGGATGCCGGCCATGCCCATAATGCCCAGGGCGAGCACCAGCAGAGCGACCAGGGCCTCAATCAGGCTGACGCCACGTTGGGAGGATGCCTTGTTGTTCATCGTGCGAATTGCATGGTTCGGACGTCGTCAGGGGCAGGTGGAGGCGTTCTTGACCGTGCGCAGGCGGGTGCCCGCCGTGAAGCAGATCAACTGGCCATTGGCCGCCGCCATGCCCGTCGGGAAAACCTCGAACCGCTGATCCACCTGCGTGACTTGGCCGAAGCGGTTGATCACGATGAATTCGGGGTTGGTGCTGTTGCCTTTTCGAACCGTGACGTTGGGGGTCAAGGACACCTCCTGCGTGGCGGCTTCCGCGTTATTCATGGTGTTGTTGCCGTCCAGGTCGGCGAACACCCGCCAGCCGCAGCTCCAGTCCTGGTTGTTCGCCAGGGCGAGGCCGCAACCCGTGGTGCGGCGGATGACCATGGGTGTTCCCATCCGGATGGCCTCTTCGCGGGCGAGGGTCACGGAAGAGGTGAACGTTTCCCGCACCGAGTCCACCCGGAATCGGCGAAACATGTCAGTGAAGCTGGGTGCTGCAAGGCCCGCCAGAATGGCGACGAGCGCGACCACGACCATCAACTCGATGATCGTGAAGCCGCGTTCTGCCCACAGGGGGACAGGCGTGGCTCTCTGGGGCGCCGCAGCAATGTACATATGCTTACTCTATCGATGGAAGTCGCAGAGTCCGGGCTGGGCCGACCGGGCTAGTGAATGGCCCGACGGGCGGAACGGGGGTATTTCTGACCCGTGAGATCGGGCACTTTCAGCGCCGGACTTCGTCCACCAAGGCCCTGAATTCGTCGATGTCTTCAAAGCTCCGGTACACGCTGGCGAACCGGATGTAGGCCACTTTGTCGAGCTTCTTCAGTTCCCGCATCACCATCTCGCCCAGCCGGGCGGCGGGCACTTCCCGGGCACCCAGGTTCAGCAGCTTTTCCTCGATGCGCTCAATGGCCGCGTCGACCTGCTCGGTGCTGACGGGCCGCTTGCGCAGGGCCAGCGCGAACGAAGCCCGCAGCTTGGCCGGCACGTAGTCCACCCGGCGGCCATCCTTCTTCACGACAGCCGGGAAGCTCACTTCCGGCCGTTCGTAGGTGGTGAACCGCTTCTCGCAGTGGCCACACTGGCGGCGGCGGCGGATGAAGTCCGCGTCTTCCGAGACGCGGGTTTCGACCACCTGGGTTTCAAGATGGCCGCAGAACGGGCATTTCATGCGGAGGGCACTCCCGTTGTACGGCCTGGGAACATCACTTGTAGACCGGGAAGCGGGCGGTCAGGGCATTGACCTTGGCGCGCACGGCGTCGATGTTGGCCGGGTCGCGTGGATTGTCGAGCACGTCGGCAATCAGGTTGGCGGTCAGCCGCGCTTCATCGTCCTTGAAGCCCCGAGTGGTCATCGCCGGCGTGCCGATGCGCACGCCGCTGGTGACCATGGGCTTTTCCGGGTCGTTGGGGATGGCGTTCTTGTTGATCGTCATGTGCGCGCTGCCCAGCACCGCTTCGGCTTCTTTGCCGGTGATGCCCTTGGCGCGCAGATCGACCAGCATCACGTGGCTCTCGGTGCGGCCGCTGACGATGCGCAGGCCGCGCGAAGTCAGCGTTTCCGCAACGATGCTGGCATTTGTCAGCACTTGCTGCTGGTAAGCGGTGAATTCGGGTGAAAGCGCTTCCTTGAAAGCAACGGCCTTGGCCGCGATCACGTGCATCAGCGGGCCACCCTGCAGGCCTGGGAAGATCGCGCTGTTGAGGGCCTTTTCGTGTTGGGCCTTCATCAGGATGATGCCGCCACGAGGACCGCGCAGGCTCTTGTGGGTGGTGGAGGTCACCACGTCGGCATGAGGCACCGGGTTGGGGTAGACGCCGGCGGCGATCAGGCCAGCGTAGTGGGCCATGTCCACCATGAAGATGGCACCGACGTCCTTGGCCACCTTGGCGAATCGCTCGAAGTCGATGCGCAGGCTGTACGCCGAGGCGCCCGCGATGATCAGCTTGGGCTTGGTCTCGTGCGCCTTGCGCTCCATGGCGTCGTAGTCGATCTCTTCCTTGTCGTTGAGACCGTAGGAAACCACATTGAACCACTTGCCGCTCATGTTGAGCGCCATGCCGTGGGTGAGGTGGCCGCCTTCGGCCAGGCTCATGCCCATGATGGTATCGCCGGGCTTGAGGAAGGCCAGGAAGACGGCTTCATTGGCGGAGGCGCCGCAGTGCGGCTGCACGTTGGCGGCTTCGGCGCCGAAAAGCTGCTTGACGCGGTCGAGCGCGAGCTGCTCGGCCACGTCCACGTACTCGCAGCCACCGTAGTAGCGCTTGCCGGGATAGCCTTCGGCGTACTTGTTGGTGAGCTGCGTGCCTTGTGCGGCCATCACGGCCGGCGAGGCGTAGTTCTCGCTGGCGATCAGCTCGATGTGGTGTTCCTGGCGGGCGTTCTCGGCCTGGATGGCGGCAAACAGCTCGGGGTCGGTTTGCTGGATGAGGATGTTGCGGTCGTACATGGCAGTCCTTCAAGACGTGGAACCTTGCGCGGTGACAAGGGCTGCCCAGGCGAACGGCTGAACACCCGCACCCCTTGAGGCCGGGCGGCACGCTTCCCAGTGGTTGTCCCTGAAGACGATCACAGATCGGGCAGGGGGGCCACGTCAGCGGCAGCCGCCGACAGAGATGTGTCGGGGTGCGCGCCTATCGCCAGTTGCGTACCCGGCTAGTTTAGCCGAGGCCGAGAGGCCGGTTGGCGAGGTCAGGAACGGGTGAGCGGCGCGCCAGGGGGAAGGGCGTTCGGCGCGGCCGGGCCCTCGGCCTCGATTTCGGCTGCCGGGGCGGCCACCGGGGCCGGGGCAGCGGGGGCCACCACCGTGGTCGGGCGCGCTTGCGGCACATAGCGCTGCATCGGCTTGCCCAGCGCCACGCTCTGGATGCGCATGTGTTCGGCCATCACCTTGTCGATGTACCAGTTGCCGTCCGTGGTCACCGCGCCGACGTACAGGCGCAAACCACCCTCGACCGAGCCGGCGCGCTTGACCGCGTCCTGCAGCACGCGCGCGCCCACACGAAGGTTGGACACCGGATCGAACGCGGCCAGCTGCCCGCCGAAGTCGTTGTACTTGTCGGTATGAACGCGGGTCAGCACCTGCATTAGGCCCTGCGCGCCCACCGGGCTCTGCGCAAACGGGTTGAAGCGGGACTCGATCGCCATCACGGCCAGGATGAGCGTGGGATCGAGTTTGGCTTTCTCGCCGACCTCGAAGGCCTCCGCCACCAGCGCGCTCAGGGGCTCAGGCGCCACGCGGTACTTGCGGCTGAGCCAATAGGTCACATTGGCCTGCTGCTTGGGCAGATCGCCGGGTTGAGCGGCGGTCACGCGGTCGACCGCGCTGGGCTCGGCGGCGTACACCGCATCCACGCTGGCAGCTTCCTGGCGTTCCAGCAGCCAGCCCAGCAATTGCTCCTCGGCGCTGGCACGCAGGTCGGCGCGAGCACTCAGGGTGATCAGTGCCACGGCCGCCAGGGTGCCCAGCAGGGCCAGGCTGTTGTGGGTGATGTCGAAGAAGCCCTGGTAGGCGTCGCCAACAGCGGTTTTGAAGGATGCCACGGCACCTGAGGTGCTCTTGGGTGGCGTTGCGTCTTGCGCGGTCATGTCATCGCTCCTTTCTGCGCCGGTCTCGCTCGTGGGAGCTGGGCCGACTGGATTGGTCGCCATCGACGGCCCGACCCAGAGGGTGGAGCGGTCGAGTTAGCCTGGGTGGCAGCGGTTCGGGTTTACCCTTCGGTGGGCAAAGCTGGCGCATCCTATGGGCTTATTAATATCGAGTCAATGTTTATGAATCGTTTTAAGCCTACTTTTGGATATAAACAAGTGTGAGCAAACGTAAGCAAAAGGGCTTTGCTAGCGGAAAGCCTTGAGCCTGCAAGGCCCGCGGATGGCTGTCGGTTCGATGACCGTTTGTCGGGCAGTGACCACCTTTCATGTTCCAAAACGTGATTTTGGGGTCGTCAAATGGTCGTTTCAGGCGCGATTGAAAATCTGCATGAAGAACAGGTCATGCGGCCTTGATCCGGGGCGGCAAGGGGAGTAACCTGCAGTGGCCTGTCTGAAGACTGGCATCAGCTGACGACGCGGCGAACCGCAAGTCAGTTTCCAACGGGAGCAATCTGTTGCTTCCAGGCTGGAGAGACATCCAACTCCCTCCGCCAAAACCGACGGCATGAGCATCTAGCCCGCCGTCAACCCCGGCAGGCCCTGCTTGCCGGGGTTTCTTGTTTCTGGGGGACTCTATATAGGTGTGCGCTGCCGCACCCCCTCAGTTCGACGACACTCGTGGATCCGTTGGCAAGCGAACGCACGAATGAACAGCTTTTTTTCCCAGTGGTCTCAAGGTCGGTGGGCTCGGCGCCTGATGCTGGGCCTGCTGGGGCTCCTTCTGCTCTGGCTGGTGACCTGGCTGGGCATGCCGCCCTTGCTGAAATGGCAATTGGCCAAGCAGGCCTCGGCCGCGCTGGGACGCCAGGTGACGGTGGAACAAGTTGATTTCCGGCCGTGGTCCCTGGAAGTGGCCATCGAGGGCTTGCGCGTGGCCGACGCCACAGGCGAGGGCGAGCAGTTCACGCTGGATCGCCTCTACGCCAACGCCGAACTGCAGTCGCTGTTTCGGCTCGCGCCAGTGCTCGACGCCCTCGTGCTGGAGCATCCCAAGCTGAAGCTGCGCCACCTGGGCGAAGGCCGGTACGACGTGGACGACGTGCTGCAGCGCTTGCGCCCGAAAGACGATGAGCCCCCGTCCGACCCAGCGCAGTTCGCCCTGTTCAACATCAACCTGTCGGGGGGGGAACTGACTTTCCTCGACGACAGCGTGGGCGTCACGCACCAGCTGAGCGGCTTGTCGGTGGGCGTGCCCTTCCTGAGCAACCTGCCGTCCCGACGGGATGTGGTGACCCAGCCCAAGCTGGCTTTCGTGCTCAATGGGAGCGCTTTCGATTCGAGCGCCAGCACCACGCCGTTTGCCCAGACCCGGGACACCGATGCCAGCGTGGACATTCCCACCCTGGATCTCGCGCCTTACCTGCCCTACTGGCCGGCGACTTGGCCCGTCAAGCCCGAAGCCGGCGTGCTCCAACTCGCGCTCAAGCTGGCGTTCGAACAGCAGGACGCGCCGCGCCTCTCCCTCTCTGGCACGGCGGCCCTTTCGGATCTGCGGGTGGTCGAGCGGACAGGACCGTCCACCACGGCCGAACTGCTGGCCTGGGAACGCCTGGGCGTGACACTCAATCGCGTGGAGCCGCTGGCGGGGCAGGTGGATCTGGCCGCCATCGACTGGAAGTCGCCCACGGTGTCGATCTCGCGCGACGCGGCTGGGCTGCTCAACTTGCAACGTGTGGCGCAATCCTGGGCCGACCAGTCCAGAAATGCCGCGTCTCCTCCCACCCCTGCGCCCGCTTCGCCGTGGAAAGTGAGCGTGGCGCGCCTGAACCTGGACGGCGGGACCGTGCGATGGCGCGATGCCGGCACCCGGCCGGCCGCCCAACTGGCGCTGGAGGCCTTGAGCGTGCAGGCCCAGGCGCTGAGTTGGCCGATGCAGGCGCCGGTGCCCTTCGAGGTGTCCGCGCGCCTGGGCCAGACGCCGCTGTCGCTCAAGGGCACGGCCACCGACGCCGAGGCCAACGCGCGGGTCTCGTTGGGCGAACTGCCCTTGTCGACGTTCGCGCCGTACGCCGCCGGCGTGCTGACGCACGAACTCGACGGGCAGCTCGCCGCCGACTTCGATGTGGCCTGGCGGGCGGCCAAGGCCGATCAGCCCATGGGACTCCTGCTCAGCGCATCGCGGCTCGAGCTGAGCGAGGTGCGCCTGGGGACGGCCCGCCAGCCACAGGCCAGCCTGCGCCGCCTCCAGGTGCAGGACGCGCGCGTGGATCTGGCCCGCAGCACCGTGGCCGTGGGCAAGGTCGTGCTTGATCGGCCACAGGTGCGCGCGCAGCGCGACAAGGCGGGGCGTTGGATGGGGGACGGCTGGATGAAGGCATCGGATGCGCCCGCTGCAGCAGCACCCCCGTCGAAACCGGCCGAGCCTTCCCCGTGGCAGCTGACGCTGGCCGACGTGCAGATCGATGCGGGCACCGTCGCGCTCGAAGACCTCGCGCTGGCGCGCCCGGTCAGGCTCGACCTCAGTCAGATCAAGATGCAGGTCAAGAACCTGCAGCCCATGGCCCGCAGCCAGCCCGACATGCCGGTCTCGCTGCAGCTGCGCATGGGTGCGGCGCGAGGCAACCGCGCCGAGCCTGGCCGGCTCGCCCTCGACGGCTCGCTGCGCCTGCCCGGCAAGGGCGAGCGCGACGCCGAGAGCCTGCGCACCCAGCTGAAGGTGCAAGCGGACAAGCTGCCGCTGCATGCCCTGGAGCCTTATTTCGGCGACCGCCTGAACCTGGACCTGCTGCGCGCGGACACCAGCTACCGTGGCACGGTCGAGGCGGCATTGCCCCCGGCGGGTTTGCGGTTGACGGTCGCCGGCAACGTGGGGCTGGACGATTTCGCCGCCAACACGCTGTCGCCCGCCGAAGAGCTGTTGGCTTGGAAGTCCCTGCAGGTGCGGGGTCTGCGGCTTGCCATGGCGCCTGGCCAGGTCACCCGGGTGGCGGTGCAGGAGACTGTGCTCAGCGACTACTTTGCCCGCGTGATCATCGACGAGGCGGGGCGCATCAACCTGCAAGGCCTCGTGAAGCACGATGAGGCAGCGCCCGCGCCCCCGGGCGCCGCCGCCCCGGCGGCCACCGCTCCGCCACCGCCGCCTCCTGCCAACGCGAGCGCCGTGCCCGACCCGGACATCCGTTTCGGACCGATCAGCCTGGTCAATGGCCGTGTGTTGTTCTCCGACCGTTTCATCAAGCCCAACTATTCCGCCAACCTCAGTGAACTCACCGGCAGCCTGAGCGCTTTCGCCAGCGTGCCGCCGGGCGGCGCGCCACAGATGGCCGACCTGACATTGCGCGGGCGCGCCGAGGGCACGGCGGCGCTGGAGATCGACGGCAAGCTCAACCCGCTGGCCCAGCCGCTGGCACTCGACATCCGCGCACTGGTGCGCAATCTGGAGTTGCCGCCGCTCTCGCCTTACACCGTGAAGTACGCCGGTTATGGCATCGAGCGCGGCAAGCTCAGCATGGACGTGGCCTACAAGATCGAGCCCAACGGCCAGCTGACGGCCAGCAACCAGATCATCCTCAACCAGCTCAGTTTCGGCGACCGCGTGGCCGGGAGCGAGGCGCCCAACCTGCCGGTGAAGCTGGCCGTGGCCTTGCTGGCCGACCGCAACGGGGTGATCGACATCAACCTGCCGGTCAGCGGCTCGCTCAACGACCCGCAGTTCAAGCTGGCGCCCCTCATCTTCCGGCTTATCTTCAACCTGATCGGCAAGGCCATCACCTCACCGTTCTCCCTGATCGCCGGGGCCTTCGGCGGGGGCGGGGAGGAAATGAGCCAGGTGGTCTTCACACCGGGCAGCAAGGCGCTGGACGGTGAGGCCCGGCAGCGGCTGGACGCCGTGGCCAAGGCCTTGGCCGACCGGCCGACCCTGCAGATCACCGTGGTGGGGCATGGCGATCTGGAGGCCGAGCGCAGCGGCTACCAGCGTGCCCGGCTGGACGAGCGCGTGCTGGCCGAGAAACGCCGCCAGCTGGCGCGCGATGGCGCGGCCATCAGCGACACGCCTGCGGTGACGCCCGCCGAATACCCTGCCTTGCTCAAGGAGGTGTACCGGCGGACCGACATCCCGAAACCCCGCAACCTGGTCGGCCTGGCCAAGGACATCCCGCCGGCTGAGATGGAAGCCCTGCTGCAGGCGTCCATCCCGGTCACGTCGGATGCCATCCGCGAACTCGCGGTGGCGCGCGGCGTGGTCGTCAAGGACTACCTTGCAGGCCGGCAGTTGCCGGAAGACCGCATGTTCCTGGGCGCGCCCCAACTGGGCCGCCAGGGTGAGAAGTGGCGCCCGCAGGCCGAACTCAAGCTGGCGCCGCGCTGAGCATCCCGCGTGCGCGCGCCGGGCAGGGCGGGCACGCGCCAACTGCGGCGACAATACGCCTTGGTCGCGCCGTCGTGGTGCCGACAACCGAATCGATTGAGCCCCCCACTTCATGTCGCTGTTTTCCCTGCGCAAAGCCCCGTCTTCGTCCAACGCTTCCGAGTCTGCCGTGAACACGCCCACCTCCCCCAAGCCGGCCAGCCCCAACGCCGCCCACCCCCTGGATGCCGTCACCGGTGGCGCGTTCTCCGCGCCGACGTCGGGTGAGCGCGCCGCGCGCATCCGCGACTGGCTGGCCACCGGCCCCGCGCTCGAGCAGATGAACGAAGTGTTCAAGGAGCTCTCGCACCGCGACCGCGGAGCCGCCAAGCCCTTGAAGGAAAAGCTCGACGAACTCAAGCGCCAGAAGTCGCAGGAACAGATGTCGGTGGAGTGGGCGCAGAAGGCCCAGGGTCTGATCGACCAGCCGCGCCTGAACCTGGCCGACGCACTGGCCTGGCAACGCGATGCGGCACGCGCAGGTGCACCGCTGTCGCGCGAGCCGCTGGCCACCTTGCGCCAGGCGTTGGCTGAGCGCGTGAAGGCCATCGAAGACCTGCAGCACCGGGTGCAGGTCGAACGCGAGGCCGCCGTGCTGATCGCGCAGCGCATCGAGGTGCTGTCCACCAAGCCCTGGCGCGACGCCCAGCAGATCGCCGAGACGCTGCGCACCGATGTGGCGCAGTGGCAGCAGCAGGCAGGCGCCCTGGCGCAAGATCCCCAATGGCCCAGCGTGGACGTGAAGTTCCCGCCCATGCTCGACGCCTCGCGCCAGCAGCTGCAACTGGTGTGGGACGCTTTCGAGGCCGCTCTGAGCCAGACCGTGGCGGCCGATGCCAACCCCCAGGCGCCATTGCCCGCCGTGCCCGTGTGGGCCGACGAGCTGCGCGCCGCGCGGGGCCAGGACGTGAGCGCCCCGGCCGAAAAGGCACCGCAGGACACGCAGGCCCAGCAGGAGAAACGCGCCCGCGTGGTGGCCGAACTCGAACAGGCGCTGAGCGTGCTCGAGCGCGAGCTCGCCGAAGGGCACGGCAAGGCCACGCCCAAGGCGGCAGCCGACGTTCGCGGCCTGCTCAAGAGCCATGGCCGGCTGGTCCCAGCCGCGCTCGATGCGCGCGCCCAGGCGGCTTTGGGGCAGGCCGGTGAACTCGAAGGCTGGCAACGCTGGCGCGCCGACCAGCTGCGCGAAGAACTCGTGGCCAAGGCAGAGGCCTTGCTGCAAGCTCCCGAGGGCCAGCGCCTGGGCGGGCGCAAGATGCAGGAAACCCTGCGCAGCCTGCGCGACCAGTGGAAGACCACCGACCAGGGCGGCCAACCCAACCATGCGCTGTGGAAGCGCTTCGACGAGGCCTGCACCGAGGCGCACAAGGTGGTCGAGAGCTGGCTGGCGCAGGTGCGCCAGCAGAGCGAGGCGCACAAGGCGCAGCGCCTGGCCATCATCGAAGAACTCAAGGCCTGGACGCTGGCGCACGCCGACAGCAGCGACTGGAAAGCCCAGGTGCGTGAACTGCATGCATTCTCCGAGCGCTGGCGCGAAGCTGGCCACCTGAGCGAGAAGGCGTTTGCCGACATCCAGCCGGTCTGGAAAGACGCCATGCACAAGGCGCATGAGCGCCTGGAGACGGCGCAGGCCGAGAGCACCGCGCGGCGCAAGGCGCTGATCGAGGAAGCCATCGCGCTGGGCGCAGCGCCCATGCTGCGCATCGATGCGGTCAAGGCCCTGCAGCAACGTTGGCAGGCCGAAGCCCATGCCGTGCCGCTGGAGCGCAAGCACGAACAGAAACTGTGGGAAGCCTTCCGCCAGCCGATCGACGAAGCATTCGCCCGCAAGAGCAGCGAGCGCGAGAAGGCTGCCACGGCCCTGAACGCGCACGACCAGCGCGTGCTTGACGCCTCGCGCGCGCTGGAAGCGGCGAGCGCCAGTGGCGACGCGCAGCGCATCCGCGCGGCCATGAACGAGCTGGAAGCGGCCCTGGCGGGCCAGGCCCCCGCGCCTGCGCCAGCACCTGTGGCGCCGGCATCCGTCGAGCCAGCCGCAGCCAGTGCCGAAGCGGCGCCTGCCGATGCCGTGGACGAGGCCGCCGCCACCGAGGAGGCCGAGGCCTCGGTGCCGACGGCACCTGCCAAACCCGCCGCGCCGCCGAAGAAGCTGGTGGCGGTGCGGGGCGACGACCGACCCGGGATGAAGAAGGCCGAGCCGGCCGGCCGCGATGGCCGCCGCGGCGATCGCCCGGAGGGGCGGCGCGATGGTGCACCGGGTCGCCCCGATGCGCGCGGTGGACGCGATGCCCGTGGACCGGGTGCACCGTCCTGGCGTGAAGAGCGCGAGCCGCGTGGCCCCCGGCTGGGCGATGCGGCGTTCCGCGCGCAGCGCCAGGCGATCGAGGCGGCTCAGTCCAGCCTGCGCAAGCTCGCGGCGCAGGCCCACGGCGAGGTGCTCACGCAGCTCATGACGGCTTGGCAGCAGCGCGATGCCGAACAGCTTCCCACCGCGCAGGCCCTGGGCCCGCGAGTGAGCACGGCTCAGCGCGGCGCGTGGGCGTCGGCGGTGTCCAAGCCGGCGGCGCCCTTGCCGGGTGAAACCTTGCTGCGCCTGGAAATGGCCGCCGAGGTGCCGACGCCGGCCGAGCACCTGAGCGAGCGCCGCATGCTGCAGCTGCAACTGCTCACGCGCCGCCACGCCGCCGCACCGGCCGACACCTGGGCGGAGGATGTGGCCGCCGTGCTGGGCTCGAGCTTCGATTCGACGGCGGAGCGCCGTCTGCAGAACGTGCTGAAGGCGCTGCTCAAGCGCTGAGCGTCAACGCCCCGGGCGGAAGAAGCCGTCGTACAGCGGCATCAGTTCGGGGAACTCGGTCTCGAAGCGTGGCCGGTTGACGAAGTAGGCCTCGCAGGTCACGGCGAAGAACTCGGCCGCGTCCTGCGCGGCGTAGTCGTCCAGCCAGGGCGGCTCGCCGCCGAAGCGCTCGGCCATGGCCACCGCTTCGCGGAAACGTTCGAAGCTGTCCTGCATGGTGCGTTGCCAGATCGCGCGCGCTTCGCTGCGCTGGCGCGCGCCCAGGAAGCCCGAGGGCAGGGGCGGGGCCCCGTCGGGCGCTTCGCCCATCTGCATGTCGTGCATGTCCATCTTGTGCACGAACTCGTGGATCACCACGTTGTGTCCGTGTTGCGCGCGCTCGCCCGCGTGGGCCACGTCCTCCCAGCTGAGCATGAGGGGGCCCCGGTCCATGGCTTCACCGGCCAGCACCTCGTCGTAGTGGTGTACCACGCCCGCGCCGTCGGTGGTCTTGCGCCGCGCCACCACGGCACCGGGTTGCACGACGATGCCGACGAAGTCGCCATACCAGTCCAGCAGCTTGAGTGGGTCGCGCACCGGTTCGCCTGACACGCCATGCATGTGGAGCAGCGGCAGGCAGGCTTGCGCCGCGATGGCCAGCGCCATGGTGTCCGTCACGGCCAGGCCGTTGGCGCCGTGGAACTCCTTCTCCATCAGGAAGTGCGTGCAGAGCAGGCGAAGGCGCTGCAGCTCGGGCCCATCGAGAGCCGCGAGAAAGGGGTGGTGCGCCACGGTCTGGCGCCAGAGGGCATCCGGGATGGGGGTGGGACGGCGCAGCGCGCGGGGCAGCCAGCGTTGGAGCAGGTGGATCATGAAGGAAGGTGGAGGCGGCTCAGGGTCGCAAGGGCCGGCGGTGCAGGCCCCTCGCGTCCAGCCGCAATACCTCGGCGCGGGCCGGCCGCGCGCTCAGCTCCCAGTCGCTGAGCACGACGCGCTGAAGGCCGTCACCCAGGTCGTGGGTCGCGGGCCGGTGCGTGTGACCATGGATCAGCGTGTGGGCCTCGGCATGCCGCAGCCACGCCTTGGCGGCCTGGATGTCCACGTCGGCCCAGAGGCTGGGGTCGCTGCCGGTGCTGCGCTTGCGCGCCTCGCTCTGGGCGCGCAGCTCACGCGCGATCGCTTCGCGTTGGGCCAGGGGTTGTGCCAGAAAGCGGTGTTGCCAGGCGGGCTCGCGCACCTGGGCACGAAAGCGCATGTAGTCGGTGTCGGCCAGGCACAGGGCATCGCCATGGCTGAGCAGCCAGCGCTGGTCCAGAAAGACCAGCACGGTGGGATCGCTCAGGCCTTGCATGCCGCAGGCGTCGAGTCCGGCCGGTCCCAGGAGGAAGTCGCGGTTGCCGGGCATGAAGTAGACCGGTGCGTGCGCGCTGTAGGCCTGCAAGGCCTCGGCGCAGGCGCGCCAGAACGCGTGATCGGCCGACGGGGATGTGTGGGTGGAGAGCACGTCGTCGCCCACCCACACCTCGAACAGATCGCCCAGGATGAACAGCGCGTCGGCGCGCTCGTGCGCGGGGCGGCGCAGGTAGGCGGCCCACGCCTCGAAGGTCTCGGGCTCACCGGCCTGCAGATGCAGGTCTGAAATGACATCGACCGCTTGCCAGTTCGCGGGAGCGATGCATTCGGCGAAGCGGTCGACGGGTTGGGCGGTCATGCGGTGCAGGGGCGTTGCCGCCCCTGGCGATCAGAGCGCGACGGCCTTTTCGATCACGACGTCGTCCTTGGGCACGTCGTCGTGGAAGCCCTTGCGGCCGGTGGGCGTGCCCTCGATCTTCTTCACGATCTCGCTGCCCGAGACCACCTTGCCGAAGACGGCGTAGCCCCAGCCCTGTGCGCTGGGCGCAGTGTGGTTCAGGAAGCCGTTGTTCGACACATTGATGAAGAACTGCGCGGTGGCCGAGTGAGGGTCGCTGGTGCGCGCCATGGCCACGGTGTAGGTGTCGTTCTTCAGGCCGTTGTTGGCCTCGTTGGAAATGGGGGCGTCGGTGGGCTTCTGGGTCATGCCGGGTTCGAAGCCACCACCTTGCACCATGAAGCCAGGGATGACGCGGTGGAACACGGTGTTGTTGTAGTGGCCCTTGTTCACATAGGCCAGGAAGTTGCTGGTGGACAGCGGTGCTTTTTCAGCGTCGAGTTCCAGCGTGACGACGCCGTATCCGGCAATGTGCAGTTCGACTTGGGGGTTGGCCATGGTCATTTCTCCAGGGTGGCTTTGAGGATGGTGATGGGGGTTTTGGGCACGTTCTGGTGCATGCCCTGGTCGCCGACGGGCACGGCGCGGATCTTGTCCACGACATCCAGTCCCGCCACGACCTTGCCGAAGACGGTGTAACCGTAGCCGTCGGGGCTGGGGGCGTTCAGGTTCGGGTTGTTCACGGTGTTGATGAAGAACTGCGACGTGGCCGAATTGGGGTTGGAGGTGCGTGCCATCGCGATGGCACCTCGGTCGTTCTTCAGGCCGTTGGTGGCTTCCAGCGGAATCGGCGCCTTGGTGGGCTTTTGCTGCAGGTCGGGCGTGAAACCGCCGCCCTGGATCATGAAGTTGCTCATCACCCGGTGGAACACCGTGCCGTCGTAGTGCTGGTCGCGCACGTACTGCAGGAAGTTCTCTACCGTCTTCGGGGCCTTGTCGGGGTACAGCTCGACCACGATGTCGCCCTGGGACGTGGCCAGCTTCACGCGGGGCGCGGCGGTGGCCTGGGCCTGGGCGGCCAGAGGCAGCAGGGCGGCGCCGGCCGCCAGGGCCGTGAGCCAGAGGGCCGCGCGTCGGCGCAGGGGCAAAGAAGACAGTGTCATCAGATCGTTCCTTCAAAAAAGATGGTCCAGCGGTCTTGCTCGCGCACCCAGTACTGGCGTTTGGTGACCCCTCGGCTCTGGCCCGCGGCCACTTCACCGAAGGTGACGACCATGGTGTCGTCCTGGTCGCGCCAGCGCAGCACCGACAGGTCCTTCATCTGCAGCTCGCGCGAGCCATTGGCCCGCAGCTCGCTTTCGACGCGGGGCCACCATTGGGCCAGATCGCGGCCCTGGTTCATGAACCGGTTGGAATAAAACGTTTTGAGTTCGGCGAGGTGGCCCGCACTGCGGGTCTGCCGCCAGGCTTCCAGCACGGCTTCGAACTGCGTCCGGTCGCTGGCCAGGGTTTCGGGCTGCACCCATTGCAGCGAGGGCGCGATCACCACCGGCGTGGTGCGGATCTGCACCGTGCCCAGCAGGCGCTGCAGGTCGGGGTTGGACAGCACCACGCAGCCGTCGGATGCTTGCGGCGCGCGCACGAACTGCTCGGTGGGCGTACCGTGCAGCCAGATGCCGCTGCCGGTCTTGCCGCGCTGCACATCGAGCGCATTGGGGTAGTTGATCGGCAGGGCACCCACGCCATACAGGTCGGGCAGGTCCGCCGGGTTGAGGGTGCTGGTGATGTAGTAGACGCCCAGGGGGGTGCGCTTGTCGCCCTCCGCGGTCTTTTCGATACCCGAGAGGCCGACCGAAATGTAGAAATCGCCCAACAGTTTCAGGCGCGGCGCGCGATCGGCTTCGCTGGCGCTGCCACGGGCCGGGTTCAGGTTTTCGAACAGGTAGAGGCGGGAGCGCGAGGCATCGATCGCGATCGCATGGCGGCTCTGTGGGGCGAGGGTGAGGAACTGCGTTGGCACGGCCCCTTCGGGCGGGCGCTCGGTCAGCGCCAGCAGCCGGCGGCGCGATTCCTCGCGCAGGGCGGTGAGCTGTGTCGACGCGGCCATGGCCTGCGTGTCGGGCACGTCGCCGAGCCGGCGCACCGGGCGGGTCTGCTGGCTGAGCAGGTCACCGTGCACAAGGTGGGCCAGCTGGAAATTGGGGTGGTCGCGCACCAGGCTCTCGGCCTGTTTCAGGGCCTCCCGGTGTTGCGCGTTCCCGATGAGCTGGTAGATCTCGATCAGACGGGCCTCGGCCCGACCCATCATGGGTTTGACCTGCTGGAGCTGTTCGCCTGTGAGGCTCACGGGCGTCAGACCTGAGGGGGGCGGACTGGCCGTCCCCTGGACCGCATCCTGCACGCGGGTGAGGGCGCTGTTGATCAGTGAGACGGCAGGGGCCTCGCTGACCGGCTCGGCGACGGTGTTGGCGTCGGCCGTCTGGCGCTTGTGCAGCGACAGAGCGAGCAGGGCGGCCACCGCCACGGCCGTGGCGACCACGAGCGTGCGATGTCTCGGTGTCACGCGTTGAGCGTTGTCTGGCCCCGGCCCCAGCAGCTCGGTCGTGAGGCTGGCATGGCCCCGTTGCGCGAACCGCCGACTGACCATCAAGAGCCCGTGGATTCCCGAACGATCAGCCAGCGGTTGCCGCTCTTGACCAGATCCAGCGTCTTGCGGCTGGTGACGTTCAGGTTGTCGGAGGTGTAGTCCTGGCGAAAGCGCGCCGAAGCGCGGTCGCCGTTGACCGTGACGTTGAGGTCGTTGATGCCGACGCCGATGCGTGAGCGGGGTTCGATGCGCGAGCGGCGCTCGGCCTCCCAGGCGGCGCGCGACTGGCCGCCCGGTGGCGTGAACGCGGGGCCGTAGGCACCCAGGTAGGCGGACACGTTCTTCGAGGACCAGGCTTTGGCCCATGCGGCCACAGCCGCTTCCACGTCAACCTGGGCATCGGCGGCGGCCGGGGCGGGTGCTGCCGCAGCGGCGGGCGCCGCAGGGGCCGGCGCAGCCGCGACGGGAGGCTTCGCGGCGGGCGGTGTGGCCACCGGAGCCGATGGAGCCGATGGAGCCGTCGGGGGCGCGGCGGCGACGGAGGTGGCCGGGCGGGCACCGCGCGGATCGGCCGCGAAAAGGTTGCGAATCAGGCTCAGCTTGGGTGCGACAGCGGGATTGTTCGAATCGAGTTGCAGCGCCTTGCTGTAGGCCTGGCTGGCCAGCTTGGCATAGACGTCGCCCAGGTTTTCGTGGGCGGTGGCGTAGCTCGGATTCGTGCGGATCGCCATT
Source organism: Hydrogenophaga sp. FG152 (assembly GCF_057809615.1). NCBI lineage: Bacteria > Pseudomonadati > Pseudomonadota > Betaproteobacteria > Burkholderiales > Comamonadaceae > Hydrogenophaga > Hydrogenophaga sp. FG152. The sequence goes on along the minus strand of NZ_JBMDKH010000008.1, from coordinate 34,080 downwards.
TCGAGCGCGGCGCGGGCCTTGTCGAACTGGCTCTGGCCGGCGTACAGCACAGCCAGGTTGTTGTAGGGCTCGGGCAGCTCCGGGTAGTCTTCCGTGAGCTTGGCGAAGGTGGCAATTGCATCGGTCGACTTGCCGCTCTCGGTCTGGATCACACCCTTGAGGAAACGCATCTGCGGATCGCGTGGCTTGCCCACCAGGTATTGGTCCACCTTGACCAGGGCTTCGTTGAGCTGGCCGGCACGCACCAGCCGGTTGACCTCGGCATAGTCGTCGCCTTGCGCCCAGGCCAGCGAGGTGCCGAGGCTGGCGGCGGTCAGGGCCACGAGGGCCAGTTGGCGCAGTCGCATGGAAAAGCCGTTTCTGGTGATGATGGAGGACGATGGGCCGCTGCAGTGGGGGTGTGATGGAACGTGGCGAGACATGGCACCTCGAAAACAAACCTGGGCTCCCTCTCATGAAGGGGCCAGTGACACGTTGATCGAATGCCCGGCGGCGTGCTGTGGAGTGTCACCGGGCTGGATATACTGACACCGATGGATTGTATCTGAGGGGTCCCGTTCCGACGGTTGCGCCAGACCGCATGGAACGCCGACGGGCCCGCTCTTCGGATGGTGCCACGCACGGCCTGTGGAAGCCCCGTTTTTCACCCTCCGGCAGCCATCCGGAATCCCGTTCCCGTTCCCGTTCCATGACCCTGAAAATCTACAACACCTTGTCGCGCCGACTGGAGGACTTCCAGCCCATTGAGCCTGGGCATGTGCGCATGTACGTCTGCGGCATGACGATCTACGACCTGTGCCACATCGGCCATGCCCGCATGATGATGGCCTTCGATGTGGTGCAGCGCTGGCTCAAGGTCAGCGGCCTGCGCGTCACCTACGTGCGCAACATCACCGACATCGACGACAAGATCATCAAGCGCGCGCTCGAGCGCGGCATCACGCTGCGCGCGTTGACCGACGAGATGACCGCCGCCATGCACCAGGACATCGGCGCACTGGGCATTGAACCCCCCAGCCTCGAACCCCGGGCCACCGAGTACGTGCCCCAGATGCTGTCATTGATCGAGACCCTGCGCGGCAAGGGCCTGGCGTACCAGGCCGACAACGGTGATGTGAACTACGCGGTGCGCAAGTTCCCTGGCTACGGCAAGCTCTCCGGCAAATCGCTCGACGACCTGCGCGCGGGCGAGCGCGTGGCGGTGGCCAGCGACAAGAACGATCCGCTGGACTTCGTGCTCTGGAAATCGGCCAAGCCCGACGAGCCGGCCGAAGCCAAGTGGGACAGCGCCTATGGCTCGGGCCGGCCGGGCTGGCACATCGAGTGCTCGGCCATGAGCTGCAGCACCCTGGGCGAGACCTTCGACATCCATGGGGGTGGGGCCGACCTGCAGTTCCCGCACCACGAAAACGAGATCGCGCAGAGCGAAGGCGCCACCGGCAAACCGCTGGCGCGCTTCTGGGTGCACAACGGTTTCGTGCGGGTCGACAACGAGAAGATGTCCAAGAGCCTGGGCAACTTCTTCACCATCCGCGAGGTGCTGGCGAAGTACGACCCCGAGACCGTGCGCTTCTTCATCCTGCGGGCGCACTACCGCAGCGCGTTGAACTACAGCGATGCCCACCTGGACGACGCCCGGGGTGCGCTCAAGCGCCTGTACACCGCGCTGTCGCACGTGCCACCGGCGGCTTCCACGCAGATCGACTGGTCTCAACCGCACGCTCAGCGCTTCCGCGCGGCCATGGACGAAGACTTCGGCACGCCCGAGGCCGTTGCCGTGTTGTTCGAACTGGCGGGCGAAGTCAACCGGAGCAAGGACGCGGCATTGGCCGGCCTGCTGCGCGCCCTGGGCGGCACGCTGGGCCTGCTGCAGGCCGACCCGGCCACCTACCTGCAGGGCGGTGGGGCCGAAGGCGGGCTGGACGAGGCGGCCATTCTGGCCCTGATCGCCCAACGCAGCGCGGCCAAGCAGGCCAAGGATTTCGCTGGGGCCGATCGCATCCGGCAGCAGCTGCTGGACCAGGGCATCGTGCTCAAGGACAGCCCCACGGGCACCACCTGGGAGCGCAACTGATGGCCACCACCGTCCTGCCCGAGCTCAACGCTGAGGCGCCTGGCTATTGGGTGGATGCCTGTCGCCATCTCATGAAGCGCGACCGGGTGATGAAGAAGCTCATCCCCCAGCACGGAAGCGCCTGCCTGCAGTCGCGCGGAGATGCCTTCGTCACGCTGGCGCGCAGCATCGTCGGCCAGCAGATCTCGGTGAAGGCGGCCCAGTCGGTGTGGGACCGCTTCGAGCAGTTGCCCCGGAAGATGGTGCCCGCCCAGGTGCTCAAGCTGAAGGTGGACGACATGCGCGCGGCCGGCCTGTCGGCCCGCAAGGTCGAGTACCTGGTGGACCTGGCCCTGCACTTTGCCAACGACCAAGTCCACGTGAGCCAATGGGCCGACATGGACGACGAGGCCATCATTGCCGAGCTGGTGGCCATTCGTGGCATTGGCCGATGGACGGCCGAGATGTTCCTGATCTTCCACCTGATGCGGCCCAACGTACTACCCCTGGACGACCTTGGTTTGCAGAATGGCATCAGCCTGGCGTATTTTTCGGGCGAACCGGTCAGCCGCAGCGAGATCCGGGAGGTGGCGAACTCCTGGGCACCGTTCTGCAGCGTGGCAACTTGGTATATTTGGCGGTCGCTCGATCCGCTGCCGGTCAGTTACTGAGCGCACCGGCTTCGCCGGGACGTCGTTGCAAACAAGACCAAAGGAGCACACCTTGGCCAAAAAGAATTTTCTCGATTTCGAGCAACCGATTGCCGAGCTCGAAACCAAGATCGAAGAACTGCGTTATGTGCAGACCGAATCCGCGGTGGACATCTCCGAAGAGATTGAACAGCTGGCTGGCAAGAGCCTGCAGCTCACCAAGGACATCTACAGCAACCTCACGCCGTGGCAGATCACCAAGATCGCCCGCCACGCCGACCGCCCCTATACGCTGGACTACGTGCGCGAGATCTTCACGCATTTCCAGGAGTTGCATGGCGATCGGCACTTCTCGGACGACCTGAGCATCGTGGGTGGTCTGGCGCGCTTCAACGGCCAGCCCTGCATGGTGCTGGGCCACCAGAAGGGGCGCGACACGAAAGAGCGCGGCCTGCGCAACTTCGGCATGACCAAGCCCGAAGGCTACCGCAAGGCACTGCGCCTCATGAAGCTGGCCGAGAAGTTCAAGTTGCCGGTCTTCACCTTCGTGGACACGCCGGGCGCCTACCCCGGCATCGATGCCGAAGAGCGCGGCCAGTCCGAAGCGATCGGCCGCAACATCTTCGAGATGGCGCAGCTGGAAGTGCCCATCATCTCCACCATCATTGGTGAAGGCGGCTCCGGCGGCGCGCTGGCCATTTCGGTGGCCGACCAGGTGCTCATGCTGCAGTACTCGGTGTACTCGGTCATCAGCCCCGAAGGTTGCGCCTCCATCCTCTGGAAGACCAGCGACCGCGCCAGCGATGCCGCCGATGCCCTGGGTATCACCGCGCACCGCCTCAAGGCGCTGGGCCTGGTGGACAAGATCGTCAACGAGCCCGTGGGTGGCGCGCACCGCGACCACAAGCAGATGGCCGCCTTCCTCAAGCGCGCCCTGGGCGACGCCTGGCGCCAGGTGACGGACCTCAAGGCCAAGGAGCTGCTCGATCGGCGCTACGCGCGCCTCAACAGCTACGGCCGCTTCACCGACACCAAGGCCGAGAGCAAGGACAAGCGCTGAGGTGAATGCCTCGCCAACCCCGGCCAACCCCTGCGATCGGGCGTTGGCCGCGTGGTGCGAGCGCTGGGGCTTTCTGCCGCCAGACGGACCCATGGCGGTGGCCTTCAGTGCCGGTGCCGATTCCACGGCCTTGTTGTTTGCGGCGCATCGGCGTTGGCCGGGCCAGGTGATCGCCTTGCATGTGAATCACGGTTTGCAGGCGGCGGCCGACTCCTTTCAGAACCACGCCCAGGCGTTTTGCGCTCTGCACGGCATCGTGTTGCGCGCCGAGCGTGTGCAGGCTGTGCATGCGCCGGGCGATAGCCCGGAAGACGCCGCCCGCCAAGCCCGTTACACCGCCCTGGCGCGCATGGCCGAAGAGGCCGGTGCGGCCTGTGTGCTGCTGGGCCAGCACGCGGACGACCAGGCCGAAACCGTCTTGCTCGCGCTCAGCCGGGGTGCGGGCCTGCCGGGGCTGGCTGCCATGGGCGAGCGCTTCGAGCGCCACGGCCAGGTGTTTGGCCGGCCCTTGCTCGACGTGCCGTCCACCGCCTTGCGCGCCTGGCTGGCGTCCGCTGGTCACGCCTTTGTGGACGATCCCAGCAACGCCGACCAGCGCTTCACGCGCAACCGCATCCGTGCGGTGCTGATGCCCGCGTGGGAGGCCTGTTTTCCCGGCTTTCGGCCCATGCTCGCGCGCAGCGCGGCCCACGCCGCCCAGGGGCAGCGGCTGCTCGACGACCTGGCCCGCATCGATCTCGCGCAGGTGGGCACGCCTCCCGCGATCGCGAGGCTGCAAGCGCTGTCGCGCGACCGCCAGGCCAACGTGCTTCGCCACTGGTTGCGCGCCGAAGCGAACGTGGCCGCCAGCGCGGCCCAGCTGGACGAACTGCTCGATCAGATCGCGGCCTGCACCACGCGCGGCCACCGCATCCGCCTCAAGGTGGCCAGCGGCTTGGTCACTCGCGAGGGTGGGGATCTGCGTTTCGTGGCGCCGATATAATTCCCGGTTGCCCTCAACGGCCCTTTGGGGCCTGGCATGCCGCGTGGAACACCGGTTGCGCGGCCGCAATCAACCCAATCCAATCCCTCCCGATGGCCTTGATAGTTCACAAGTACGGCGGCACCTCCATGGGGTCGACCGAGCGCATCCGCAATGTGGCCCGACGCGTCGCCAAATGGCACCGTGCCGGCCACCAGCTCGTCGTGGTGCCCAGCGCCATGAGCGGTGAAACCAACCGCCTGCTCGGCCTGGCCAAGGAGCTGGCCCCGGGCAAGACCGACAGCGCCTACAACCGCGAACTCGACATGCTCGCCGCCACCGGCGAGCAGGCCTCGTCGGCCCTGTTGGCGATCGCGTTGCAAGCCGAGGGCATTGGCTCGGTGAGCTATGCCGGCTGGCAGGTGCCGATCAAGACCAACAGCTCCTTCACCAAGGCGCGCATCGAATCGATCGACGACGCGCGCATCCGCGCCGATCTGGCCGCCAGCAAGGTGGTCATCGTCACCGGTTTCCAGGGCGTGGACCCCGAAGGCCACATCACCACGCTGGGCCGTGGCGGCAGCGATACCTCTGCCGTGGCCGTGGCCGCGGCGCTCAAGGCGGCCGAGTGCCTGATCTACACCGACGTGGACGGCGTGTACACGACCGACCCGCGCGTGGTGCCCGAAGCACGTCGCCTTCAGCGCGTGAGCTTCGAGGAAATGCTGGAGATGGCCAGCATGGGCAGCAAGGTGCTGCAGATCCGTTCGGTGGAATTCGCCGGCAAGTACAAGGTGCCCCTGCGCGTGCTCTCCAGCTTCACGCCCTGGGACATCGACCTGAATGAAGAAGCCGCCTCCGGCACCCTGATCACTTTTGAGGAAGACGAAGACATGGAACAAGCCGTCGTTTCCGGCATTGCCTTCAACCGCGACGAAGCCAAGATTTCGGTGCTCGGCGTGCCCGACACCCCCGGCATCGCCTACCAGATCCTGGGTGCGGTGGCCCACGCCAACATCGAGGTCGATGTGATCATCCAGAACCTGAGCAAGGACGGCAAGACCGACTTCAGCTTCACGGTGCACCGCAACGAATTCCAGAAGACGCTGGACCTGCTCAAGACCAAGGTCGTGCCCGCGCTGGGTGCGGCCGAGGTGGTGGGCGATGCGCGCATCTGCAAGGTGAGCATCGTCGGCATCGGCATGCGCAGCCACGTCGGCGTGGCCAGCCGCATGTTCAAGTGCCTGAGCGTGGAGGGCATCAACATCCAGATGATCTCCACCTCCGAAATCAAGACCTCGGTGGTCATCGACGAGAAATACATGGAGCTGGCCGTGCGTTCGCTGCACCGCGAGTTCGATCTCGACCAGACCGCCGACACCATCACCGGTTGAACCCTCCACCAGAGGGAAATGCCTCCTGAGTTGAGGCATAATACGCAGCTTCCGGAGCGATGACCGAGTGGCCGAAGGTGCTCCCCTGCTAAGGGAGTATGGGGTGTAGAGCCTCATCGAGGGTTCGAATCCCTCTCGCTCCGCCAGTTATGCCAGGCGCCCCAGACGCGGGCTTCTGAACACCAAGCCCCACCGCCCATGGCCGTGGGGCTTTTTCACGTCCCGCCGCGTGGCGGCCGTGGCCGTTTTGATCGTCAAGGAGCCGCGATGAACGCTTCCCTCGCGCCCGCCCAGCAGATGCAGCTGGCGGTGCACTACCACTCGCAGGGCCTGCTGGATTCGGCCCGCTCGCTGTACGAAGGCGTGCTCAAGCAGTTCCCGACCGAATTCGCGGTGCTGTACCACCTGGGCCTGCTGGAGTCGCAGGCCGGCCATCCCGAGCGGGCGGCGGGCTACTTCGGCCGTGCGGTGCAGTCCTCGCCGCAGAATGCCGACGCGCTGAACAACCTGGCGTTCACGTTGCAGCAGCTGGGCCGCGACACCGAGGCACTGGCCACGTATGAGCAGGCAAGGGCGCTGCTGCCCGACGATGCGGACATCGCCATCAACCTCGGCCTGCTGCACAAGAAGCTGCAGCGCTTGCCCGAGGCCCTGGCCTGCTTCGATCGGGCCTTGCAGGCCCATCCGGCGCACACCGCGCTGCTGTGCAACCACGGCAATGTATTGCAACGCCTGGGACGCCAGCCGGAGGCGCTGACCAGCTACGAGCGGGCGCTGGCGGTCGAGCCCGACAACCCCGTGGTGCTGTGCAACCTCAGCAACGCGCTCAACGAACTGGCCCGCTACGACGAGGCCCTGGCCCGCGCCGAGCGCGCCACCGAGGCGCACCCGAAACACGCCCAGGCCTGGGTGGAGCGCGGCAATGCGCTCAAGCAGCTGGGCCGCATCCCCGAGGCGGTGGCCAGTTGCGAGAAGGCCATCGCGCTGGATCCGGCCATGGTCCAGGCGCACACCAACCTGGCGGCCACGGTGCTCAGCGACAGCGTGGACACGCCCCGCGTCATCGCCGCCGGCCGCAGGAGCCTCGAGGTGTTCCTTCAGAGCGCGTACCGCGCGCCGGCCTTGCGGCACGCGGGTCTGGCGCTCAGTGCCTTCCGCCTCAAACACGATGTGCAGCAGGCGCAGTGGCTGCAGGCACACGGCCACGCCGTGCCCGGCCTGGCGCCGTTTCTCAAGACCGGCAGTGCGCTGCTGCAACAGGCGAAAGATCTGCCACCCGGCGGCACGCTGCGCGCCTCGGTCAAGGAACTGGCGAGCCTGCAGGAGTTTCTGGCCACGCCCTGGCTGCATGCCATGCCCGATGCCATGCCCGACGTGCTCAACCCGGAGAACGACTGGCTCGCGCTGGAAGAGGCCTACTTGGCGGGCACGCCCGAAATCCTGACCATCGACCACTTCCTGTCCGAGCCGGCGCTCAAGGCCTTTCAGGACTTTGCCCACGCCTCGCGCGTGTGGCACGGTGAGTACGCCAACAGCTACCTGGGGGCCTTCGCCAACCGGGGCTTCAACAGCCCGCTGCACCTGCAGCTCGCGCGCGAGCTCAAGCAACGCATGCCCCGCGTGTTCAAGGACTACCTGCTGACCCAGCTCTGGGGTTTCAAGTACGAGCCGGCCGTGACGCGCGGCATCAACGTGCACGCCGACTTCGCCAAGGTCAACCTGAACTTCTGGATCGCACCGAGCGAACACAACCTCGATCCCGAGAGCGGCGGCCTCAAGGTGTACGACGTGCCGGCGCCGGCCGACTGGACCTTCGAGCAGTACAACGCAGACAGTGCCCGCATCTACGAATTCCTGGCGCAACACAAGGCGGGTTGCGTGACGGTGCCGCACCGCTGCAACCGCGCGGTGCTGTTCAACTCGGCGTTGTTCCACGAGACCGACACCATCCGCTTCGTGGACCGATACGAAGCCCGGCGGGTCAACATGACCTACCTGTTCGGCCAGCAGTTGCGATAGCAAGCAAGGCCTGACCGACAATCGAGGCATGACGTCCTCCGCCCATTCTCCTGCGGCCCTGAGCCGCGCCGCCTTCGCCACCCTGTTGCTCATCGCGTTCATGATGGGCGCCAACCACGTCGCCGCGCGGCTCGCATTCGACCACGGCGTGAGCGTGGCCACGGCCGTGGCCTTTCGCAGCAGCGTGACGGCGCTGGTGGTCGCGGCCATCCTGCTGGTCTACCGCGTGCCCATGCGCCTTCAGGCGCGGCATCGCAAGGCCTTGCCCGCGATCGGCCTGCTGGTGGGTGTGCAAAGCCTGTGCCTGTACGCCGCCGTGGCGCGCCTGCCCGTGGCGCTGGCGCTGCTCGCGTTCAACACCTACCCCTTGTGGACGGCGCTCTGGGCGCGCCTGGTCTACGGCCAGCGGCCGCAGCCGCGCGTGCTGAAGGCCATGCCGGTGATGCTCCTCGGTCTGGCGCTCGCGCTCGACGTGTTCGGCGCGGCATCGGGCCTGGGGGCCTCGGGCCATTGGGCGCAGATCGGTGTGGGCGTGGCGTTCGCGCTGGCCGCGGCCGCCACCTTCGGCATGGCGCTGGTGTTGACGCAGCACGAAACCAGTGAACTCGATGGCCGGCTGCGCACGGCCACCACCATGGCCATCGTTGCCGTGATGGCGATGATCGCGGCCACCGCGCAGGGCGGCCTGTCCCTTCCCGCGGCGCCCACGGGCTGGTGGGGCCTGCTGGGCCTGACCTTCCTCTACGGCACCGCCTTCACGATCATGTTCACCGTGCTGCCCAGGCTCGGGGTGGTGGGCAATTCGGCCATCATGAACATCGAACCCATCTTTGCGCTGGTGCTGGCCTGGGCGATCCTGGGGCAGTCCATCGCCGCCGTTCAGGTGGTGGGCGGCCTGGTGGTGGTGGCCACAGTGATGTGGCTGGGCCTGCGAAAGGCTTAGGCCTTACTCCTCGTCGTCGAGCGAGGCGCTCCAGCGCTCGTTCCATTCCCCGCGCGGCGGCGCATCGCGCAGGTCCTCGAGCTGGCGCCGGTCGCGTTTGGTGGGTCGGCCCATTGGCTGGCTGTGGGCCGGCTCGGGCGCCAGGCGCCGCTGCTCGGCGGCCTGGCTGCGCTGCAGGAGCGAGGCCGCGGTTTCTTCGTAGAGCAGGGCGGCCACCGGCGCGGGGCCGCGAACGCCGCTCAGGCCCTTTACAACCAGGGTGCGCGTGTCCGGCCCGATGCGCAGCTCCAGGGTGTCGCCCGGTTTCACGTCGCGCGAGGGTTTGACCGGCAGGCCGTTGAGCCGCACATGGCCCTTGTCGATGGCTTCGCTGCTCAGGCTTCGGGTTTTGTAGAAGCGCGCGGCCCAGAGCCATTTGTCCAGGCGGACCTTGCCGGTGGCGTTGTCGGTGTCAGGTTTCATGAAGGGCTGGCCGGTGTGGCCATGGGCAGGCGCACGATCGCTTCCAGCCCGATGACCTGCCCCTGGTGGGTCCGGTTGTTGAGTTCGATGCGGCCGTCCAGAGACAGCACGATTTCCCGGCAGATCGCCAGACCCAGGCCTGAGCCCGACACGCCGGGCGCATGCTGCTGGTCGGTGACGAAGGGCTGGAACAGGCGTTCGCGCAGCGCGGGCGAGATGCCGGGGCCTTCGTCGCGCACGGTGAGCGCAGCGGTTTGCAGGTCCACCACCAGCACCACCGACAGGCTGGAGCCCGTGGGTGTGTTCTTGATCGCGTTGTGCAGCAGGTTGCGGCTGAGCTCGCGCAAGGCCCATTCGTGCGCCTGCACTGGCGCGACCTGGGTGTCGATCGAGAAGTCGATCGAACGCTCCGCAATCAGCGCCGAGAGGTCCAGCGCCACCGCGCGCACCACCTGGGACCAGTCGATCACGGGCGGCTTGCCATCCTGGCGCAACTGCTCCACCTTGGCCAGCGCCAGCATCTGGTTGGCCAGCTCCGTGGCGCGCTCGACCGTGTGGCCGATCTCCTCCAGCGCCTGCTGGGGCGGCACATCGCCGCGCCGCGCCGATTGCACCTGGGTTTTCAGCACCGCCAGAGGCGTGCGCAACTGGTGCGAGGTGTCGCGAACGAAGCGCTTCTGGTGTTCCAGCAGGTGCGAGAGCCGTTGCATGTGCTGGTTGGTGGCGTCCAGCAGCGGCAGCAGTTCGCGCGGCGCGCCTTCGGTGGACAGCGGCGAGAGGTCGTTCTCGCTGCGCATGCCCAGCGCCTGGCTGAGCGCGCGCACCGGGCGCGTGGCGCGCTGCACCACGAAGACCACCACGAGCGCGATCACCACCACCAGCGCGGCCTGCCGCCACAGCGTGTCGAGCAGGATCTGCCGTGCCAGCGTCTCGCGCAGCTCCAGCGTTTCCGCCACCTGGATGGTGGCCATGCCTTGCTCGTACACACCGGACACCGGTTGCAGCAGCACCGCCATGCGCACCGGCACGCCACGGTACTCGTCGTCGTAGAAGTTGACCAGGGCGGCGTAGAGGTTCTTCTGCGGGATGTCGCGGCGCCAGTCGGGCATGTCGCGAAAGCCCGAGACCATCTCGCCCTTGAGGCCGCTCACGCGGTAGAAGATGCGGCTGCGGTTGTCGGCCTCGAAGGCCTCGAGCGCCGAGTAGAGCAGGGTGGATTCGACCCGCACCTCGTCGCCCGCGCCGGTCACCCGCAGCTGTTCGCCGAGCGACTTCGCGGTGGCCAGCAGGGTGCGGTCGTAGGCGGTGTCGGCGGCGTCGAGCGCCTGCCGATACAGCACGACGGTGTTGACGATCACGAACGCGAACACCGGCAGCAGGATGCCCATGAGCAGCGTGCGGCGCAGCGACACCGCTCGCGGGCGTGGGGTCTCGGCGGCGGGGTTCACGCCGTGGCCTTCAGCAGATAACCCAGGCCGCGCAACGTGACCAGTTGCGCGCCGGTGTGGGCGATCTTCTTGCGCAGGCGGTAGGCCACCACCTCGATGGCCTCTGGCTGCACCTGGCTCTCGCCCGGGAACACAAGCTCGAACAGCCGCTCCTTGGCGATGGCATGGCCCGGCTTGCCCAGCAGGGCCTGCAGCAGCGCCAGTTCGCGCGGGGCGAGCTCCATCGGGCGGCCATCGAAGTAGACCGCGCCGCTGTCCTTCTCCACGTGCATGCCGCACCACACCGGCCCACGCGCGGCCTGGTCGGCGTTGCCGGAGCGCCGCACCAGGGCCCGCACTCGGGCTTCGAGTTCGTCGAGGTCGAAGGGCTTGGGCATGTAGTCGTCGGCGCCCGTGTTCAGTCCGAGGATGCGGTCGCCCACCGTGCCGCGCGCGGTCAGCACGATCACCGGGGTGCTCAGGCCGGCGGCGCGCGCCTGGCTCAACACCTCCAGCCCGTCCACGCCGGGCAGGCTCAGGTCGAGCAGCACCGCATCGGGCAGGCTGGCCTGCCAGAGCGCCAGGGCACGGGCGCCGTCTTCGCAACCCAGCACCTGCATGCCACGCCGCTCGAAGCTGCGCCGCAAGGTGGTCTGCATCGTGGCGTTGTCTTCGATCAGGAGCAGCTTCATGGCCTCCGATTATGGGCGGGGGGTGGATACCCGCCGGTCCGCGCCCGTGCCCGGCCTAGGGTTTGTCCCAATCGGTTGGACAGCGAACTGACAGCCGCCAAAACGAGCATGGCCTCTCCCATTCACTTCTGAAAGTCATCATGAAAAAACATGCCATCGCCTTGGCGGCACTGGGTCTGGTCAGCGGTTACGCGAGCGCGCAGTCGTCCGTGACGCTGTACGGTGTGGTGGACGTGGCGCTCGAACGCGTCAAGGGTGCCACCTCGGTCACGCGCGTGACCTCGGGGCAGCAGCAGGGCTCGCGCTGGGGCCTGCGCGGCACGGAGGACCTGGGCGGCGGGCTCAAGGCCACCTTCCTGCTGGAGTCCGGTTTCAATGCCGACGTGGGCACGCTCGGCCAGGGTGGCCGGCTGTTCGGGCGCCAGGGCTATGTGGGTCTGGGCGGCAACTGGGGCACGGTGCGCCTGGGCCGCCAGTACACGCCGATGGACGACATCGCCAGCATCATCGGCACCAAGGTCTACGACGTGGTGAGCGTGGTGCCCATCATCGGCAACGGGGACTACAACCGTGTGGACAACGCCATCACCTACGTGTCGCCCACCGTGGCCAGCACCGTGTTCCAGCTGCAGTACAGCCTGGGTGAGGAGCGCGCCAGCAACAACGCCAGCGCGGACTTCGGCAAGCAGGTCAGCGCGCACGCGCTCTATGCGCAGGGCCCCTGGACGCTGGGCCTGTCGCTGATGCAGGTGGCCGATGCCGACGGCGTGCTGGCCGGCAAGCAGGGCAAGGACGCGCTGCTGTTCGTGGGGGCGTACGACTTCGGCCCGGTCAAGCTCACCGGCTACTACGACGTGGAAGACAAGGCCGTGGAGAAGCTCAAGCTGTTCGGTCTGGCGGTGGCCTTCAAGTTCGGCGAGACCACGGTGTCGGTGGGTGCGGCGCAGGCCAAGAACGTCAACGGCTCGGCCGCCGCGGCCAGCGACGACGCGAAGATCTACACCCTGCAGGCCACCCACAACCTGTCCAAGCGCACGGCGCTCTATGGACACCTGACCGCCGTCTCCAACGACACGGCGGCGGCGCTCGGCTTCAACAGCCCGGTGGCCGGTTCGAGCTCCAACGGCATCCAGGTGGGCATTCGCCACCGCTTCTGAGCCCGCGCGGCGCCGGTCTGTCTCCTAGGGTTTCCCCCAATCAGAAGGACAGCGAACTGACAGCGTGCGGGCAGAAGATACGCACATCGGTTCAGCCATTCCCTAGGAGACAAGCCATGCGTCGCGACACCTTCCTCAAATCCCTTGCGGCCCTCGCTGCCGCCGGCGCGCTGCCCAACGCCGCGTGGGCCAGTGCCAACATCAAGATGATGATCCCCGCCAACCCCGGCGGTGGCTGGGACGGCACCGGCCGCGCGCTGGGCGACGCCATGCGCGATGCCGGCGTGGCCGCCTCGGTGACCTACGAGAACAAGGGCGGTGCGGCCGGCGCCATCGGCCTGGCCCAGTTCTACAACGCGAGCAAAGGCGACCCGAACGCGCTGATGGTCATGGGCGCCGTCATGCTCGGCGGCATCATCACCGGCAAGCCGCCGGTGTCCATCACGCAGCTCACGCCCATTGCGCGCCTGAGCACCGAGTACAACGTGTTCGTGCTGCCCTCCAACTCGCCCTACAAGAGCATGAAGGACGTGGTCGAGCAGCTCAAGAAGGACCCGGGCAGCATCAAGTGGGGCGGCGGTTCGCGCGGCGCCACCGAGCACATCGCCGCGGCGCAGATCGCGCAGCTGGTGGGCGTGCCCGCATCCAAGATCAACTACGTGCCGTTCCGGGGCGGTGGCGAGGCCACGGCCGCCATCCTGGGTGGCAACGTCACCGTGGGCGGCAGCGGTTACAGCGAGTTCCAGCAGTACATCGAGAGCGGCAAGATGCGCGCCATCGCCATCACCTCGGCCCAGCGCGTCAAGGGCATCGATGTGCCCACGCTGAAAGAGCAGGGCATCGATGTGGAGATCGGCAACTGGCGCGGCGTCTACGGCGCGGCCGGCATCACCCAGGCCCAGCGCGACGCGCTCACCGCCATGATCGTCAAGGCCACGCAGAGCAAGTCGTGGGCGGCCGCCATCGAAAAAAACAACTGGACGCCCGCGCTGCTGACCGGCAAGGCTTTCGACGAGTTCGTCGACAAGGACTTCTCCTCCCTGCGCGCGACCATGGTGCGTGCCGGCATGGTCTGAGCCTGCCTTCTCGGTGCGCTCCCGCCGGGAGCGCCATGCCCTCACCCTGGTGTGTTCGCGCACCAGGGTGATTCGTTTTGACAAGGACCCGTCATGAACCCCACTCCCCAGGCCGCCGCCGCGCCCGACCACCGCCCCGGCCAACTGGCCATGGGCATCGGCGCACTGATCGTGGCCGCCGTGCTTGCCTATGGCGCGGCAGCGATTCCTTCCGACGCGGGTTACGCCGGCGTTGGCCCCGACTTTCTGCCCTGGGTGGTGAGCGCGGCGCTCGCCATCTGCGGCGTGATGCTCATCTGGGAAGTGCGCACCGGCGGCTACCGGCACATGGAAGAGCCTTCGGGCGCGGCGCGCGGCGACTGGCGCGCGCTGGCCTGGGTCTCGGCCGGCGTGCTGCTCAACGCGGCACTCATCACCACCATCGGTTTCATCCTGAGCTGTGCGCTGTGCTTCGCGCTGGCGGTGCGCGGTCTGCGCGCCAGCGAGGGCAAGCCCATCGGCGACCTGCGCCAGACGGTGAAGGATGCGGTCACCGGCATCGTCATCGCGGCGCCCGTGTACTGGCTGTTCACCAAGCTGCTGGCCGTGAACCTGCCCGGCGTCACCGCCAGCGGCTGGATCTGAACCCGAAGGCGGAACCGACATGATGGACACCCTCAACCAACTGCTCGCGGGCTTCGCCACCGCTGGCACCCCCATCAACCTGCTGTGGGCCTTCGCGGGCTGTGCGCTGGGCACCGCCATCGGCGTGCTGCCCGGCCTGGGCCCGGCCGTGACGGTTGCCATGCTGCTGCCCATCACCGGCCAGGTCGAACCTACGGCCTCCATGATCTTCTTCGCCGGCATCTACTACGGCGCCATGTACGGAGGCTCCACCACCTCCATCCTGCTCAACACGCCGGGCGAGACGGGCACCATGGTCACCGCGCTCGAAGGCTTCAAGATGGCCAAGAGCGGGCGCGCAGGCGCGGCCCTGGCCACCGCCGCCATCGGCTCCTTCGTGGCCGGCACCATCGCCACCATCCTGGTGACGCTGTTCGCGCCCATGCTCGCCGAATTCGCCGTGAAGCTTGGCCCCCCCGAGTATTTCTGCCTGATGCTGCTGGCCTTCACGACCGTGAGCGCGGTGCTCGGCCAGAGCACCTTGCGCGGCCTCACCGCGCTGTTCTTCGGTCTGGCGCTGGGCCTCATCGGCATCGACCAGATCACCGCGCAGGTGCGCTACACCGGCGGCATCCTGGAGTTCATGGACGGCATCGAGGTGGTGCTGGTCGCCGTGGGCCTGTTCGCCGTGGCCGAGGCGCTCTACAACGCGCTCTACGAAGGCCGCAGCGAGGCCAGCATGAACAAGATGAACAAGGCCCACATGACGCGCAGCGAATGGCGCCGCTCCTGGCCCGCCTGGCTGCGCGGCACGGCCATCGGTTTCCCCTTCGGCACCATCCCCGCCGGCGGCACCGAAATCCCCACCTTCCTGAGCTACGCCACCGAGCGCAAACTGGCCGCGCCCGAGCACAAGGCCGACTTCGGCACCGTCGGCGCCATCGAGGGCGTGGCGGGTCCCGAGGCCGCGAACAACGCGGCCGTCACCGGCACGCTGGTGCCGCTGCTCACGCTGGGCATTCCGACCTCGGTGACCGCCGCCATCCTGCTGAGCGCGCTGCAGAACTACGGCATCAACGCCGGCCCGCAGCTGTTCCAGACCTCGTCCGCGCTCGTGTGGGCGCTGATCGCCTCGCTCTACATCGGCAACGTCATGCTGCTGGTGCTCAACCTGCCCATGGTGGGCCTGTGGGTCAAGCTGCTGAAGATTCCGCGCCCGCAGCTCTACGCCGGCATCCTGATCTTCGCCACCGTGGGCGTGTACGGCATGCGCCAGAGCGCGTTCGATCTTTTCCTCATGTATGGCCTGGGCCTGCTCGGTGTGGTGATGCGCCGCTACGACTTCCCCACCGCACCCGTGATCGTGGGCCTCATCCTCGGCCCGATGGCCGAAGCGCAGATGCGCAATGCCCTGTCCATCGGGGAAGGCAGCTTCATGGTCTTCCTGCAGCGCCCCATGTCGGCCACGCTGCTGGCCGTGGTGCTCGTGGTGCTGGTGTTGCCGCGCCTGTTGGCACGGCTCAAAGGGCCAGCGGGAAGCTAGCCTCGGTTCGAAACCGTCCCTCGGCTAGGGGGAATCCCTGGCCTGGAAGACCTGGGTTGTCCCCTGCATACAACGCGGCGGGCACCCAGCGTCCGGGCAAGCTCACCACGATTCCGGCCTGCGCAAGCGTCAAGTGCAGGTATTTGGAATGAAAAGACGGATAGCGGCAACGAAGCGCATCCCGCCCCTGAGGTCAAAGCCCTCCCGAATCGTCAAGCCTGTCAGCCTTGACAGGCGTTGGACGCCGCTTTTCCCCCAAGACAGCATGGCCGCCCATGAAAAGCGTGGAGCGGCGAGCCCGTCTTCGCCCATTGAGTCATGCCAACTTCGTGAGGTTCGGGATTCTGCAATGAACACTTCCAGATCTGTTGAACAGGCGCATCAAGAATTGAAGGCCGCCTGTCTCGCCTTCATTCGTGGGCGGCCGTGGGACTCGGTCACTTGCCATGCGGTCATCCTGAACAAGATGGCCCGAATCAGCATCTATCTGGTTCACGAGAACCAGATAGAAAGAAAAAGGCTCGCGGGGACTGGGGCTTTCACGGCACCCGAAGACGCCGTGCTGTTCCTGCGCGACGATCTTCTGAACACCACCGGGGAGCGCATGTGGGGCCTGACCTTCACGCTGTACCCCGATGGCAGGTTCAACATCGAGTTCGACTGCCACCAGCCCAAGGGCCACGAAGCCGCATCCACGGCAGGCGAAGCCTTGTCTGTCGCCGAGAGACTGCCTCAGGCCTGGGACAGGATGGCTGCGGCGCTGTCCGCTCACCAGTCCTTTGAAGACCAATGGCTCGTCACCGCCATGACCTGGCTGGAGCAGCAGACGACGAAGCACCGCCAGGCATGGGGTCTGGGCAGCGAAACCCAATGGCACCTCGACATGGACGAAGGCTGGTTGCGCTGGAGTTTCGCGGACGGCCGCGTGATGCAGGCCGCCGCGCAGGTGGTGGGGGTCTACAGCACGAAGGAGAGCCGCTTCACCTGGGGTTGGGAGCACCCTTCGGTGCCCGACGCCTTGCAACGGGCCGCACAACAGGTGCGCACCCTCGGCTTTGATCGGTGGGTCACGCGCGTCGTGGACTGCTCGCAGGATGAGGCCTGGCAATTCGCCGCCATGGCCGCGCAGCACGACGGGGCGGCCGGGGCCTACCGGGGCGACAACGATGGGACGTGGACGTACCTGAGTTTCGATGAACCCAGGGCCGTGAAGCTGTGATGCCTCAGGTGGCGTGACCTCAGGCGGTGCCCGTTTGCTCGGACGGGGACCAGTCGCCGCCGAAAAGCATCCTCTCCAGGCAGTGGCTGGCCTGCGGCACGTCATGGGTCTGGGCCAGCAAGAAGACGGCGTCTCGATCCGGCCGCGAAACACCGAGTTGCTCCAGCAGGCCGTCCAGCCATGCCGCGCCATCCTGCTGAATCCGTTCGATCAGGCAATGGATGGCGTAGCAGGGGTTTTCCGCCGCCATCTTCAGCTTGGCGGCCGTCCATCCCTCTGAGCGGGCAGAGCGGTTCAGGGTCTCGATGAACGCAGGGGAATGGAAGTCGACGCGCCAGGCCGTCTCTCGCCGATTCAGTTCGCGGGTCGAGAAAAACGATCGGATGCCTCGGTACACCCGGTAGCCGGCATAGGCCAGACCTGTGGCGATGGCGATGAACGCCAGCGGGGGAAAGAGGAATGCCAAGGCGCTGAAGAGGGTGGCAGCGATGCCAGTGATGGTTTCTATCCTTGCCTTGGTCCGCTTGTCTCGGGCTTGTTGCAGCGCCTCCTTTCGTTGGCTGCGAGCGTGTCGGATCACATGGGCTTGCAGCGATGCCGGGCTGGCGGCGGGTGAGCCGCTGTCGATCAAGCGCAGCGCGCGCTCGGCCTGCCCGACCAGCTTGTTTGACGAATGCCATTTGAAGATGCCTGCCAAGGCTTGAAATGCCGAGCCCACGATGCCCAAGATGCTGGCGGCCAACGAGAGCCATGCGCTGGCCTTGAAGGCCAGCTTCAGGACGGAAAACAGGCGCGATGTCCAGGACACGACGGTGTAGCGAACCACATCCACGATCTGCTCCGGCGCGTGCCGCATGGCCGACTCCAGCTTCACTTTGGATGCGCGCGCCTGCCAGGCCTTCTTGGCGGCGTCGCACAGCCGCCGCGCCAGAGAGGGAGGTGCCTCTGAATGCCTCCACCGGCGGTGGACCTCGTCCAGCGTCCGTTGGCCCTCTGCGAATGCAGCGTGGGTGGCCTGTCGGTGCGACAAAGCCTGGCAGGTGTTGGACAGGTTTTTGATCGCCGCGCCTGTTTCGATGGCGCCGCCCACACCCTGCAGGGCCTGGAAAGCGCCCAGCGCTTCCACGGGAAAGCCGTCCCCGATCGGCGCGCTGTTCTCATGCCCGGTTTTTTCCAAGGGCGCCTTGCTCAGCCCCGAGGCAAGGCCTTGCGGCGCGCGGGTGAGGTAGGCCATGCCGCACACGGCATCGAGTTGGGAATGCAGCCGTCGGGCGGTCACTGCCCCCTCCAGGTGCCCAGGGTCCGTGGAGGCCATTGGGGTGTCCCTGAACACCCACACGTCTGCGTGCACGTGGCTGTGGTGGCGTGGGCCGCCCGTTGGTTCATTCACGTCGCGATGGGGAGAGGGGGGGCTGGTCGGAAAACCAAGGACAGAGGAAAGAACCATGTGCGTCATCGCGGCGAATCGTAGTTTTTACTTATTACTGTTCAGTGACAGCGCGGGCGCGGAGAAGTGCAGGGTTACCATCGCGCCATGACCCGGGACAACCGCCTGCCGCGTGACGCGCAAAGCATCCTTGAACTCGCCGCGAGGTCGATGTTCGACCTGTTCGCCAACGCCAGCGAGGGCATGATGCTGGTGGACCGCGACGCGCGCGTGGTCTGGATCAACGACCAGTACCGCCGCTTCCTGCCCGCGCTGGGCTTCGAGCGCGAGGAAGACTTCGTCGGCCACCCGGTCTCGCGCGTGGTGCAGAACACGCAGATGCACCAGGTGCTGGCCACTGGCAAGCCCATCCTCATCGACCTGCTGACCAACCGCGCCGGCACCTTCGTGGTGAGCCGCATCCCGCTGCGCGACGACGCGGGCGAGGTGATCGGGGTGCTGGGCATCGTGCTGTTCGATCACCCCGAGACCACGCTGCAACCCCTCATCAGCAAGTTCGCGCGGCTGGAGCAGGACCTCAGCGAAGCCCGGCGCGAACTCGCCAGCCAGCGCCGCAGCAAGTACACCTTCGCCAGCTTCGTGGGCAGCAGCGCCGCCGCGCTGGAGGTCAAACGCCAGGCCCGGCGCGCCGCGCAGTCGGCCAGCCCGGTGCTGCTGCTGGGCGAGACCGGCACCGGCAAGGAGTTGCTCGCGCACGCCATTCACGCGGCCTCGCCGCGCGCGGGCCGCTCGTTCGTGAGCGTGAACATGGCGGCCGTGCCCGACACGCTGCTCGAAGCAGAGTTTTTCGGCGTGGCCCCCGGGGCCTACACCGGCGCCGACAAGAAGGGGCGCGATGGCAAGTTCAAGCTGGCCGATGGCGGCACGCTGTTCCTGGACGAACTGGGCGACATGCCGATGTCGGTTCAGGTCAAGCTGCTGCGCGCCTTGCAGGAGGGCGAGATCGAACCGCTGGGTTCGAACAAGCTGGTGCGCTTCGACGTGCGTGTGGTCGCTGCCACCTCGCGCGACCTGCAGCAGATGGTGCGCGAAGGCGGCTTCCGCGAAGACCTCTACTACCGCCTCAACGTGTTGCCCATTCGCGTGCCACCGCTGCGCGAGCGGCAGGACGACATCGCGCTGCTGATCGAGGCCCTGTGCGAGGACATCGCCGCGCGCGGCGGCGGCGCGCAGCTGGAGCTGACCGCCGACGCCCAGGCCTTGCTGGCCGCGCAGCCCTGGCGCGGCAACATCCGCGAACTGCGCAACGTGCTGGAACAGCTTGCGCTGCGCAGCGACTCGCACCACATCGCCGCCGCGCAGGTGGGGGCGGTGCTGCAGGAAGCCGGTCTGCCCGCCCTGGCGCCGGCGGCCGCCTTGCCCAAGGCCGTGGTGCGTGCAAGGGAAGAGGGCGACGAACTGCGCCCGCTGCCCGAGCAGATCGCCGAGCTGGAGCAGCGCGCGATCGCGCAGGCCCTGGCCCGCACCGGTGGCAACCGCACCGCCGCCGCGAAGCTGCTCGGCATCTCGCGCGCCAGCCTGTACGACCGTTTGGCGGCCCTGGGTGACGCGTCTGAAATTCAGACGACTGTCTGAATTTCAGACAATTTCACGATCTGGAGCTGTCTGAAATCTGTACAATCGCCGAAGCTGTCTGAGCAAAATCCTTTGAAATCAAAGGCCTGTACCGCTGGCACGAAGTCTGCGATAAGGAAGGCACGGCGCACCGCGCTGTCACGATCCTTCCAACCAGGAGACAAGACATGACTCACACCACCCGCCGCCTGGCGGTCATCGCGCTCGCCTGCTCCGCGGCGCTCGGCACCTCGCTCGCATCGGCCCAGGCCAACAAGGGGGAGATCCGCATCGCCCACATCCACAGCAAGACCGGCCCGCTGGAGGCCTATGCCAAGCAGACCCAGGCCGGTCTGATGATGGGCCTGAGCTACGCCACCGGCGGCACCATGATGGTGGGGGGCAAGAAGATCGTCGTGATCGAGAAGGACGACCAGGGCAAGCCCGATGTGGGCAAGAGCCTGCTGGCCGCCGCCTACGCCGACGACAAGGTGGATCTGGCCATCGGCCCGACCGCTTCGCCCGTGGCCCTGGCCATGCTGCCCGTGGCCGAGGAGTACAAGAAGATCCTGCTGGTGGAGCCCGCCGTGGCCGACTCGATCACCGGCGACAAGTGGAACAAGTACATCTTCCGCACCGGCCGCAACAGCAGCCAGGACGCCGCCGCCAACGCCGTGGCGCTGGATCAGCCGGGCAACGTGATTGCCATGCTGGCCAACGACAACGCCTTTGGCCGCGACGGCGTGAAGGCCGCCAAGGACTTCACCAAGAAGGCCAAGATCGTTCACGAGGAATACCTGCCCGTGGGCACGACGGACTTCACCGCCGGCCTGCTGCGCATCGTCGACAAGCTCAAGGACCAGCCGGGCACCAAGTACATCTCGGTGGGCTGGTCGGGCGCGCCCACGCCCTTCGGCAAGATCGCCGAAATGGAGCTGGACAAGCGCTACGGCATCAAGCTCGCCACCGGCGGCAACATCCTGCCCGCGATGGTGGCCTACAAGCAGTTCCCCGGCATGGAGGGCGCGCTGTACTACTACTTCGGCATCCCCAAGAACCCGGTGAACGACGCCATGGTGGCCGAGCACTACAAGCAGTTCAAGACGCCGCCGGACTTCTTCACCGCCGGTGGCTTCTCGGCCGCGATGGCCGTGGTGACCGCGCTGAAGAAGACCAACGGCGACACCAAGACCGACACGCTCATCAAGACCATGGAAGGCATGAGCTTCGACACGCCCAAGGGCACGATGACCTTCCGCAAGGAAGACCACCAGGCCATGCAGAGCATGTACCACTTCAAGATCAAGGCCGACCCGGCGTTTGCCTGGGGTGTGCCCGAGCTGGTGCGCGAAATCAAACCTTCTGATCTCGACATTCCTATTCGGAACAAGAGGTAAGAACCCCCTGCGCCGCTGACGCGGCGGGGACAACACGTGCGGCCCGGCAAAGCCGGTTCCGCCGTGTTTCTGGAAGGTCGCCGCACCGGCGGCGACCGGTGTCCACGCTCTCCGGATCTCCCATGCTTGAAACCCAAGACCTCACGGTCCGCTTCGGCGGGCACGTGGCGGTGAATGCCGTCTCGTGCGCGTTCGCGCCCGGCACGCTCACCGCCATCGTCGGCCCCAACGGTGCGGGCAAGACGACCTACTTCAACCTCATCTCGGGCCAGATCAAGGCCAGCGCGGGCCGTGTGCGGCTCGGTGGCAAGGACATCTCGGCGCTGGGCGCGCCGGCGCGTGCGCAGGCCGGCCTGGGCCGGGCGTTCCAGCTGACCAACCTGTTCCCCAACCTCACGGTGCAGGAGAACGTGCGGCTGGCGGTGCAGGCGAGGGCGGGCGCGGGGCTGAACCTGTGGCGCATCTGGAGCGACCGGCGCGACCTGCTGCAGCGCGCCGACGAGGTGCTGGAAACCGTGGCGCTGGCCGACAAGCGCGACGCGCTTGCCTCCAGCCTGCCGCACGGCGACCAGCGCAAGCTGGAGGTCGGCATCCTCATGGCGCTGGAGCCGCAGGTTTTCATGTTCGATGAACCCACAGCCGGCATGAGTGTGGACGAGGTGCCCGTGATCCTGAACCTCATCCGCAAGCTCAAGGAAGACAAGCGCAAGACCATCCTGCTGGTCGAACACAAGATGGACGTGGTGCGTGAACTCTCGGACCGCATCATCGTGCTGCACAACGGAGAGCTCGTGGCCGATGGCGAACCCGCCACCGTGATCGCCTCGCCCGTGGTGCAGCAGGCCTACCTTGGCATCAACCCCGAAGAAGAGGTGAGCGCATGAGCCAGGACCTGTTGACGCTGAAAGGGGTTCACACCCACATCGGCGCGTACCACATCCTCCACGGCGTGGACCTCGCGGTGCCCGCCAACCAGCTCACCATGCTGCTGGGCCGCAACGGCGCGGGCAAGACCACCACGCTGCGCACCATCATGGGCCTGTGGCACGCCAGCCAGGGCACGGTGACGCTCGACGGCCAGGACATCACCCAACGCCCCACGCCCGACATCGCGCGCAGCGGCGTGGCCTACGTGCCCGAGAGCATGGGCATCTTCGCGGACCTCTCGGTGCGCGAGAACATGCTGCTGGCCGCGCGCGGCGCGCGCAGCCTGGACGACATCGACACCAACCGCCTCGAATGGATCTTCGGCCTGTTCCCGGCCATGAAGAAATTCTGGCTGCACCCGGCCGGCAAGCTGAGCGGTGGGCAGAAGCAGATGCTCGCCGTCTCGCGCGCCATCGTCGAGCCGCGCAAGCTGCTGCTGATCGACGAGCCCAGCAAGGGCCTGGCGCCCGCGATCATCCAGAACATGATCGCGGCCTTCCGCGAACTCAAGGCCGCCAAGACCACCATCCTGCTCGTCGAGCAGAACTTCAACTTCGCGCGCCAGCTCGGCGACACCGTGGCCGTGATGGACGACGGCCGCGTCGTGCACAGCGGCTCCATGGCCGAGCTCGCGGCCGACGAATCGCTGCAATCCAGGCTGCTGGGCCTGTCCCTCGGAGCACACCAATGAAACTCAACGCCGACTTCGACTGGAAGCCGCTGGCGCTCGTGCCCGCGCTCGCATTGCTCGCGCTGCCCGCCGTGGGCAGCCCGTCGACCTGGCTCACGCTCACCGTGGCCGGCCTGGCCATGGGCATGATCGTCTTCATCATCGCCTCGGGCCTCACGCTGGTCTTCGGCCTCATGGACGTGCTCAACTTCGGCCACGGCGTGTTCATCGCGCTTGGCGCCTTCGTGGCCACCACCGTGCTGGCCAGCATGGGCAGCTACACCACGGCCAACAGCCTCTGGCTCAACCTCGTGGCCTTGCTGCCCGCCATGCTGGTGGCCATGGCCGTGGCCGGCGCGCTGGGCTGGGTGTTCGAGCGGCTCATCATCCGCCCGGTGTATGGCATGCACCTCAAGCAGATCCTCATCACCATGGGCGGCATGATCATTGGCGAGGAGATGATCAAGGTCATCTGGGGCCCGGAGCAGATCGCGCTGCCGCTGCCCGAGAGCCTGCGCGGCTCCTTCATCTTCGGCGATGCCGCGGTGGAGAAGTACCGCCTGCTCGCCGTGCTGGTGGGCGCGGCCGTGTTCGCGGCGATGGTGTGGACGCTCAACCGCACTAAAGTCGGCCTGCTGGTGCGCGCCGGTGTGCAGGACCGCGAGATGGTCGAGTCCCTCGGCTACCGCATCCGGCAGCTCTTCATCGGCGTGTTCGTGGTGGGCAGTGCACTCGCCGGCCTGGGCGGCGTGATGTGGGGCCTGTACCAGCAGACCGTGCTGCCGCAGATGGGCGCGCAGGTCAACGTGCTGATCTTCATCGTCATCATCATCGGTGGCCTGGGCTCCACGCTGGGCGCGCTCATCGGCGCGCTGCTGGTGGGGCTGATGGCCAACTACACCGGCTTCCTGGCACCCAAGGTCGCGCTGTTCTCCAACATCGCGCTCATGGTCGCCATCCTGCTGTGGCGTCCGCAGGGCGTGTATCCCGTCACCAACCGTTGAGCAGGAGCTGAAGCATGTTGTCCCGTCTTCTGTCCAACGACCTGCCGCGCAGCCGCTGGCTGGTCGCCTTGCTGATCGTGCTCTTCCTGGGCCTGGCCTTCGCGCCCTTCCTGTTTCCGGGCGTGAAGGCGCTCAACGTGGCCGCCAAGGTGCTGATCTTCGTGGCGCTGGTGGCCAGCTTCGACCTGCTGCTGGGCTACACCGGCATCGTGAGCTTCGCGCACACCATGTTCTTCGGCATCGGTGCCTACGGCGTGGCCATCGCGCTCAACGCGGCGGAGTCACCGTCCTGGGGCGCCATTGCACTGGGTGTGCTCTGCGCGCTGCTGGTCTCGCTGGTGCTCTCGCTGCTCATCGGCCTGTTCTCGCTGCGGGTGCGCGCGATCTTCTTTGCCATGATCACGCTCGCGGTGGCCTCGGCCTTTCTCACGCTGGCCTCGCAGCTGTCGGATTTCACCGGTGGTGAAGACGGCCTGACCTTCCGCGTGCCCGAGCTGCTCTCGCCCGGCTTCACGCTGACCGAAGAGCCGCTGCAGACGCCGCTGGGCGAGGTGGACCTCAATGGCCGGCTGATCACCTATTACCTGATCTTCCTGGCCGTCACCGCGATCTTCCTCACCATCCTGCGCATCGTGAACTCGCCCTTCGGCCGCGTGCTGCAGGCCATCCGCGAGAACGATTTCCGCGCCGAGGCCCTGGGCTACCGCACCGTCGTCTACCGCACCTTGTCCAACGTGCTCTCCGCCTCCTTCGCCACGCTGGCGGGCTGCCTGCTCGCGCTCTGGCTGCGCTACAACGGGCCGGACACCTCGCTCTCGTTCGAGATCATGCTGGACATCCTGCTCATCGTCGTCATCGGCGGCATGGGCACGCTCTACGGCG
The DNA here is from genome assembly GCF_057809615.1 of Hydrogenophaga sp. FG152. Taxonomy (NCBI): domain Bacteria; kingdom Pseudomonadati; phylum Pseudomonadota; class Betaproteobacteria; order Burkholderiales; family Comamonadaceae; genus Hydrogenophaga; species Hydrogenophaga sp. FG152. The sequence continues at coordinate 8,940 of NZ_JBMDKH010000008.1, read as the reverse complement.
CATTCATCGGCAGCGTGCTTTTCGTGGTGGCGCAAAGTTACCTGCAGGACCTGCTGCGCATGGCCGGCAGCGCCACCGAAGGCCTGCCGCTGTTGCCCGCGCTGCTCACGCCCGACCGCTGGCTGCTCTGGCTGGGCGTGCTCTTCGTCCTGTCGGTGTATTACTTCCCCACAGGCATCGTGGGCAAGCTGCGAGAGCGGGCTTCGCTCGCTCGCCTGAAAGGAGGCCGGCCATGAACACCGCCATCACCCTCGCGCCCACGGCCACCACCGTGACCCCACGCTCGCGCTACCTCACCTGCGCAGGCCGCGAAATCCACTTCATGGACTGGGAGCCCGAGACGCCCCATGGTCAGACGGTGATCGCCTGGCACGGCCTGGCCCGCACCGGGAGAGACATGGACCCGCTGGCCGCGCACCTCAGCGCGCAGGGCTGGCGCGTGATCTGCCCCGACACGATCGGGCGCGGCCTCTCGGAATGGAGCCCCGAGCCCGAAGCCGAGTACTGCCTGGATTTCTATTCGCGCATCGCCACCGCGTTGGTGGACCAGCTCGCCATCAAGCGCTTCCACTGGGTCGGCACCTCCATGGGCGGCGCCATCGGCATGGTGTGCGCTGCCGGCCCGCTGCACGGGCGCATCGAGCGGCTGGTGCTCAACGACATCGGCCCCAAGCTGGCCGATGCGGCGGTGCAGCGCATCCGCAGCTACGCGGGCAATCCGGCGGCGTTCCACACCATGAGCGAGCTGGAGCAGTACTTCCGCACCGTCTACAAGCCCTACGGCTACCTGAGCGACGCGCAGTGGCGCCTGCTCACCGAAAGCTCGGCGCGCCGACTGGCCAATGGCCGCGTGACGCCGCACTACGACCCGGCCATGGTGATGCAGTTCAGCCACCACCCCACGGACTACGACCTCTGGCCCACCTACGACCGCATCGACGTGCCCGTGCTCTGCCTGCGCGGCGCGGAGTCGGACCTGCTGCTGGCCGACACGGCCGAGGCCATGCGCGACCGCGGGCCGCGCGCGCTGGTGGTGACGATTGCCGGGTGCGGGCACGCGCCCGCGCTCAACGTGCCCGAGCAGTTCGAGCTGGTGCAGCGGTTTCTGGCGGGGCACTGAAGAGGAGGGCTCCCCGAGCTGCCGGGAGGCGTGGCCTTGAGCTTCATACCCGGGACGGCATGCCCAAGGTGCTTGAATAGGTCATTCGATTCCCTGGATGCACAGCGCAAAGGCATATTGAGAACATAGCCGTTTTGCAAGCTCGTATATCGAGCAAGGAAACCGTTTGATGTTGTCGTCCGTTCCTCGCGCGCCGCATAGTCCCGGCCGTGAAACGTTACCTGCAGCCCCCACCAGGGAGCTGCTGATTGAGCGCATGCAGAAGCGCTACAACGCCTTGAGCCGCTTCAAGCAGGACCTGCTTGCCGAAGACACCCCTATTCAGTGCATCAACCGCGCGATTGAGCTGATTCAAAGCGGATCGGCTGAATCCAAGTCGATCGCTCACGCGATGATGGGCCTCGGACCAGCGGATAAAAATCTGGCCAATGAGATCGCCAATTTGACGCTGGAGCAAAAGAACGTTTTCAAAGAAGTTCTTTCGACCATGCGCAGGGGATGGCAAACAGAGGATGCCCGAAAAACACTGATCAAACTGCAGGCGCTGTCTGAATGGATGACCTCGAGATTGAACGTTCTGACACCAAAGTCAAATGCTTCAACTGAGGCTTCCTCTGGTCATTGGCGTGGACTTGATGAGCAGCGCCGACCTTCGTTGCAGAAACGAATGCCGATCGTTGAGGCCTTGATGCCCAAGGTCGCGCATCGACAAGAAGCCGACAGTCTCTCGCGAGGAGGGGGCTTACCTTCCGTGAGCTTCATGGTGCAGACAGAGTCCGTCTTGGCGAGCGAAAAATGCAGGGAAAGCAGGCGCACATTGCTCAACGACCTTTGGCGCGAGACCGGTTGTGATCGGTGCGTCGTTAGCGAGAACAGCCGATTTCTGCTTCGAAAGATGCAGGAAGAGTTCCAGGAAGACGCCCGCATGGGTCGGGCCATTTCGGCTTCGACCTATGAGCAATATCCTTTGATGTTTGCCGTGTCTCATCTCTGCGAGGATGAGTTTGGCCCCCCCCCGCTGTCCGGGAAGTATGTCGACCAGGCGTGGCGGTACCTGAGCCAGGCGCCCTGCAGCACCGGCGAGGCGAGGCTGCTGGCGAGCGCACTCGCGAAGATGGCGCAGTTCGATCTGATGCATTGGTTTCTGGAGGTAGACGGCTATTCGCTCAAGGCGTTGACGCCGCTCCTGGCCCAGGGGTCGGCGTCGTGGCTGAGGGAGCTCACTGCCTCGTTCGTGGGTTTGAAGTCGACCGCGAAGACGAGGGCGTTGCAGACGGCAGTCACCGCGCTCGGATCGCCACGCGTTGCTGACATTGTCCGAAAGGGGCTGGGCGATCATTGGGTCGAACCCTCAATGCGATTCCCTCAGATGCGACCCAGGAACCACCTGGCGGAAAAGGTTGCGGGCATCGGCACAAGTATCGCAGTCGGACTTTTCAAGCTTTTGAAATAGCCGCGCTTGCAAAGGCCGTTATCTTGGTGACTGGGGCATCGCCCAGGAGGGAGTGACCCTCCGCTACCATGGACATCTTTCGGTCAACTGCAGGTATTGGCATTCCCATGAACGGTCCTGATCTCGAAAGCTATCCATGAGCGCGCTGCGCAAGGCGAAAGACCGCATCCAGCGCGCGGTGCTCGCCACGCCGGGCCTGCGGGTGTTGGTGATGGCGATCCGGAACTACATCCTGCACCAGAGCGCCAACCAGGCCGGAAGCCTTGCGTTTTCCTCGGTGCTGGCGATGTTCCCCTTGCTGATCCTGCTGTCCGCTTCGGCCGGTTACCTGGGAAAGCCAGGAGATGCGGCGGCGCTTGTCACGCGCGTTGTGAGCTACACGCCGCAGTTGGTGCGCGACGCGGTGCAGCCGGTCATCGAGCAGGTGCTGGCCCAGCGCAACCAGGCCTTGCTGGCCGTGGGCGTGCTGGTGACGCTGTGGACCGCCTCGTCGGGCATGCAGGCGATCCGTTCGGCGCTGAACCGCGCCTATGGCATCGAGCGCGGGTTGCCGTTCTGGAAAGCGCGCATCAAGGTCACGCTGTTCACGGTGGTGGTGGGCTCGGGCGTGCTGCTGGCTTTCAGTTCGGTGGTGGTGATGCCGTATGTGTGGCTGCTGCTGGCCGAGAACGTGGGCGTGGGACAGGAAACCCTGTGGGCGCGCAACAGCGTGCGCTATGGCTCGGCTTTCCTGGTGCTGTTGATGTTGTATGCCTTGATGTACGGCTGGTTGCCGGACATTCGCCAGCGGCTCTACACCGTGATCCCAGGTGCCGTGGTGGGCGCCGCCCTCTGGGTGGGGGCGGCCGCGAGCCTGTCCTACACCTTGCGCACCGCAGGCAAGCTGGCCTTGCTCTACGGCAGCTTCGCGGGCGTGGTGGCCACGCTGGTGTTTCTGTACATCAGCGCCATCACGCTGATCTTCGGTGCCGAGATCAACGGGGTGCTGCGGGGCTCGCAGGAGCCAGACGGCAAGACCTCACCGCCTTAGCGGATGCGCCGGCCCAACGGTGTGTAGCGCAGCAGCTTGCTCAAGCCATCGCGGCCGCTGGCGGCTCGGCCCACGAGGGCGGAGGCGGCCAGCATGCCTGCCGTGCGCACGACCACCGATGGGCTCTTGCGCGTGAGCGCCCATGCCGCAATGCCCGCGCCCAGCACCAGCCAGTGCTCGCCGGGAAAGCTGTCGCGGGCGTCGTCTTGCGCTTTGACTCGCTGGACGAGCGAGCCCTGGGTTCTTCTTCTGGTCGCCACGGTGCACCTCCTGCAGTGATCGAGGCTCCACCTTATCGCGCCAAGGCACGGGGCGATGTAGGACGACTTCGCGTCCTCATGGCCGCGCGCGCCGCTCCCGCCAGCGCTACTGCCGCAGGATCTTCTCCATCTTCCTGCCCTTGGCCAGCTCGTCGACCAGCTTGTCCAGGTAGCGGATGCGCTGCATCAGGGGGTCTTCCACCGCCTCGACGCGCACGCCACAGACGACGCCAGTGATCAGCGAGGTGTTCGGGTTCATCGCCGGGGCCTGGGCGAAGAAGGTTTCAAAGTCGTGCCCCTGCGCGATCTGCCGCTCCAGGCCCGCCTGGTCGTAGCCCGTCAGCCAGCGGATGACGTCGTCCACTTCTGCTTTCGTCCGGTGCTTGCGCTCCGCTTTCTGCACATACAGCGGATAGACCTTGGCAAACGCCGTCTTGAAGATGGGGTGGGCGGACATGGTCTTCCCTCGTGTGAACCAGGATCAGTCTTTCGCGCCCAGCGCCAGGGCCCGTTCGCGGCCGGCCTGCAGCTCCATCGGGTTGTCCGCTGTCTTGGTGGGCCAGCCTTGCAGGTGCCGTTCGGCCAGATCGGCCAGTGCGCGAATCCACTCAGGCGAGTCGTTCACACAGGGGATGTACTGGAACTGCTGGCCGCCCGCGTGCAGAAAGGCCTCGCGCGCTTCCATGTTGATTTCTTCCAGCGTCTCCAGGCAGTCGCTGGTGAAGCCGGGGCAGACCACGTCCACGTGCTTCAAACCCTTCTTCGCCATCGCCACCAGCGTGGGCTCGGTGTAGGGCTCCAGCCATTTGGCCTTGCCGAAGCGCGACTGGAAGGTGAGGGTGTAGCGCTCGGGTGCCAGGCCCAGTTGCTCGGCCAGCAGGCGCGCGGTCTTGCGGCACTCGCAGTGGTAGGGGTCACCCAGGTGCAGGGTGCGCTCGGGCACGCCGTGGAAGCTCATCACCAGGTGGTCGCCCTGGCCGTGCGCCGTCCAGTGCGCGCGGATGGTCCGGGCCAGCGCCTTGATGTAGCCGGGGTCATCGTGGTAGCGGTTGACGAAGCGCAGCTCGGGCAGGCTGCGCACGGGCTGGCTCCAGGCCGTCACCGCGTCGATCACGCTGGCGGTGGTGGTGCCGCTGTACTGCGGGTAGGCTGGCAGCACCAGCACCCGGGCCACGCCCTGGGCCTTGAGCTCGTCGAGCACGGACGCGATGGACGGGTTGCCGTAGCGCATGGCATAGCGCACCGTCACCTGGTGGCCGCGCTCACCCAGGTAGCCGCGCAGCAGCGTGGCCTGTCTCTCGGTCCACACCTTCAGCGGCGAGCCTTCGGGCAGCCAGACGCTGGCGTACTTGGCGGCGGACTTCTTCGGTCGCGTGCGCAAGATGATGCCGTGCAGGATGGGCCACCAGACCAGCCGGGGAATCTCCACCACGCGGGGGTCGCCCAGGAACTCGGCGAGGTAGCGGCGCAGGGCGGGGGCACTGGCTTCATCGGGCGTGCCGAGGTTGCAATAGACGATGGCCGTGCGCGCTGGCTGGCCATGGGGGATCGTCGGTTCGGGGCGGAAGGGCATGCGCTATTCTCCCGCAGACATGAATACCCCTCTCCCCACGGCGCTGGACGTCAGCCGCATCCGCGCCATCACCATCGATCTGGACGACACGCTGTGGCCGATCTGGCCCATCATCGAGCGCGCCGAGGCCGTGCTGGCGGCCTGGCTGCTGGAGCACGCGCCGGCCACCGCCGCGCAGTGGGGCGACCCCAAAGCCCTGCGCGCAGTGCGCAATGAAATGCACACCCTGCGGCCCGACCTGGCGCACGACATGAGCGCCCTGCGCCGCGAGGCGATTCGCCTGGTGCTGACGCGCGCGGGCGACGACCCGGCACTGGCCGAACCGGCCTTCGACATCTTTTTCGCCGAGCGCCAGCGCGTGGAGCTGTTCGAGGACGCCTTGCCGGCGCTGGAGTTTCTGGCGAAGCGCTACCCGGTGGTGGCCTTGTCCAACGGCAATGCGGATGTCCACAAGGTGGGCCTGGGGCAGCACTTCCACGCCGCCTTCAGCGCACGCGAGTTCGGCGTGGGCAAGCCCGATGCGCGCATTTTCCACGCAGCAGCCGTCAGCGCCGGCGTGGGCGCTGCCGAGGTGCTGCACATTGGCGATGACGCACACCTGGACGTGGTAGGCGCGCTGGGTGCGGGCATGCAGGTGGCCTGGCTCAACCGGGCTGGCCACGCCTGGAAACACGCGCCGCTGCAGCCCCACGTCACGGTGGCCGACCTGACGGCCCTGTGCCGCCAGCTGGCCTGAGCATGGGCCTCACGATCTACGGCATTCCCGCTTCCCGCGCTGTGCGCCCGCTCTGGGCCGCCACCGAACTGGGCCTGGATTTCAGGCACGTCGAGCTGGCCTACCAGGACCGCGGCACGCGCACGCCCGAGTTCCTCGCGATCAACCCCAATGGCCGCGTGCCGGCGGTGGTGGATGCCCGGCCTGAGGGCGATGTGGTGGTGTGGGAGAGCATGGCCTGCGCGCTGTACATCGCGCGGCACCACGGCCCGGCCGACGGTGCAAGCATCACGCCGGCCACGCCGCACGAAGACGCCGAAGCCCTGCGCTGGAGCTTCTGGGCCATGACCGAAACCGAGGCCGATGCCCTCACGGTGCTGATGCACCGGCTGGTGATGCCCACGGAGCGGCGCAAGCCCGAGCTGGCCGACGCGGCCGAGCGCCGCCTGGCGGTGCCGCTGCGCGTGATCGAGCGGCACCTGCAGGGCCAGAAAGAGGCGGGCCAGGCCCACCTCGCCGCCGCGCGTTTCACCGTGGCCGACCTGTGCGTGGCCAGCGTCTTGAACTGGGCGCGCCCGTCCAGGGTGCTGATGGACGCCCACCCGCTCACGCACGAATGGATCCGGTGCTGCATGGCGCGCCCGGCCTACCTCGCGGTGCGCGAGAACGGCTGAGCGCCGGGCTCAGAAGCCCCAGAGCAGCTGTTTGGCGATCCAGCCGCCCACGCCTTCTTCGCGTTCCACGCGCACCCAGTCGGCCCGCTTCTCGCGCGTGCGCAGCAACTCGCCGTACTCCGCTTTGCCCACGATGCGGTGCTGTGCGCCCGGGCCGCTGCGGATGTTGGCGACCTTCGCCTTCACGACGTGGTGCGGCGTGTTGCCGGTGAACGAGCGCGCGACCCAGCCCGTGTCGCCTTCGAAGTCGAGCACCTTGATCCAGCTGCCCTTGCGCTCGGTGATCTGCAGCGGGTAGCCCCGCTTGAGCTCCCACAGCACGGCGGCCTTGGTGCTCGGGCCTTCGCGCATGTTGAGCGTGCTGCCCTGCACGCTGACCATGCTTTGCGCCTGCGCCACGCTCGTGCTGAGCGCGAGCAGGCACAGGCCGGCGGCGGCGATGAGGTGTCGGGCGGGGAGGGGGGCGTTCATCCGCGAGGTCTCCTTCGGGTCGGGGTTGAAAAAAATGTCACACGGTGTGAACCCCGTGCGCCCCAGAGGTTCCGCAGAGGGGTCGATCAGTGGGCTTCGGTGGCGAGCCGGGCCGCCGCGAGGCCGCTGCGCACCGCGCCTTCGAGGGTGGCGGGGTAGGGCCCGTCCACGTAGTCGCCTGCGGCCCAGAGCCCGGGGGCGATGGCCTGCATCGGCCGCACCAGGCCGGGCGTGCAGGCAAAGGTGGCGCGCTTTTCCACCACGGTCTGCACGGCCTGCAGCGCGGGCAGGCCCAGCTGTCGCCGGCCTTGTTCGAGCACCTGGGTCTGCAGGTCGTCGCGGTCCTCGCCGCTGGTGCTCACCACGAAGGCCAACAGGCCTTGCGCGGCCGGGTCCGCAGGGCTGAGCTGGCCCCGGTCGAACACGAACTGCGCGGGGGCGGTCTGGGCGTCGGGCTCGGCGCGCAGGGCCAGCATGGGCGAGGCCAGGCGCGCGCCGGGTGCCCAGGCATACACGGTCGTGATGGCCGTGAAGGGCAACGCGCGGGCCGAGCGGGCCCAGGCCTTGAGGATGGGCTCGGTGCCTTCGTCGCAGGCGTCGGCGGCCTGACGGATGGCTTTTTCGGCGGGGCTCGCGGCGGTGGCCCAGATCACGCGGTCAAAGGCCTCTTCGCCACCTTCATGGCCGAGCATCCATTGCGCCGCCAGCGGGCGCAGGGTGCTCACGCGGGTGCCGATGCGCATCTGGGTCGAGCCGCCATGGCGCAGCAGCCACTCGGCCGCCGCATCGGGGAACAGGCGCGAGAGATCGGTGCGCGGCAGCAGCAGGCTGGACGCGCTGAAGCCCGCGAAGCCCTTGCCGAACAGGGCGTCGCGCAGCACGCGCAGGAACACCGCCGCGCTCGCGTCCACCGTGGGCGTGTTCAGCGCGGACACGCACAGGGGCTCGATGAGTTCCTGCACCACGCGCGCGGGCAGGCGGGCGCACAGCTCGGCCACGGTGAGCATCGGGTCGCACTCGAAGCCCTGGCGCTGCCAGCGCAGCGAAGCGGTGACGAGCGAGAGCCGTTCGCGCCAGCGCCAGCTGCGCGTGGTGGCGATGGCCGCGAGCGCGTCCAGCGGCGCGGGCCAGTGCGCAGCCCAGGCGGGTGTCTGCAGGCCCGAGCCGTCGGTGTGCGGCAGGGCGAGGCGCAGGGCCAGCAGCGCCTGGGAGAGGTCCAGCCCCACGCGCTGCATCAGCGCCAGCGTGTCGCCGTAGGCGCCGATGAGGATGTGTTGTCCGTTGTCGATCGTGAGAGGTGTGCCGTCGGGCAACTGCGCGGGCAGGGCGCGCGCGCGGCCCCCCAGCGTGCGGGCCGATTCGAACACCGTCACATCGACGCCGCGCGAAGCGGCTTCCACCGCGGCGGCCATGCCGGCCCAGCCGGCACCGACGACGGCGAGCTTCATAGGACGCGAAGCAGGCCGCCGCGCCGGGCCGCCCCAAGCAAGGCCAGCCCCCTCGGGGGGCAGCGACCCGCGCAGCGGTGGAGCGTGGGGGTCACAAGCAGGCCGCCGCGCCGGGCCGCCCCAAGCAAGGCCAGCCCCCTGGGGGGGCAGCGACCCGCGCAGCGGTGGAGCGTGGGGGTCACAAGCAGGCCGCCGC
>NZ_JBMDKH010000007.1:0-248977 GCF_057809615.1 Hydrogenophaga sp. FG152 | reverse complement strand
GGTAACCACAGCTTCCCAAATCCGAGACGGATGAACAACCTATTGAGACATCACAGCTAGGCCCGAGATCGAGATGGGAATTTCCTTGGCGGCGCTGCCCGAGTTGGTGGTCTGCCAGATGCCCGTCCCGCTGCCCGCGTACGTTGTGGCGCTGGTGGCGGCGCAGGACTGACAGGCAGGCTCAACGGCGCTGATTGGGCTGCTCGGAGAAACTGGAGAGGCGCTGTCTCCTCCACCACCGCCACAACCGGCAATGTGCAGTGAAATCAGGAGGGCAGACAAAAGTGCAATGCGTTGTTGAGATATGGATAGATTGACCATAAAAGTACGTGCGAATTCAAACCACGGTCTTGTGAACAGTGGTTGATCTTGAGAATTTGGAGTGTCCGTAGACGGTGACTTCAACCCCGATGCATGAGCAAGGTTGAGGCACGGCGATATGCAGCCGTGCAATGCAGTGCGGTTGAGTTAAATCAAGCGTTGATGTTTCCTCCCTCCCTGCGCAATCGCGAGTGACATCGACCCTTTTGGTCGGTCATGCACGCGTTTTGTGAAGTTGTTTGCGCGACGGCAAATTGCCTTCAAGCAGTTTGCCGGGAGTGAGTCGTGGCCGGTGTGGGCGGGGACAAAGAATCGCTATGAGGGAACAAGGCGTCCCTGAGAAGGAAGCAATGGCAAAAAGGCCGAAACGGGCTCAGCCCCGCGAAGTCGCCTCCAACCGCCGCACGCCCGCCAGCGTTGCGCCTCTGGTTTGCGTGCCCATGCCCTGGAACCCGAAGTTCATTGCCGGTTGTTCACCGTGGATGAGTTCGGCCATCGCTTTGCCCGAGCCCGCGCCATGCGTCCAGCCCAGCGTGCCGTGGCCGGCGTTGATCCACAGCTTGCGCAGCCTGGTGCGGCCGATCAAGGGGATGTTCGTCGGCGTGGCGGGGCGCAGGCCGCACCAGAACTGCGGGTCGCCACCTTCATCGGCCGTGCGGGTGTCGGCCACACCGGGGAACACTTGCTCGATGCGGCGCACCAGCATGTCGCAGCGCTTGCGCGCCAGTGGCGTGTCGAGTGAGAGGTCGAAGCCGCCGAGTTCGATGGTGCCGGCCACGCGAAGCTGGTTGCCCAGCCGCGAGACGGCGCATTTCATCTGGTCGTCGAGCAGGCTCACCGAGGGCGCGCGCTCGGGGTTCAACAAGGGCAGGGTGGCGCTGTAGCCTTTGCCAGGGTAGATCGGCACGTTCACACCCACCGACGCAAGCAGCGGCGTGGAGTAGGAGCCACAGGCCACGACGAAGGCGTCGGCCTGGAGCACGCTGGCCAGGCCGGTGATGCGGTCGCGCACGCGCACCTGGCGCACTTCGCGGCCGTCGCTTTCCAGCTGTTCGATGTCGTGGCCGAACAGCAGCCGCGCGCCGCGCTGGCCGCACAGGGCCGCGAGTTGCTGTGTGAACACGCGCGCGTCGCCCGATTCGTCGCTCTGGGTGTAGGTGCCGCCCACGATGCGATCGCCAAAGGCCTGGAGCGCCGGTTCGATGGCGAGCAGTTCGTCGCGTGTGACCACGCGGCGCTGCACGCCGAAGCGCTGCATCACCGCGGCCGCGTCGGCCGCGCCATCGAAGGATTTCTGGTCGGTGTAGTAGTGCGCAATGCCGCGTTCGAGGCGGTTGTATTCGATGCCGGTCTCGGCCACCACGTCTTTCAGGGCCGCATGGCTGTAGGCGCCCAGCGCCACCAGTTGCGCCACGTTGCGCACGAAGGCCTTGTCGTTGCACTGGGCCAGGAACTGCAGGCCCCAGCGCCACTGCGCCCAGTCGAGCTGTGGGCGGAACAGCAGCGGCGATTCGTCGGAGAACATCCACTTCAGGGTTTTGAGCGGTGCGTCCTTGTTGGCCCAGGGTTCGCAATAGCTCACCGAGATCTGCGCCGCGTTGGCGAAGCTGGTCTCCAGCGCGGCGTCGGGTTGCCGGTCGACCAGGGTGACCTCATGACCGCGCTGCAGCAGGTGCCACGCCGTGCTGACGCCGATGATGCCCGCGCCCAATACCGTGACTTGCATGATCCGCTCCACAAAAAAGAGGTGGTGAATGCGCCGCAGTATGGAAAATATCGGGTGCTTGGTGAAGCGAAATTAAACTAAAATCGCATTCATCAGAATGACTTATGTGCGGGTCACAAGCCGCGCACGCCGCTCTCTGCCGGAGGTTTCCCATGAGCACCTTTGATCCAGACGCCCTTGAATGCCTGGCCGCCATCATCGAAGAGGGCGGTTTCGAGCGCGCTGCGCAGCGGCTCTCGATCACGCAATCCGCCGTCTCGCAGCGCCTGCGGGCGCTGGAGGCGCAGGTCGGCACGGTGCTGATCGTGCGCAGCCGCCCGCTCAAACCCACGGCGGCGGGGCAGCTCATGCTCAAGCACGCCAAGATGATGCGGCTGTTGCGCGCCGACCTGGAGAAGGACCTCAAGGAACTCGCGCCCAGTTCCACCGGCAACGGGCGGGACGACGAGCGCATTTCGGTGGCGATCAACGCCGACAGCATCGCCACCTGGGCCTTGCCAGCGCTTGACGCCCTGGCGCAGGGCGGCCTGCCGATCGAGATCATCACCGACGACCAGGAGTTCACTCACGAGTGGCTGCGCGAAGGTCAGGTGCTGGGCTGCGTGACCTCGCTGGGGCAGGCCTTGCGGGGTTGCAAGATGGAAGCCCTTGGCACCATGGACTATGTGGTGGTGGCGCAGGCCGCCTACGCCGCCGAGCATTTGCCCAAGGGCCTGAACGCGCACAACTTCCACAAGGTGCCCTTCGTGGCCTTCAACCGCAAGGACAACCTGCAGCACGGCTTCGTGTCCAAGGCGTTCGGTCTTTCGCGCGTGATGCTCAAGCAGTTGTTCGTGCCGTCCAGCGAAGGCCAGGTGCGCGCGGTGATGGCGGGCTGGGGCGTGAGCGTGCTGCCCGAACTGCGCGTGCGCGATCTGTTGGCCCGCGGCGAGCTGGTGAACCTCGCGCCGCGCCATCGGCTGGGCGTGGCGCTGCATTGGCATTGCTGGAACCTCAACTCCGACGTGCTCGATGCGCTGAGCACGGCGCTGCGCGTCGCCGCCGCCAAAAATCTGCGGCCGACCGATAAGAGCCTGGTGTGAAAAAGCCCCGCCAGGGCGGGGCTTGCGGGCGGGGTTGGGCAGGCCTTATTTGGGCATGATCACCGTGTCGATCACGTGAATCACACCGTTGTCGGCGGCAATGTCGGTTTTCACGACGTTGGCGGCGTCCACCTTCACCCCGCCAGTGGTGGACACGGTGAGCATGCTGCCTTGCACGGTGGTGACCATGCCCGGCTTCACGTCCTTGGCCATCACCTTGCCTGGCACGACGTGGTACGTCAGCACCTTGGTGAGCGCTGCCTTGTCTTTCAGCAGCGCGTCCAGCGTGGCCTTCGGGATTTTGGCGAAGGCTTCGTCCGTCGGTGCGAACACCGTGAACGGACCCGGCCCCTTGAGGGTGTCGACCAGACCTGCGGCCTGCACGGCAGTCACCAGGGTCTTGAATGAACCGGCGGCTACCGCGGTGTCCACGATGTCAGCGGCATGAGCGGTGCTCAAGGCACCCAGGGCGAGCAGCGAAGCGATCAGGGTCTTTTTCATGGTGGAGTCCTTCCATATTCAAGTTGGGTCAGCGCGAAATGGCACGGGCCGGCGCGAATGTTAGCCTTGTCGGTAAAAAAAGATACTGATCAGTCACTTTCCGACTTATTGGTATGGTTATCGACGAGGCCGTCGATTTCGGGCAAAATTTGAGTTCTGTCAAAAGGTCGTCCATGGTCAGCGCCGTTCTCAAATCGCCCCCCGAAACCTCACTCAAGCGCAGCTTCCGCGCCCAGATGCACCTGGCGCGCGAGGACGCGATCATCACGGCGGTGAACCGCCTGCTGGCCGAAAAGGGCTTCGAGGCCATGACCCTGGACGAGGTGGCGATCGAGGTGGGCATCGCCAAGGCCAGCCTTTACAAGCATTTCTCCAGCAAGGAAGACCTCGCGGCGGCGGCCATGGTGCGGGTGATGGAGCGCGCCCTGGCGTTTCTTGACAGGCTGCAGGGCGAGTCCACCGGCGCGCGACCGATCGATCAGCTCAAGGCCGTGGCGCGCTGGACCATGGAAGTGCAACTGGCCGGTGAAATGCCGTCGCTGCCGAGCGAAAACTCCAGCCTGCGCGCCGCGCTGACCACCAACAAAGCCTACGTGGATGGCCTCATGGAGGTGAGCGAGCGCCTGGGCGCCTGGATCACGGCGGCGCAGGCCGACGGCAGCCTGAACCCGGCCCTGCCGCCCATTGCCGTGCTCTACACCTTGTACGCACGCGCCTGCGACCCGGTGCTGGGTTTCCTCAAAGGCAGCGAGCAGTACGACAACGAGCAGATCATCCAGATGGTGCTGAGCACCTGCTTCGACGGGCTGCGGGCGCGCTGACGGCGCTGGTCGCACGACCATGAAAAAGGGCCGCATCTGCGGCCCTTTCTGCGTGAGAGCGGGGGATGTCAGCGCACCAGCAGCACCGGCACACCGCAGTGGGCCAGCACCTGCGTGGCGACCGAACCCATCACCAGGTTGCCCAGGGCGCTGTGGCCGTGCGAGCCCATCACCAGCAGGTCGAACTTGCCGCCGTCGGCCGCCTTGGAAATCTGCTCGCCGGGCGAGCCGACCTTGTGGATCGCCTTGGCATCGATGCCATGGCGCTTGAGGAACTTGGCCACCGTGCCGGTGACCTTGGCGGATTCTTCCTCGTAGTACTCGTTGGCCGCCGCGGCGCCCACGGCCGCGCGTGCGCGGGGTGGCAGCGGGGCTTGCACGGTGATCATCGAGAAGCTGTTGTTCGAGCCGAACATCTCGCCGTGCGTGGCCAGGTAGGCCAGCATCTTCTTGGTGTAAGCGCTGCCATCGACAGCCAGCAGAATCTTCATAGGTTCTCTCCTTCTAGGTTGAATCAGTGCGCAGTGTATGTCCTTGGCACACAAGGACCTTGCGCTGGCTCAAACAGCGGCAAGGCCCGGTCGCGCCGGCACGTCGATCAGCTGGTCCGGCAGAAAACCGTCCTGTTCGTTTTTCACCGCATAGCCGAGCGGGTTGGCCACGATGCGGCAACGCCCGACCTGCACGTCCGTGGGGCAATGCAGGTGCCCGTGCAACCAGAGGTCGGCCTGTGGCAGCCAGGCGTCCAGCCCGTTGCAGAAGCCGGCCGTGCCCGGGCTCAGGCCGTAGCGTGGGTCGGCGCTGTGCAGGGTGGGCGCGAAGTGGGTGACGACGACGGTGGGGCCGTCGAACGGTTCGGCCAGGGCGCCGCGCAGCCAGTGCTGGCACTCCAGGGCGAGGGCGCGCATGGCCTCGGCGTCGAACAGTTGCCCGTCGCGCTGGCCGGCCATCTTCACGAGGTAGTGGTTGGCGGCGCGGTAGGCCTTCTCGCGTTCGCCAAGCACGTCGTAATCGCTCCACAGCGTCGTGCCCACGAAGCGCACGCCCTGCATCACGCGCGTCTCGCGCTCCAGCCACATCAGGCCCAGGCGCTCACAGGTCTCGCGCAGGCGGTGATGGGCGTCGTCCACATCGAGCGCGTCGTACTCGTGGTTGCCCGGCACGAACAGCACGGGTACCGGCCAGTCGGCAAAACGGCCCAGGCCCCAATCGGCTTCGTTCATGGCACTGCCATCGCGGCGCAGCTGGTACGAGCCGACATCCCCGGCCAGCACCAGCAGGTCGGCACCCGGTGCCGGCGTGGGCACAAAGTCGGGGTTGGCTTCGAGGTGCAGGTCGCTGAGCAGCTGGAGTTTCATGCGCGCATTGTGGTCCAGGCGCTCAAGCCTTGGGCTTGCGGGGGCGTTGCGGCGGTGGTGCGTTGCTGGGTGGGGCAGGACGAAAACCGATGTTGGCGGCGCGCGCCACCGTTTCCCGCAGCCAGCGGTGCGCCGTGTTCTGTGTGGCCTGGCGGTGCCACAGCGAGTCCACGTGCACGGGGGGCACCTGCAGGGGCAGGTCGCACAGCGCCAGCTCGTGCTCCATGCCGGTGGCGCCGACGAAGTGGCGCGGCAGCACCGTGAGCAGGTCGGTTGTGGCCACCACCCTGCCGGCGGTGAAGAACTGGTTGACGGTGATCACGACGCGGCGCTGGCGCGAGACAGCCGCGAGCGCCTCGTCCACGAAACCGAAAGGGCGGCCCGAGAAGCTCACCAGCATGTGGCGCGCATCGCAATAGCTGTCCAGGCTCAAGGGTTGGCCGGCCAGCGGGTGACCGCGCCGCATGACGACCACGTACTCGCCGTCGTACAGGCGCTGGTGGTGGAAGTGCGGGTCGTTTTCCTGCAGGTGCATGGCGCCCAGTTCGGCCAGCACGCCGGGAAAGTGCCCGATCGCCAGATCCACCGTGCCCGACTCCAGCAGGCCGCGCGGGTCGCGCGTGGTCAGCGGCAGCACGCGCAGGTTCACGCCGGGCGCCTCGCTTTCCAGCAGGTCCATCAGCCCGGGGATGAGCTTGGCGGCGGTGGCGTCGGCCATGGCGAGCACGAAGGCGTTGCGCGCGCTCGCCGGGTCGAAGGCGCCCGGGGCGAGCGACTCGCGCAGCATGTGCAGGGCATCGCGCACCGTGGGCCACAGGGCCAGCGCCACCGGCGTGGGCTCCACGCCGTAGCCCGAGCGGCGCACCAGTTCGTCGCCCATCACCTCGCGCAGGCGGCGCAGCGCATTGCTCACCGCAGGTTGCGTCATGGCCAGGTTGTGGGCCGCGCGGGTGAGGCTGCGCTCGGTCATCACCTCGTCGAAGACGCGCAGGAGGTTCAGGTCAAGGGTGCGGAAATTCAGGCCATTTATCACCCGAGTGAATATAAGACATCACAAAGATAAAGTGGCTAAATACTAGGGCAAACCCTAATATTCGCTTGTCCAAAAGACATTTTTCTATTTCTGGAGTTCGCCATGAGCACATACGCATCCCTTCCTTCTGCCCCGCTGGGCCTGCGCCCGGCATCCACGCCCGCGCACAAGGGTGTCGACGGCATTCAGCGCCGCAACGACAGTGCGCGTGGTCTTTCCGTCATGCTGCTGGCGGCCGTCGTGGCTGCCATGGTCGTGGTCGCCGATCGCCTGATCAGCACCTGGGCCGACGGCCAGCTGTTCCTGGCCTGGGTCTTCCTGTGGGTGGTGGTCTTCGCCGGCATGGCCCTGTTTGCCGACACGGCCCGCTCGCTGGCCCGTCGCGCGGTGGTTTCGCTGGACGGCTGGTCGCAAGCCCTGGCCGAAGCGCGCGCCGAGACCCGCCTCTGGGAAATGGCCCGCATGGACCACCGCCTGATGAACGAGCTGATGGCCGCCCGTGCCCGCGCTGCGGACGAAAGCGAGGTCCAGGCCCCGGTGGTGCAGGCGACGTCCTTCACCGAAGCCCTGGCGCCGCTGGGCCTGCCCGAAGCCACCCAGGCCGCTGAACCGCAGGTGGGCTACTGGGAACGCCTGGGCACCGCCCGCGCGCGCAACCGCCTGATGTACTACATCTGAGCGGTCCACGCGCCCACAAAAAAGCCACCGGGTCCGGTGGCTTTTTTTTGCCCTGGCCGGTGGGTCCGGGGCGCGCCGGTGGGCCGCAGATCTTGCGGACCGCCGGTGTGATCGAGTGCGGCCTGTCTCAGGCCGCCAGGCGCTTCTCGATCTGCGCTTTGGTCTCCTCGAGTTCCCGGGGCAAGTGGTAGGCCAGCTGGGTGAACAACTCGGCGTGCAGCTCGAGTTCCTGGGCCCAGGCGGCGCGGTCGATGTGGGTCACGGTGCGGTACTGGTCGGCGGAGAAGTCCAGGCCGTTCCAGTGGATGTCTTCGAAGCGCGGGCTCACGCCGAAGGCGTGTTCGGTGCCGGCGCCGGCCTGGCCTTCGAGGCGGTCGATCATCCACTTGAGCACGCGCATGTTCTCGCCGAAGCCGGGCCAGACGAACTTGCCGGCCTCGTCCTTGCGGAACCAGTTCACGCAGTAGATCGCCGGCAGCTTCGCGCCCTGGCTGGCCAGCTTGCCGCCCACGTCGAGCCAGTGCTGGAAATAGTCGCTCATGTTGTAGCCCGTGAAGGGCAGCATGGCGAACGGGTCGCGGCGCACCACGCCTTGCGCGCCAAAGGCGGCGGCGGTGGTTTCCGAACCCATGGTGGCGGCCATGTAGACGCCTTCGGTCCAGTTGCGGGCCTCGGTCACCAGCGGCACGGTGGTCGAACGGCGGCCGCCGAAGATGAAGGCGTCGATGGCCACGCCCTTGGGGTCGTCCCAGGCCGGGTCGAGTGCGGGGTTGTTGGTGGCGGCCACGGTGAAGCGCGCGTTCGGATGCGCAGCCTTGGCGCCGGTTTCCTTGGCGATCTGGGGCGTCCAGTCCTTGCCTTGCCAATCGATGGCGTGGGCCGGGGCTTCGCTCATGCCTTCCCACCACACGTCGCCGTCGTCGGTCAGCGCGACGTTGGTGAAGATCACGTCGCGGTCCAGGCTGGCCATGCAGTTCGGGTTGGTCGCCGTGTTGGTGCCCGGCGCCACGCCGAAGTAACCGGCCTCGGGGTTGATGGCGTACAGGCGGCCGTCCTTGCCGGGCTTGATCCAGGCGATGTCATCGCCGATGGTCGTCACGCTCCAGCCCTCGAAGCCCTTGGGCGGGATCAGCATGGCGAAGTTGGTCTTGCCGCAGGCGCTGGGGAAGGCGGCGGCCACGTGGTACTTCTTGCCCTGGGGGTTGGTCACGCCCAGGATCAGCATGTGCTCGGCCAGCCAGCCCTGCTGGCGGCCCATGTTGGACGCAATGCGCAGCGCAAAGCACTTCTTGCCCAGCAGGGCGTTGCCGCCGTAGCCCGAGCCGTAGCTCCAGATCTCGCGCGTTTCGGGGTAGTGGACGATGTACTTGGTGGTCGGGTTGCAGGGCCAGGTGGTCTGATCGGTTTCACCTTCGGCCAGGGGTGCGCCCACGGTGTGCACGCAGGGCACGAACTCGCCGTCGGCGCCGAGCACGTCGAACACGGCCTTGCCCATGCGGGTCATGAGCTTCATGTTGACCGCCACGTAGGCACTGTCGGAGAGCTCGATGCCGATGTGGGCGATCGGGCTGCCCAGCGGGCCCATGCTGAACGGCACCACGTACATGGTGCGGCCGCGCATGCAGCCGTCAAACAGCGGTTGCAGGGTCGCTCGCATCTCGGCGGGCGCCTTCCAGTTGTTGGTCGGGCCGGCGTCTTCCTGCTTTTCCGAGCAGATGAAGGTGCGGTCCTCCACGCGCGCGACGTCCGAGGGGTCGGAGCAGGCGAGGAAGCTGTTGGGGCGTTTGACCGGGTCGAGCCTCTTGAGCGTGCCGGCGTCCACCAGCTGCTGGCACAGGCGGGCGTACTCCTCTTCGCTGCCATCGCACCAGTAGATGCTGTCGGGCTTGCACAGGGCGGCCATGTCGGCCACCCAGGCGATCAGCCGGGCGTTCTTCACATAGGAGGGGGTGTTGAGGGCCAGGCCCTGCATCACGGGTGAGTTCATGGAGTCGCTCCAGAAGTTTGTAAACCGGCGTGCTTCAGAGACACCGACAGCCGCGGGCGTCATGCAGATGACGGGGCGGCTGTCCAAGGGGTCCCTTCGGCGAAAAAAGGGGCGGTCGGCGCGTGGGGGCTGCGGTGCGGATGGCGGGGCAGCAGGGGAGAGATGAAACCCGGTGGGTGGATCCGGGCTTGATCAGCGTGTCGGCCAATGCCCTGATTTTAAGAAAGCGACCGCGCCGTTACGAGGCGGTTACATGCAAAACCCGCATAACGTGATGCATTAAACGGTTGGGCCGGGTGTCGGGCCGGGGGGCCAAAAAGAAAGGCCGAAGGCCCCGGCGGGCGTTCGGCCTGGCGCCAACCCGGGTGGGTTCAGGCCATGTAGATCGCGATGAAAGCGAGCAGGAACATCAGCACGCCACCGGCGACCGGCAGCACAACAGGCATGTAGGGAACGATGGATTCCACCATGTCCTGGGACTGCTCGCTGGGGGTGTTGTGGTTGTGGCTGGACATATGACGCTCCGTCAAAGGGTTCAAAACTCCCGGGATTCTAAGGGAAGCGGCGCGGCAGGCTCAGAGCAGGGCATAGGTGGTGCTCGCGCGGCACACGCTTTTGCCGTCGCTGGCGCCGCTGATGTCGATCTCGCCGAACACCAGGCTCTTGCCCGCGCGCACCACGCGCGCGGTGATGCGCGCGTCCTGGCCGGAGAGCGGCTTGAGGAAGCTGGTGTTGAGTTGCACCGTGGTCATGGGACGGCGGGTGCCGAGCTGGGTGACGATGGCCAGCACCATGGCGGTGTCGGCGGCCGACATCATGGCCTGGCCGCACAGCATGCCGCCCACGCGCGAGAGCTGGTCGCTCTGCGGCAGGCGCAGGGTGACTTCGCCCTCGGCGAAGGACTCGACCCGAAGGCCCATGGCCTGGATCCAGGGCGCGAACCAGTCGGCCAGCAGGCCTTGAAGCAAGTCAACGGTGACGGGGGTCTCGGGGTTCTGCGTCATGCGCTCAGTCCTCGCGGCGGAATTTGGAGAGCCAGTGGTCCATCAGCTTGCCAGCGGCCTCGCGCCCGCCCAGGCCGAAGGACAGTGCCACCGCCACGGCCACCGCGCCCAGCGTGAGGCCGAAGGCCAGGTTGACGATGTCGTCGGCGATGCCCATGGCGCGCAGGCCCATGGCGATCACCAGTGCCAGAATGGCGTAGCGCCCGATGCGCGCCAGGCCCTTGGTGCCCGGGCCGCTGGCACGGTCGATCGCGTCGTAGGCCAGGTTGGCGAGCCAGAAGCCGATCACGAGGATGGCCGAGCCCAGCAGGATGTCGCCACCAAAGCGGATGAAGCTGGCCACGATGCTGCTGACCTGCCCGAAACCGAGCTGCGCGGCCGCCTCCACGGTGGCGAACAGCATGGCGAAGAACAGCACGACCCGGCCCACGGCGGCGGAGGCGCTGGTCTTCTCGAAGGCATGCGCCATGTTCACGCGCGCGGGCAGGGTGTCAAAGCCCAGCGTGGCCAGCAGGGTCGCCAACAGCTTGCTGGCGAACGAGGCCACCAGCCAGGTGACGACCAGGATCAGCGCGGCGGCGATCAGGTTGGGCACGGCCTGCAGCAAGGTGTTGAGCATGTCGGTGGCCGGGCGCGAGATGGCCTCGATCTTGAGTGCGTCGAGCGCGGCGATCAGCGACGGCAGGAACACCGCCACGAACACCAGCATGCCGATCACCCGCGAGAGCTGCACCGTGTCGGCCAGCCCGGCGCGGCTGCCGAGCTGGTCCACGCCGGCGGTGCGGCTCAGGTGGGTGGTGAGGTTGCGCAACACCGTGGCCACGATCCAGCCCACGCCGCCAATCACGAACGCCGCCACCGCGTTGGGCAGCATGTCCAGGGTCTTGGTGACCATGGCGCGCAGGGGGTCGAGCAGGCCGTCCATCTGCAGCGCACCGAGGATGGCCGGCACGAACAGCAGGATCACCAGCCAGAACAGCGCGCCAGACAGGCTGTCGCTGATGGGCGCCATGTCGGCGTGCTCCGAGAGCTTTTCGTCGAGCGTGGTCTTGTCCAGCAGCTTCTGTGAGAGCGCGCGCACCACGCCGGCCACCAGCCAGGCCACCAGCGCCAGCAGCAGGCCGCCCAGCAGGCGCGGCGCGTACTCGAAGAGCTGCGTGGTGAAGACCGAGAACGGGCCGGAGACGATGGCGAGGTTCAGCGAGTTGAACACCGCCACCAGGGTGAGCAGGATCACGATCCAGAACAGCGCGAGGGCGACTGCGCCTTCGATGTCCACGCGCGTGTTGGTGAGTTTGCCGAAGCGGTGGTTGACGCCCACGAAGCCCAGGCTCTTGCGGGTCGCGGCGCGCACCAGCACCGCGATGAGCCAGCCCAGGATGAAGATGGCCAGCGCGCCGAGCAGTTGCGGGATGTGGGTGCCCAGCGTGCTTTGCAGCGAGTTCCACAGCGTGTTCGTGTCCATGCCCTACCTCCTGTCGCGTTGGCCGTTGATCGGCCGATGATGCCGGAGGCCTTGCCGCAGCGTCAACCGGTGGGCGCGCGGGTCAGAGCAGGGTGGTGTCGAAGCCCGCTTCGCGCAGGCGCTCGATGACCTGCTCGATGTGCTCGCGCCCACGCGTCTGCAGCACGAGTTCGATCGCCACGTTCTGCGCCGCCAGCAGCGTGAAGGCGCGCTGGTGGTGCACTTCGTCGATGTTGGCGCCGGCCTCGGCCACGGTCGCCGTGATGCGTGCCAGGTTGCCGGGCACGTCGCGCGCGTTGACCTGGATGCGCGCCAGGCGGCCCGCGCGCACCATGCCGCGCTCGATGATGGAGGCCAGCAGCATCGGGTCGATGTTGCCGCCGCTCAGCACCAGACCCACGCGCTTGCCCGCGAAACGCTGCGGGTGCTTGATGAGCGCGGCCAGGCCGGCGGCGCCCGCGCCTTCCACCAGCGTCTTCTCGATTTCCAGCAGCATCACGATGGCCTGCTCGATGTCGCCCTCATCGACCAGCAGCAGGTCGTCCACCCGCTGGCGGATGATGGCCTCGGTGACCACGCCCGGCGTGCCCACCGCGATGCCCTCGGCGATCGTGCTCGTGCCCTGCGGCAGGTTCGTGCCCTTGATCGCGTTGACCATGGCGGCAAAGCGCTCGGTCTGCACGCCCACGATCTCGATGTCGGGCCGGATTGCCTTGGCGGCCGTGGCGATGCCGGCGATCAGGCCCCCGCCGCCGATGGCGATCACCAGCGTGTCCAGGTCGGGCTGCTCGCGCAGCATTTCCAGCGCCACCGTGCCCTGGCCGGCGACGATGGCCTCGTCGTCGTACGGGTGAACGAACACCAGGCCCTGCTGCTGCGCCAGCTCACGGGCGTGCGCGCGAGCCGCATCCAGCGTGTCGCCGTGCAGCAGCACCTCGGCGCCGAAGCCGCGCGTGCGCTCCACCTTCACGCCCGGCGTGAAGCGCGGCATGACGATCACCGCGCGCACGCCCAGCCGGTGCGCGTGGTAGGCCACGCCCTGGGCATGGTTGCCCGCGCTCATGGCCACCACGCCGCGCGAGCGCTCCTCGGGCGTGAGCTGCGCCAGCTTGTTGCAGGCGCCTCGTTCCTTGAAAGAGGCGGTGTACTGCAGGTTCTCGAATTTCAGGAACACCTGACAGCCGGTGAGCTGGGAGATGGTGCGCGATTCGACGAAGGGCGTGTCCAGCACCTGGCCGGCGAGGCGACCAGCGGCGGTCTGGATGTCGTGTAGTTGCAGCATGGCGCGATTGTGTATCGGCCATGACGGTGTGGTGCGAGGGCAAAGCCCGACAA
Source organism: Hydrogenophaga sp. FG152 (assembly GCF_057809615.1). Lineage (NCBI taxonomy): Bacteria > Pseudomonadati > Pseudomonadota > Betaproteobacteria > Burkholderiales > Comamonadaceae > Hydrogenophaga > Hydrogenophaga sp. FG152. The sequence goes on along the minus strand of NZ_JBMDKH010000007.1, from coordinate 235,666 downwards.
ATTGCTCAAACCGTTCGTATCACTCTCTTCCATGATTCATCAAGCTGGGTTATGGTCCGCTGAAATGTCGGCTCCCCTGACATGGCGTCACGGGAAGGCATTTCTGGAGGTGTCTGGATGACCAAGCGCTCGCTGCAGTCCGCTGCATCGGCGGCCCGCACCGTACTCGATGCACGCGAAGGCCGTGCCCCTCTCGCGGGCGAGGGGCGCGTTTTCGTGCCCCATGGCCTGCGCCAGGCGCCCGTGCTCGACCTCATGTGCTCGCATTTCGTGCTCACGCTGGCCGCGCGCCAGGGCCCGCGCTTCAACGTGCGGCGCGACCTCAACACCCTGCTCTCGCTCGCCGGCCGCCACCTGGTGTGGCCCCACACCGTGCTGCTGCGCCTGCGCGAGTTCCTGCAGCGCCGCTGCAAGGACAACGAACTCTGGAGCGGCCACGACGGCCTGACCACCAACGCCTTCATGGAGCGCTACGGCGTGTGGCGCGGCCCATACGAAGAAGGTACGCTGTTCTTCTACCTGGACGAGTACGCCAAGGAATCGCCCAAGGACCTGCTGTCGGTGCTGGCCGTCACCGGCGACTGGCTCAGCCACTCGCTCAAGAAGCAGTCCACGCTGGTGGAGAAGAACATCGACGCGCTGGCCAGCCTGCTGCAACTCAACCGCGCCGAGCGCGCGCTGCTGCTGTACGGCACGCTCGCGCGCTACCAGCGCGACCTGCGCTCCATCCTGGTCGAGTTCAAGGTCAACAACGCGCCCGAGGCCTACGCGGCCATCGCAGACGTGGCCGGCGTGAAGGCCAGCGAAGTGGGTGAGGCGCTGCGCGCGGGTTCGCGCCTGGAGCGCATCGGCATGGTGGAGAACCTGATCTCCGAGCACAACATCACCGACCTGGCCGACCTCATGAAAGTGAGCGAGAAGCTGCCGCCAGTGCTGATGCGCGAGTACCGCACGCAAAGCGAGCTCATGGCCGTGTTCACCCGGCCGGCCGCGCGCTCGGCGCTGACCGCGAAAGACTTCGACTATGTGGGCGAGGACGTGCGCCTGCTCTGCGGTCTGCTGCGCGAGGCCGTGGCGCGCAAGGAGCCGGGTGTGAACGTGCTGATGTACGGCCCGCCCGGCACCGGCAAGACCGAACTCGCGCGCGTGGTGGCGCAGGCCGCCGGCCTGGAACTCTTCGAGGTGGAGTACGCCGACCGCGACGGCAACGCGCTCTCGGGCCGCGACCGCTACCGCTCGCTGCAGATCGCCCAGGTCTTCCTCAAGGGCACGGCGCACTCGGCGCTGCTGTTCGACGAGGTGGAAGACGTGTTCCCGCCGATCTCCAGCGAGGCGGCGCAGATCATGGCGCGAGCCGAACACGTGGCGGCCGCGCACACCGGCAGCGTCAGCGGCAAGGCCTGGGTCAACCAGATCCTGGAGACCAACGCCGTGCCCACGCTGTGGGTGACCAACCGCATCGAGCAGATCGACCCGGCCTTCCGCCGCCGCTTTGCCTACCACCTCGAACTCAAGAGCCCGCCGCCCGGCGCGCGCGAACAGCTGGTGCGCAAGACGCTGGAAGGCGCGCCGGTGTCCGATGGCCTGGTGGCGCGACTGACCGAACGCAAGGGCCTCACGCCCGCGCAGATTCGCACCGCGCTGCGGTTTGCCCAGTTGGCGGGCCAGCCGGCGCCCCGGCGCGGTGGCAAGGCGCGGGCGGTCGAAGCAGCGCCGCCGGTGCTCGACGAATTGATCGAACGCCAGCTCAAGAACGCCGACCTGGCCCTGGGCCGCAAGCCCGATCTGGTGCAACGGCCCAGCGCGACGCAATACAGCCTGGACATGCTCAACGTCGAATCGCGCTACGAGTTGCCGCGCGTGATCGCCGCGCTCAAGGCGCGCGGCCATGGCTGCCTGTGTTTCCACGGCGCGCCCGGCACCGGCAAGACCGCGCTGGCCGAGCACATGGCCCAGCAGCTGGACCGTCCGCTGATGATCCGCCGCGCGAGCGACCTGGTGAGCAAGTTCGTGGGCGAGACCGAACAGCAGATGGCGGCCATGTTCCGCGAGGCCGAGGCTGAGAAGGCGGTGCTGCTGCTCGATGAGGCCGACAGCTTCCTGCAGGACCGGCGCGGCGCGCAGCGCACCTACGAGGTGACCGAGGTCAACGAGATGCTGCAGGGCATGGAGCGCTTCGCCGGCATCTTCATCTGCACCACCAACCTGATGGACAGCATCGACCAGGCGGCACTGCGGCGCTTCACCTTCAAGATCCGCTTCAAGCCGCTCACGGCGAGGCAGCGCGAGACCATGTTCGTGGTGGAAGCCCTGGAGGGCGATGCCTCGCGCCTGAGCCCCGAGTTGGGCACCCGGTTGGCGAAGCTGGAGCAGCTCTGCCCGGGCGACTTCGCGGCGGTGAAGCGGCAGGTGGAGATCCTGGCCGAAGCGCTCGCGCCAGAGGAATTCATGGCCCAGCTGGAGGCCGAGCACCGCATCAAGCCCGAGGTGCGCGAAGCGAGGGGCATCGGCTTCGTGCACTGAGCAGGCACGCCAAAAAGAAAGGCCACCCGAGGGTGGCCTTTCTTTGTCCAGGGCGGCGCGGAACCGGCTTTGCCGGGCTGCTGCCGCCGCCCCCTGGGGGTCAGTGCAACAAGGCCATCGGGCCGCTGGGCAGGTCGTCCGCCGAGTACTCGGGGTGGTTGGAGACGAAGAAGCGCAGCTTCTGGTCGAGCCGGGCGACACGGCTGTTGGCCACGCTTTCGCAGTGGTGCTTGGAAATCAGGCTGAACAGCTTGCTGCGCAGGAACCAGAGATCCTTGGGCGTCTGGCAGGACATCAGCGCGGCGTGCACGCGCTGGCGCACCGGGTCCTTGATGTCGGCCATGGCTTCATGGAACTCGTCAACCAGAAAATCCAGTTCCAGCACCTGGGTGTCGTGGTACTGCGGCTGTACCTGCCGGGATTTGCCAAACCATGGCAATCTGAAAAACATGACGCGCTCCGTTTCGTGGGTCTCAGGCCGAGGGGACAAGAAGTCCTCCGGCTACATCTGAAACATCGGCGCGGCGGGCGCAAGCTTGAGCGGCAGCGGGGCCCGACAGACGGTGCGCCGACAGGCGGTTGAAGGCCTAGAACCTAGGTAATCAAAGGCCGGAAAAGCCCGCGGCTGGCATCAGACGAAAGCACTCACGACCCGGAGCACATCCGAGCCGTAGGCTTCGCGTTTTTTCTGGCCGATGCCGGCAATGCCGTCCAGATCGGCCAGGGTTTCGGGCTTGCGGCCGGCGATCGCGCGCAGGGTGGCGTCGTGGAAGATCACGAAGGCCGGCAGGTTGTGTTCGCGCGCCACGCCCGCGCGCCAGGCCTTGAGGGCCTCCAGGCATTCGCGTTCGGACAGGCTCAGCGGCACGCCGTCGTCCTTGGCGGTGGCGCGTGAGGCGCGCTGGCGGCCGCTGCGCGCCGAGCCGGTGGCCTTGTCCGCCAGCGATTTGAGCCACACCGGGCTCTGGCCCTTGAGGATGTCGCGCGCCGCGTCGGCCAGGTGCAAGGTGTTGTAGGGCGCATCGTGCACCTGCACCGCTTCGCGGGCGATCAGCTGGCGCAACAGCGCGCGCCACTGCGTTTCGGAGAGGTCGGCGCCGATGCCGAAGGTGGACAGCCTCTCGTGGCCGTACTGCTTGACCTTGTCGGTGGCCTTGCCGCGCAGGATGTCCATGATGTGGCCGGCACCGAAGGCGGTGCCGCTGGCCTGCTGCACGCGGTAGATGCACGAGAGCAGCTTGCGCGCCGATTCGGTCGCGTCGTGCAGCTCGGGTGGCGTGAGGCAGTTGTCGCAGTTGCCGCAAGGCTGGCTGGCTTCGCCGAAGTACGACAGCAGGCGCACGCGCCGGCAGTCGCTGGCTTCGGCCAGCGTGAGCAGGGCGTCGAGCTTGCCGCGCAGCACCTGCTTGAATTCGTCCGCCGCCGGACTTTCATCGATCATGCGGCGCTGGTTCACCACGTCCTGCAGGCCGTAGGCCATCCAGGCGTTGGCGGGCTCGCCGTCGCGGCCCGCGCGGCCGGTCTCCTGGTAGTAGCCCTCGATGTTCTTGGGCATGTCCAGGTGCGCGACGAAGCGCACGTCGGGCTTGTCGATGCCCATGCCGAACGCGATCGTGGCCACCATGATCAGGCCCTCCTCGCGCAGGAACCGGTCCTGGTGGCGCTGGCGCACGGCGGCGTCCAGGCCCGCGTGGTACGGCAGTGCGTTGAAGCCGGCCTCGCACAGCATCGCAGCCACTTCCTCGACCCGGCGGCGCGACTGGCAGTAGACGATGCCCGCGTCGTGGCCGTCCGCACCGGTGTGCTCGTCGCGGATGAAGCGCTGCAGCTGGGTCGTGGCGTCCTTCTTCTCCACCAGCTGGTAGCGGATGTTGGGCCGGTCGAAGCTGCTGATGAAGGTGCGCGCTTCCTGCAACTGCAGCCGCTCGACGATGTCGGCGCGCGTGAGGTCGTCGGCGGTGGCCGTCAGGGCCACGCGTGGCACGCCGGCGTAGCGCTCGTGCAGCACCACCAGGGCGCGGTACTCGGGGCGGAAGTCGTGGCCCCACTGGCTCACGCAATGCGCCTCGTCGATCGCGAACAGGCTGAGCTTGCCGCGTTCGTGCAGCGAGTCCAGCAGGGCCAGGAAACGGGGCGTGGTCAGGCGCTCGGGCGCCGCGTAGAGCAGGGTGAGCTCGCCGCGCAGCATCTGCTTCTCGACCTGCTGCGCGTCTTCCAGCGACAGGCTGGAATTGAGGAACGCCGCAGCCACGCCGGCCTCGATCAGCGCGCCCACCTGGTCGTGCATGAGCGCGATCAGGGGCGAAACCACCACCGTCAGGCCCTGGCCGGCGCGCTCGCGCACGATGGCCGGCACCTGGTAACACAGGGACTTGCCGCCACCCGTGGGCATGAGCACCAGCGCATCGCCACCGGCGCCGACGTGCGAGACGATGTCGGCCTGCGGGCCCCGGAAGGCGTCGTAGCCGAACACCTCGTGCAACACGCCGAGGCTGGTTTCCAGGATTTCGCTGCCGGGGGCGATGTCGATGGCTTCGGTCATCCGTTTTACATCTGCTCCCAGGGCAGGCCGTCGTGGCGCCAGCCGTTGAGGCTGGAGCGCTTGAAGTCGTCGTTGAGTTCGCCCTCGAAGCCGTGCAGCACGTGCGCCACGTCGCTGAAGCCGGCGGCCTCCAGGGCCAGGCCCGCGTCCAGCGTGCGTTTGCCGCTGCGGCAGATCAGCAGGATCGGCCGGTGCTTGTCGCCCGCCTCCTGTTCGACCGACGACGCGAAGCGCGCCGGGTCGGGCGTGAGGTCGGGGTATTCGTACCAGGGAATGTTCTCCACGCCGGGCGGGCGGCCCACGTAGAGCGACTCGATCTCCATGCGCACGTCGACAAACAGCGGGGGCTCTTCGCCACGGGCCGCGCGCTGCTCGCGTTCGGCCTGCAGCCAGGCCCAGGCCTGTTGGGGCGTGAGGTGTTTCATGGCGGGTATTGTCGGGGAATTCGCAGGGCCGCCCGGATGACCTTGGGCCCTGGGCCGGGGAGGCTACCTACAATCCAGGGCATGAACGCCCCTGCCTACACCCGCGCCCAGGCGCTGCCCGAGATCCTGAAGCACCGCATCGCCATCCTCGATGGCGCCATGGGCACCATGATCCAGCGCTTCAAGCTCGGTGAGGTCGAGTACCGGGGCGAGCGTTTCAAGGACTTCCACAAGGACGTCAAGGGCAACAACGAGCTGCTCAGCCTCACGCGCCCGGACGTGATCCGCGACATCCACGAGGGTTATCTGGCCGCCGGTGCCGACCTGATCGAGACCAACACCTTCGGCGCCACCACCATCGCGCAGGACGACTACGAGATGGGGCACCTCGCGCGCGAGATGAACCTGGCCTCGGCCCGCCTGGCCCGCGAGGCCTGCGACAAATTCAGCACGCCCGACAAGCCGCGCTTCGTGGCCGGCGCCCTGGGCCCCACGCCCAAGACCGCGAGCATCAGCCCCGACGTGAACGACGCCGGCGCGCGCAACGTCACCTTCGAGCAGCTGCGCGCGGCCTACCTGGAGCAGATCGAGGCCCTGGTCGAAGGCGGGGCCGATGTGCTGCTGGTCGAGACCATCTTCGACACCCTCAACGCCAAGGCCGCGCTGTTCGCGGTGGACGAGTTCTTCGAACAGTCGGGCCTGCGCCTGCCGCTGATCATCAGCGGCACCGTGACCGACGCCTCCGGCCGCATCCTCAGCGGCCAGACCGTGACCGCCTTCTGGGCCAGCGTGCGCCACCTGCAGCCGCTGGCCGTGGGCCTGAACTGCGCGCTGGGCGCAGCGCTGATGCGTCCCTACATCCAGGAACTGGCCAAGGCCGCAGGCGACACCTTCATCAGCTGCTACCCCAACGCCGGCCTGCCCAACCCCATGAGCGACACCGGCTTCGACGAGACGCCGGCCGACACCAGCCGCCTGCTGCGAGAGTTCGCGGCCGAAGGGTTGGTCAACATCGTGGGCGGTTGCTGCGGCACCACGCCGCAGCACATCGAGGCGATCCGCCTGAGCGTGGAGCCCATGGCGCCGCGCAGCGTGCGGCGCGACTTCTTCTACAAGGAAGCGGCCTGAAACCCCACGGCGGCGCGGGGTTTGAAGCACCTCGTGCATAATCGCCGTTCCCTTCAAGGGGAGTAGTCAGTCCACCACCCGGCGTCCAGCCGGGTCTCGGTGGGCGGGGTTTCCGTCATTACGTGGCCTGCGGGCCACCGGGAATCCAGAGCCGCGCCACGCGCGGTGGTGACAAGACCTTGGGGTGTTTGTTCAACACCAACCTGAGGTTTTTCAATGGAAAGCATTGCCCCGCTGTGGCTGTGGGTCGTCTTCGTCGTGTTCGTCGTGGCGGCTCTGTTCGTGGATTTCGTCGTGCTCAAGAAGCAGGGCTCGCACGCCGTGGGCGTGAAGGAGGCGCTGAACTGGTCGTTCGCCTGGGTGGCGCTCAGCCTGCTGTTCAACGGCCTGTTCTGGTGGGCCGTGAAGGACGCCACCGGTTCGAGCGCGATCGCGACCGAGAAGTCGCTCGAATTCCTCACCGGCTACCTGATCGAGAAGAGCCTGGCGGTCGACAACATCTTCGTCTTCCTGCTGATCTTCAGCTACTTCGCCGTGCCGGCGGCGTTCCAGAAACGCGTGCTCATGATCGGCATCCTGGGCGCCATCGTGCTGCGCACCGTGATGATCCTGGTGGGCGGCTGGCTGCTGGCACAGTTCCACTGGATCCTCTATGTGTTCGGCGCTTTCCTGGTGCTCACGGGCGTGAAGATGTGGTGGGCCGCCGGCCAGGAGCCCAGCCTGGACGAGAACCCCGCGCTGAAGCTGCTGCGCCGCGTGCTGCCCGTGAGCAAGGGTTTTGACGGCGAGAAGTTCTTCACCGTGGAGAACGGCAAGCGCATCGCCACGCCGCTGCTCATGGTGATCTGCCTGGTCGGCTTCACCGACGTGATCTTCGCGGTCGACTCCATCCCGGCCATCTTCGCCGTCACGCGCGACCCGTTCATCGTGCTGACCAGCAACGTGTTCGCGATCCTGGGCCTGCGCGCCATGTTCTTCCTGCTGCAGGCTGCGGCGAGCCGCTTTCACCTGCTCAACTACGGGTTGGCGCTGATCCTGGTCTTCATCGGCACCAAGATGCTGCTGATCGACATCTACAAGATCCCGGTCGCGGTGGCGCTGGGCGTGGTGCTGTCCATCCTGGCCGTCACCATGCTCTGGAGCGCGCGCACGGCAAAGACCTGAGGCTTCAGTCCAGGTCGGGCACCAGCCGGTCGATCTCCTGCTGCATGGAGAACACCAGCTGGCTGTAGAGCCGCAGCTTGCTGTCGGCTTCGCGCAGGCGCCGGCTCAGGCGCAGCGCCACGGCGCTCAGCAGCTTGGCGGCGGTGGCGGGCTCTTCGGCGATCAGCGCTTCCAGCGCATCGCGCGTGAGCACCGCGCAGCGCACCTCGGTGCTGGCGGTGCAGGTGGCCGAGCGCGCCGCGCCGTCCATCAGCGACATCTCGCCCATCAGGTGGCCGGGGCCCAGCACGTTGACGGTCTGGGCGTCGACGCGGCTCACGTTGAGCGCCTCGACCGTGACCTCGCCGTCCACCACCAGCGCCATGAAGCCGTCGTCGCCGCTGCCCCCGCTGTCGCCCTGGCGGATGATCGCCTCGCCTTCGGCGCAGTGGCGCATCTCCATGTAGCCCACCACCGTGAGCGCTTCGCCCTCGCTGAGCTGGATCAGCGCGTTCGCCGAGCGCAGCAGTTCCGCCGCGCGCAGGGCGGTGCCCGAGGCGTTCGCGCGGGCGCGGCGGGTGCCGAACAGGGTGTTGAACAAGGCCATGGCGGGAGTCCGGTGGGCAGGGGGAGCAGACCAAGCGATTGTCGTGCCTTCCGGCGCCATGCACCGCTTTGGCACATCCATTGCTTGCTTCCCGCCCATGCACCTGGACGCCAACCACCTCGTCAGCCGCCCCGAAGCGCCCGCCACCGGTGCCTGGCGCGACCCGCTCGCGCTGCTGCTGGCCTCGACCGGTGAAGGCGTGTTCGGCGTGGACCTGGACGGCCTGTGTGTGTTCATCAACCACGCCGGGGCCCGCATGATCGGCTTCGAGCCGGCCGAGCTGCTGGGCGCCAACATGCACGACCTCACCCACCATTCGCACGCCGATGGTGCGCACTACCCGGTGGAGGACTGCCCGATCTTCAACGCCTTCCGCCAGGGCCTGCCCTGCCGCATCGACAGCGAGGTGTTCTGGCGCCGCGATGGTTCGGCCTTTCCGGTCGAGTACTCCAGCCACCCCATCGTGGACGGCGGCGAGGTGCGCGGCGCCGTCGTCACCTTCGTCGACATCACCGAACGCAAGCGCGCCGCCGATGCCCTGCAGCGCGCCAAGGACCAGCTGGAAGAGCGCGTGGGTGAGCGCACGCTCGCGCTGGCCACCGCATTGAAGCAGGTGCGTGAACTGGCCGCCCGCTCGGAAACCGTGCGCGAGGACGAGCGCACCCGCATCGCGCGCGAGGTGCACGACGAGCTGGGCAGCCTGCTGGTGGCGCTCAAGATGGACGTGAACTGGATGGACAAGCGCCTGTCCGAGCAGGAGCAGCGCAGCGCCGACGCCGCGCACGACATGCGCGAGCGCATGCGCTGCAAGTGCCAGAACATGAGCCGGCTGATCGAGACCGCGGTGGACAACGTCGGCCGCATCATCACCGACCTGCGACCCAGCATCCTGGACCACCAGGGCCTGTGGGCCGCGCTGGAGTGGCAGGCGCAGGAATTCGTGCAATCGGCCGAGCTGGTGCTGGACTGGCGGATGGACGTGGCCGAGGCCCCTGAGCCGCCCGAGCCACTGGCCATGGCGGTGTTCCGCATCTTCCAGGAGATGCTCAGCAACGTCGGGCGCCACGCGCACGCCGAGCGCCTGGGTGTCCACATCGTCGTGCGGGGGACTGCCTTGCAGTTGTGCGTGCAAGACAATGGCGTGGGCGCGCCGCCGCAGGCCTTCGAGGCCGCGAATGCCTATGGCGTGATGGGCATGCGCGAGCGGGCGCGCCATTTCGGTGGCGATATTCAAATAGAGAGCGCACCAGGTCAGGGCACGCGCATGTGCCTGACGGTGACGCTGCTCCCGGAGACACAGGCACACACATGAACACCTCTTTCGACCTGCTGGCCGAGACCATCCGCGTGCTGATCGGCGACGACCACCGCATCGTGCGCGAAGGGCTCAAGCAGATCCTGGCCGACGCGCCCGACGTGCAGGTGGTGGCCGAAGCCCAGACCGGCCCGGACGTGCTGGCGCAGGTGCGCGAGCTCGGCGGCAGCCTGGGGCTGGACCTGGTGCTGCTCGACATCGCCATGCCCGGGCTCGACGGGCTGGACGTGCTGCAGGCCATCAAGCATGAGCACCCGCGCCTGCCCGTGCTCATGCTCAGCACCTACCCCGAGAAACAGTACGCGGTGCGCTGCATCCGCCTGGGTGCCTGCGGCTACCTGAACAAGAGCGCCGACCCCGACGACATGCTCGCCGCCGTGCGCAAGGCCGCCGGCGGCGCGGTGTTCGTGAGCCAGGCCACCGCAGAGGCGCTGGCCGCCGCCGTGGGCAGTGCGGGCGCGCAGGGCGGGCCCGAGGCGCTGTCGCACCGCGAGTACCAGGTCTACCGGCTGCTCACCCAGGGCCGCACCGTGAGCGAAATTGGTGCACAGCTCGGCCTGGCGCCCAACACCGTGAGCACTTACCGTGCGCGCGTGCTGGAGAAGACCGGCGCCAAGAATGACGTGGAGCTCGCGCTCTACGCCGAGCGCCACGCGCGCGCACCCAAAAGCACCTGAAACGCGGCGTTTTGTAGGGCTGGCCCTACACCGCGTCGGTCGGCGCGGCACGACTTGCGCACACCGGCGCGCGCGGCCCGGGTCCTGGCCCGGTGCTTGCAAAGCGTTCCTCGTCTTCAACACACGAGGTGCGCCATGTCCGAATTCTTCGATCCCTACAACGCCGATCGTCCGCTCATGATGAAGTGCAGCTGCGGGCGCGACCACACCGTGGCCGACCACCACGCCGAAGTGGCCGCCGACAGCGCCGCCATCGAGCTGCGCCGGCGCAGCGAGACCGCCGAGTTCGAGGCCTACAGCAACGAATTCATCGAGGCCACGCTGGTCAAGGCGCTGTTCCCGCAGGACGAGGTGCGCCGCCGTTTCCTGCGCGCGGTGGGCAAGGGCACGGCCATGGCCGCCATCGCCAGCGTGCTGCCGGTGACCAGCCTGCAGGCCATGGCACAGGAGGCCGGCACGAAGAAGGGCACGCTGGAGAAGACCAACCTCAAGGTCGGCTTCATCCCCATCACCTGCGCCACCCCGCTGATCATGGCCCACCCGCTGGGCTTCTACAGCAAGCAGGGCCTCAACGTCGAAGTCACCAAGACCGCCGGCTGGGCCCTGGTGCGCGACAAGATGATCAACAAGGAGTACGACGCCTCGCACTTCCTCTCGCCCATGCCGCTGGCCATCTCGCTCGGCCTGGGCAGCAACGCCACGCCCATGAACGTGGCCACGGTGCAGAACATCAACGGCCAGGCCATCACCCTGAGCTTGAAGCACAAGGACAACCGGGACCCGAAGAACTGGAAGGGCTTCAAGTTCGGCATCCCGTTCGACTACTCGATGCACAACTTCCTGCTGCGCTACTACCTGGCGGAGAACGGCCTGAATCCCGACACCGACGTGCAGCTGCGCGTGATCCCGCCGGCCGAGATGGTGGCCAACCTGCGCGCGGGCAACATCGACGGCTTTCTCGGCCCCGATCCCTTCAACCAGCGCGCGGTGTTCGACGAAGTCGGCTTCATCCATGTGCTCACCAAGGACCTCTGGAACGGCCATCCCTGCTGCGCCTTCGGCACCAGCACCGAGTTCATCCAGAAGAACCCCAACACCTTCGCCGCGCTCTACCGCGCGGTGCTCACCTCGGCCGCCATGGCGCGCGACCCGAAAAACCGCGAGCTCATCGCCAAGGTGATCGCGCCCAGCCAGTACCTCAACCAGCCCGAGGCCGTGCTCACCCAGGTGCTCACCGGCCGCTTCGCCGACGGCCTGGGCAAGATCCAGACCGTGCCCGACCGCGCCGACTTCGATCCCATGCCCTGGCAGAGCATGGCGGTGTGGATGCTCACGCAGATGCAGCGCTGGGGCTACATCAAGGGCGAGGTGAACTACCAGCAGATCGCCGAGAAGGTGTTCCTCATCACCGATGCGCGCAAGCACATGAAGGACCTCGGCCAGCCCTTCGCGGCCGGCCCGGGCTACACCAGGCACACCATCATGGGCAAGGTGTTCGACCCGGCCAAACCTGCCGAGTACCTCAAGAGCTTTGCCATCAGCAAGGCGGCGGCCTGACATGAAAAAAGCGAGCCTCAACCTGCGCGCCGCGCTGGTCTCCCTGCTGCTGTTCGCCGTCTTCATCGGCGCCTGGCAGCTCTCCACCAGCGGGCCCAGCATCGGCGGTTCCTCGGCCGGCATGTCGGCCGAGGAGATCGAGTACGCCAAGATGATGGGCAAGGACCCCGGCGCGGCCAAGAGCACCGGCTTCCCACCACCGATCGAGGTGGCGAAATCGAGCTGGGCGCAGCTGTCCGACCCGTTCTACGACAAGGGCCCGAACGACAAGGGCATCGGCATCCAGCTCGCGCACTCGCTGGCGCGCGTGGGCCTGGGCTTCGTGCTCGCCATGGCGGTGGCCATTCCACTGGGCTTTCTCATCGGCATGTCGCCGCTGATGCGCAAGGCCTTCGACCCCTTCGTGCAGGTCCTCAAGCCCATCAGCCCGCTGGCCTGGATGCCGCTGGCGCTCTACACGCTCAAGGACTCGGACGTCAGCGGCATCTTCGTCATCTTCATCTGCTCGGTCTGGCCCATGCTGATCAACACCGCCTTCGGCGTGGCCTCGGTCAAGCGCGAATGGCTCAACGTGGCGAGCACGCTGGAGGTCAACCCGATCCGCAAGGCCCTCCAGGTGATCCTGCCGGCGGCCGCGCCCACCATCCTCACCGGCATGCGCATCAGCATGGGCATCGCCTGGCTGGTCATCGTGGCCGCCGAGATGCTCGTCGGCGGCACCGGCGTGGGCTACTTCGTGTGGAACGAGTGGAACAACCTGTCGCTCACCAACGTGATCTTCGCCGTGCTGCTCATCGGCGTGGTCGGCATGCTGCTCGACCTGATGTTCGCCCAGCTCCAGAAGGCGGTGACCTATGTGGAGTGAGTCCAGCGTGCGCGAAGGCGCGGTGGCCGCCCGGCCCGCCGCACCGGCCCCAACGAAAGCCCCCAAGATGACCGGTTTCCTCCAGGTTGAAAACCTCGCCAAGGCCTACCAGGCCGACAAGCCCGTGTTCGCCGACGTGTCCTTCGCCATCGACAAGGGCGAGTTCGTCTGCATCATCGGCCACAGCGGCTGCGGCAAGACCACCGTTCTCAACGTGCTCGCGGGCCTGGACACGGCCAGCTCCGGCCACTGCTTCATGGACGGCCGCGAGATCGCCGGCCCCAGCCTGGAGCGCGGCGTGGTGTTCCAGAGCCACGCGCTCATGCCCTGGCTCACGGTGCGGCAGAACATCGCCTTCGCGGTCAAGTCGCGCTGGCCCGACATGCCGCGCGCCGAGCTCAACGCCCACGTCGAAAAGTTCGTCGCGCTCGTGGGCCTGAGCCCGGCCATCGACAAGAAGCCCAGCCAGCTCTCGGGCGGCATGAAGCAGCGCGTGGGCATCGCGCGCGCCTTCGCCATCCAGCCCAAGATGCTGCTGCTCGACGAGCCTTTCGGCGCGCTGGACGCGCTCACGCGCGGCACCATCCAGGACGAGCTCATGGGCATCGTGCGCGAGACGCGGCAGACCGTCTTCATGATCACGCACGACGTGGACGAGGCCATCCTGCTGGCCGACCGCATCCTGCTCATGAGCAACGGCAGCGAAGGCCCGAACGGCTACGTGCCCGGCGGCATGGCCGAGGTGGTGGTCAACCCATTGCCGCGCAGCCGCACGCGCGCGCAGCTGCACCACCTCGACGGCTACTACGACTTGCGCAACCACATCGTGGACTTCTTGGTCTCGCGTGCGCGAGCCCATTGACCCCCCCGCGTCGCCTTCGGCGCCTCCCCCCTCAGAGAGGGGGGCGACACCTGGGGCCGGCGGAGCCGGACCCGCGGTGTCTCTGGACCACTCCCCTTCACCCAACCACTCTTTCTTGCGAGGCAACACATGAACCGACTCGACGTCACCGAAAAGATCATTTCCACCAAGGTGTCCAAAGGCATCAGCTGGGCCGACGTGGCCAAAAAGGTGGGCCAGTCCAAGGAATGGACCACGGCGCTGTGCCTGGGCCAGATGACCGCCTCGCCCGCCCAGGCCAAGGTGGTCGGCAAGATCTTCGGCCTCTCGGTGGAAGAGCAGAAGTGGCTGCAGGTCGTGCCGTACAAGGGCTCGCTGCCCACGCCCGTGCCGACCGATCCGCTGATCTACCGCTGGTACGAGATCGTCAGCGTCTACGGCACCACCATCAAGGAGCTGATTCACGAAGAGTTCGGCGACGGCATCATGAGCGCGATCGACTTCAGCATGGACATCGAGCGCCAGGCCGATCCGAAAGGCGACCGCGTGAACGTGGTGTTGTCCGGCAAGTTTCTGCCGTACAAGCAGTACTGATGGAACCGCGCCTGCCGCTGCCGCCGTTCACGCGCGGGTCGGCCATCGAGAAGGTGCGCCTGGCCGAGGACGCGTGGAATTCGCGCGACCCCGACCGGGTCGTGAAGGTCTACACCGAGGACACGCGCTGGCGCAACCGCGCGGAGTTCCCGGTGGGCCGCGAGGCGGTGCACGCCTTCCTGGTGCGCAAGTGGGCGAAGGAGCTGGACTACCGGCTCATCAAGGAGCTGTGGGCCTTCGAGGCGAACCGCATCGCGGTGCGCTTCGTCTACGAATGGCGCGACGACTCGGGCCACTGGTTCCGCTCGCACGGCAACGAGAACTGGCAGTTCAACGACCTGGGCTACATGGAACAGCGCCACGCCAGCATCAACGACCGGCCGATCCACGAGAGCGAGCGGCTGTTCCACTGGCCGCTCGGCCGGCGGCCCGACGACCACCCGGGGCTGAGCGCGCTCGGGCTGTGAGCGCGGCGCTCAGGCCTGCGGCACCTGCTGCTCCAGCCAGTCCTGGAACGCCTTCATGGCCGCGCTCTTGCGCCGCGTCTTCAGGCGCGTGAGCCAGTAGCCGCCCACGTCCACCTCGGCCTCGAACAGGCGCACCAGCCGCCCGCTCTGCAGGTCGCGGGTGAACAGCGACACCGGCAGCAGGGCCACGCCCGCGCCCTGGGCGGCCGCGTCGGCCAGCACCAGCGAGGAATCGAACATCGGCCCGGTGAGCAACGGCGCGCGCCCGCCCACCGCCTCGAACCACTGCGCCCATTCGTCCGAGCGGTAGGAGCGCAGCAGCGTCTCGCGCCCCAGGTCGGCCACCGCGCGGATGCGGTGCGCCAGGGCCGGTGCGCCCACCGGCGCCAGTGGGGCGGCCAGCAGGTGCCGCGTCTGCAGTCCCGCCCACTGGCCGTCCCCAAATCGGATTGCGCAGTCCAGGCCTTCGGCCGCGAGGTCGATGCGGTTGTTGTTCGTGAACAGCCGCAGCTCCACGAAGGGATGGCGCGCCTGGAAGTCGCGCAGGCGCGGCAGCAGCCAGCCCACCGCGAAGGTGCCCACCGCGCCCACCGACAGCACCTCGCGCTTGTGCGCGCCCTTGAAGCTCTCCAGCGTGGCCGAGACGCGCGCGAACGCGTCCACCAGCGTGGGCAGCAGGGCCATGCCCTCGTCGGTCAGGGCCAGGCCGCGCGGCACGCGGCGGAACAGCGGCTTGCCCAGGCGCTGCTCCAGGTTCTTCACATGCTGGCTCACGGCGGTCTGCGTGAGGTTCAACTCCTGCGCGGCGCGCGTGAAGCTCAGGTGCCGCGCCGACACCTCGAAGGCGCGCAGGGCATTCAGTGGCAGGTCCATGGCATCGATCCCCAAGTTTTTCCGTGGTGTGACCTTGATTATTCCCGTTTGATCGCGCAGGCCGTCCTGCCTACGATGCGGGCCTGATTCACAAGGAAACACCATGACCGACCGACGCACTTTCTGCCTGGCCTCCGGCGCTGCCCTGCTGGGCTTGACCCACGGAAATACTTGGGCCGATACCGAGCCCCTGCAGGACGCCCTGCGCGACATCGAAACCAAGGCGCGGGGCCGCCTGGGCGTGCACCTCATCGACACCGCCACGGGCCGTGAGCAGGGCTGGCGGATGGACGAGCGCTTTCTCATGCTCAGCTCGTTCAAGCTGCTGGCCAGCGCGCTGGTGCTGGACCGCGCCGACCGGGGCGAGGAGTCGCTGGAGCGGCGCATCCGCTACCGCCGGCAGGACCTCGTGTCGTGGTCGCCCGTGACCGAGCGCCACGTGGGCGGCGAGGGGCTGAGCCTGGCGCAGCTGTGCGAAGCCACCATCACCACCAGCGACAACACCGCCGCCAACCTGATCCTGGCCAGCTATGGCGGCCCGGGCGCGCTCACCGCCTACGCGCGCCGCCTGGGCGACCGCGTGACGCGGCTCGATCGCACCGAGCCCGAGCTGAACCGCCGCGCCGCCAGCGGCGAACCGCTGGACACCACCACGCCGCGCGCCATGGCGCACACACTGCGCGCGCTGCTGGTGGGCGACGCGCTGTCACCGGCCTCGCGCGCGCGGCTGCTGCAATGGCTGCTGGCCAACACCACGGGCGGCAAGCGCCTGCGGGCCGGGGTGCCGGCGGACTGGCGCATCGGTGAGAAGACCGGCACCGCCGGCGACGACGCCAACGACATCGGCATCGCCTTCCCGCCGCAGCGCGCGCCGGTGATCGTGACCGCCTACCTCGCCGAGAGCGTCACCGACGGAGCGACGCGGGAGGCGGCGCTGGCCAGCGTGGGGCGGTTGCTGGCCAAGCTCTGAGCGTCGGTCAGCCCGGCAGCGGAATCCACTCCTGGTTGTCCTCCGGTGGCAGCGGGATGCGGCCGGCCGCCCAGTCGGCCTTGGCCTGCTCGATGCGCTCCTTGCGCGAGGACACGAAGTTCCAGAAGATGTGGCGCTCGCCCAGCGGTTCGCCACCGAAGATCATCAGCGTGCTCCTGGTGAGCGCGGTGATCACGGCGTCGGTGTCGTCACCGAAGACCAGCAGCTGGCCCGGCACATAGGTCTGGCCGCCGTATTCGACTTCACCGCGTGCCACGTAGGCCGCCTGTTCGCGGTGGCCGCCTGGCAGGGCCAGGCGCGCGCCCGGCTGCCACTCGGTGTGCAGGTAGAACAGGGGCGAGTGCGTGCGCACCGGGCTCTTCATGCCGTAGGCCTCGCCCGCGATCAGGCGCATCCACACACCGCCCTCGTCGCGCACCGGCAGGTCGGCGGCGGGGTAGTGGGTGAAGGCCGGCTCGGTCTCTTCATCGGCCTCGGGCAGTGCCACCCACAGCTGCATCAGCTCCAGCCCGCCACCGGCGAAGGAGTCCGGGTGCTTGAAGCGCTCGGAATGCGAGATGCCGCGCCCGGCGGTCATCCAGTTGACATCGCCGGGGTTGATGAGCTGGTGAACGCCCAGGCTGTCCTGGTGCGAGACCTGGCCGCTGAGCAGGTAGCTCACGGTGGACAGGCCGATGTGCGGGTGGGGCCGCACATCGGCGGCGCGCGTGTCCTCGGCCGCCAGTGTCACCGGCCCGGCGTGGTCCACGAAGATCCACGGACCGACCATGCGGCGCTTCGCGTAGGGCAGCACGCGCCGCACTTTCAGGCCGTGGCCCAGGTCGGCCTCGCGGGCGGTGATCACCATCTCAAGCATTTCGTGTCCTTTCGGGGTTCAGGCCGTGGCGCCAGCGATGCGGCCCATCTTGCCGCTCTGGAAGTCGGCGAAGGCCTGGTGGATTTCGGCCTCGCTGTTCATCACGAACGGACCATACCCCACGATGGGCTCGTCGATCGGTTCGCCGGCCAGCCAGAGCACGGTGGCGTCTTCCAGCACCTCGAACGTGACGTCCTGTCCGTCGCGCGAATGCACCGCCATCTGCGCCGCCGTCACTTCCTTGCCGTCGGCCAGGCGCAGCCGGCCGCGCAGCACGAAGGGTGCGGTGGTGTGACCTTCCGCCGCCGGCAGGGTCACGGTGTGGCCGGCCTTCAGGCGCAGGTCCCAGACCTGCATGGGCGTGAAGGTGCGTGCCGGGCCTTGCGTGCCCAGCAGCTCGCCCGCGATCACGCGCGCCGTGCCGGCGCCATCGGGCAGGTCGATCTGCGGAATCTGGTCGCGCGTGATGCCCTGGTAACCGGGGGCGGCCATCTTGTCGCGCGCGGGCAGGTTCACCCAGAGCTGCACCATCTCGAACGGGCCACCCTGTTTCGCGAAGCGCTCGCCGTGGTACTCCTCATGAACGATGCCCGAAGCGGCCGTCATCCATTGCACCTCGCCGGGGCCGATGGTGCCGCCGCCGCCGCTGGAGTCGCTGTGCGAGACCTCGCCGTCGTAGACGATGGTCACGGTCTCGAAGCCGCGGTGCGGGTGCTGGCCCACGCCCCGGCGCTTCGTGGTGGGCTCGAATTTGGTGGGGCCGCCATAGTCCAGCAGCAGGAAGGGCGAGAAGCGCTCCGCCGCGCCGTTGTACGAAAAGATGCTGCGCACCGGAAAGCCGTCGCCGACCCAGTGGCCGCCGGCGCTGCGTTGGATGAAAGAAACGGTTTTCATGGGGGTGTTCTCCTGTATGAAGGAGCACTGTACCGGGCTGGCGTTCCCTTGATAAGCCGGTAAGATCGCAAATCATTTTTCAATGAGATGAACAATCAGCCCCCCGACCTGAACGACACCCTGGTGTTCGTGCGTGTGGCCCAGGCCGGCGGTTTCAGCGCCGCCGCGCGGCTCATGGGCATGCCCACGTCCACGCTGAGCGTGCGCGTGTCGCGGCTGGAGCAGCGCCTGGGCGTCACGCTGCTGCAGCGCACCACGCGCCGGCTGCGCCTGACCGAGGCGGGTCAGGCCTACCTGCGCCAGGCCGCGCGCGGGCTGGACGAGATCCTGCAGGCCGAGGCCCAGCTCGACGCCGGCCGGCACGAGGCCCAGGGCCTGCTGCGCATCACGCTGCCGATCGACATGGGCGACGAGCAGCTGCTGGGCATCCTCAGCGGCTACCGCGCGCGCCACCCCGGCGTGGCGGTGGAGCTGGTGTTTTCCGACGCCCGCCTCGACCTGGTGGAGCAGGGTCTGGACCTGGCGCTGCGCGCGGGCGAGCTGGCCGACTCCAGCCTGGTGGCGCGCCAGATCGGCCAGGCGCGCTGGGCGCCCTTCGCCCACCCCGACTACCTGGCGCGCGCACCCGCCTTGCGCCAGCCCAGAGACCTCGCGCAACACGCCGCCCTGTGCTTCAGCCCGCTCGGGCGCGACAACTGGACGCTTTCGCGCGGCAAGGCCCGGGTGCAGGTGCCGCTGCGCAGCGCCTTTGCCGCCAACGACATGCGGCTGATCCGCCGCCTCGCGCTCGACGCCCAGGGCGTGGCCTTGCTGCCCGACTACGTGTGCCGGCGCGAGGTCGACCACGGCCAGCTGGTGCCGCTCCTGCCGGGCTGGCACGCGCGCACCGACCCCATCCACCTCGTCTACCCCAGCCAGCGCTTCGTGCCGGCCAAGCTGCGCCATTTCATCGACGAGGCCGGTCCGCAACTCGCGGCCCTGTTCGACCGCTGAGCGCCGCGCTAAGCTTCTGGCCCCATGCGAATCGAAGCCATCCGCCAACGCCTGCGCGCGCTCGGCGCCAACCCCCGCCACGAGCAGCGCGTGCTGCGCCTGTGGTCGCAGGCCCTGCCGCAGGACGCGGGCCGGCGCCAGGTCGAGCACTTCCTGCCCGCCACCCTGGTGGCGGCCTTGCCGGCGCTGGCCGAGGAACTGGCGGGCCTGGCGGTGCTGCGCTCCGAGCACCCGGGCGAAGACGGTTCCGCGCGGCTGCTGGTGGCGCTGGCCGATGGCCAGACCGTGGAGAGCGTGCTGCTGCCACGCGATGGCCTGTGCGTATCGACCCAGGTGGGCTGCGCGGTGGGCTGCGTGTTCTGCATGACGGGCCAGGGCGGCCTGGTGCGCCAGGTCGGCAGCGCCGAGATCGTGGCGCAGGTGGCGCTGGCGCGCACGCGCCGCGTGGTGAAGAAGGTGGTGTTCATGGGCATGGGCGAGCCGGCGCACAACCTGGACAACGTGCTCGAAGCCATCGACCTGCTGGGCACCGTGGGCAACATCGGCCACAAGAACCTGGTGTTCTCCACCGTGGGCGACCCGCGCGTGTTCGAGGCCTTGCCGCAGGGCCGGGTGAAGCCCGCGCTGGCGCTCTCGCTGCACACCACCAAGGCCGATCTGCGCGAGCAGCTGCTGCCGCGCGCGCCTCGCCTCACGCCCGAGGCACTGGTGGACGCGGGCGAGCGCTACGCGCGCGCCACCGGCTACCCCATTCAATACCAGTGGACGCTGCTCGAAGGCATCAACGACGGCGACGACGAGATCGAGGGCATCGTGCGTCTGCTGCACGGCAAGTACGCCATCCTCAACATGATCCCGTACAACACGGTGGACGACCTGCCGTACCGGCGCCCGAGCTGGGCGCAGGCGGCCGAGATCGCGCGCCGACTGCACCGGCGCGGCATCCTCACCAAGCTGCGGCAGTCGGCCGGGCAGGACGTGGAAGGCGGCTGCGGCCAGCTGCGCGCGCGCTCGGAAAAGCCCGCGCGGCGCACGATCCCGCTGCGCGCGACAAGCACCCGCAGCGCCTGAGGGTGATCAGGGCTGCCCGGGGCCGTGCTCCGGTGGCGGCGGCGTGAACACCACCTGCACGCCAAAACCGCGCCGCGCGGTGGCGAAGCGGCGCACGTGGTGGCGCCAGGCCAGGCCGTGCCGATCCTCTTCGCAGCGCTCCAGGTAGGGCGGGCGGGTGTCGTCGTCGAACAGCATGGCATCGGGCAGACGCGCCAGGCATTCCAGCGCTTCCAGGCGACCGTCGGTGAGGGCGATCACCCCGCCGCCATCGATCTGGTGGAAGAGTGGGGCGCCTTGGCACGCGCTGGCGCGCACGAAGGCGTGGACCTCCTCGTGGCGGGCGGTGGGGATGAGCAGCGGGCTCAGCCGCACCAGATCGCTCGTGTCGAAGTCGCGCTGGCCGCGACCGCCCGGCCGCGGCTGGCCGAAGAACACCTGGCGCAGCCGTTCGCGGACGGGATCTTGAGCGGCCACGGCGATGAAGTGGTGCGTGAAACGCGCGTCATCGGCGCCTGCCGCCAGCGCGTCGTTGCGGTTCAGCAGCTGCCAGACCAGCAGCGCCAGCAGCACCTCGATCTGGTGTTCTCCCTGGGTCAATGCCAGGCGGTGCACGGGCCGCTCCAGCCGCAGCGAGGGCGGGTCCATCGCTTCGTGCGCCATGAGGGTGTCCTGGATCACCCGGCGCTGCCGGTCGTCAAAGCCCTGCCCGCCGCGCAGGCAGATCGCTTCCTTGCCAAACCACCAGTGCAGCAGGGCCGTGGTGGTGGGGGTGAGGCGTGGTGCCACAGCCTGGGTCATCTTTGTCCTCCTTGAGACAATGTGAACGAATCAATCAAAATATGAGTTTAAAACTCAAGTGAATATTAATCTGGTGCGCGGCCGAAAACTAGCGTTCGGTGCATGAATCAGAAGCTCGAATTCGCTCAACGGCTGCGCGAAGCCATGCTGGCGGTGGGTCTGCAGCCCCGGCCCGGCGTGCTGCACAACCTGTTCAATGCCCGCTATTGGGGGACCTCGGTGTCCTTTCAGGCGGTGTCGTGCTGGCTCAAGGGCCAGGCCATCCCCGCGCAGGACAAGCTGCAGCTGCTGGCCGAGATCCTGAAGGTGGAGCCCGAGGTGTTGCGCTACGGCCCGGATGTGCGCCGCCGCGTGCAGGAGAAGCGCAAGCGCTGGGACGAGGCCCTGAGCTTCGAGGAGCGCGAGATGTTTGACGCCTACCTCAACCTGCCGGTGGGGCAGCGCAAGGTGGTGCGCGAGGTGATCCTCGCCTTCGCGCTGGCGCACGAGAAGACCCAGGGCTGAGCGCCCCGCGCGCCCCTGCGCTCAGTGCAGCGTGAGCGGGTGCGAGGTGGTCTTGACCCGCACCACCGCCGCGCGCGGTGCGTACGGCGCGGGGGGCGCGCCGCAGAGCTTGGCCGCGATGGCCCGGGCCTGGCGCGCGATCGGTTCGATGAAGCGGCTCGGCTGCCCGTTCACCGCGATGCAGTCGCCCAGGGCGTGGATGAGGTCGTCGCTGGTGCGCAGCGTGGCGGCTTCCACCGCGATGCCCTGGTTCCACGCGAGCCCGGCGCTGCGCGCCAGCCGGGTCGGTGTCTGCAGGCCGGCGGCGGCGATCACCTGGTCGGCCGCGAAGCGCTGGCCGCAGGCGGTGGTGAGCCGGTAGCGGCCGGCCACCGGCTCCAGCCGCGCCACCTGCACGCCCCCCACGAAACGGATGGCCAGGTCTTTCCAGGCATCGAGCAGCGGCGCGCCCGCCTGCTCGGCGGGCCAGCGCGCCAGCGGTGCGGCCTGCACGTCCAGCAGGGTGATGCGGTGGCCGCCGAGCGCGAGGTCGTTGGCAAGTTCGCTGCCGATCAGGCCGGCGCCGACGATGGCCACGTCCTTCGGTGAAGTCCCCAGCGCGGCGCGCAGCCGCTGGTAGGCGTCGAGGTGGTTGATGCGCCAGCACAGCGCGGCGGGCAGGGCCGGCGGCAGCGCGGCCTGGGCGCCATGCGCCAGCACGAGGTGGTCGTAGCGCAGCACGCCGCGCGTGGTGCGCAACGTGCGCGTGTCGGGGCAGATGCGAACGGCCTGCGTGTGGGCGAGCAGGCGCAGGTTCAGGCGCGCGGCCGCCGCGGGGCCGCTTTCCTTGGCGAGGGTGTCGGGCGCGAGCCCGCGCGCCAGCGAGACGGACAGCAGTGGCTTGTCGTACAGGTCGCCCGCGCACTGGCTCACCAGGGTGATCGGCCGCTTCGCGTCGAGCGCGCGCAGCGCCTCGGCCATCTGCCAGCCGGCGCGGCCCGCGCCCACGATCACCACGCCGGCCGCGCCACCGCGCGCGGCCACCGGCGAGCTGCGGGGCAGGGCGGCGCGCAGGGCTTCCAGAGAGGGCGGCGTGTAAGGCCGGAAGTCGGCCTTGGTCACGCCGCACAGCGGGCAGGCCCAGTCGTCGGGAATGTCGGCGTAGCGCGTGCCGGGTGGCAGGCCGCCGTCGGGGTCGCCGTCGGCTTCGTTGTAGAGGTAGCCGCAGGCGTCGCAGAGGTAGGTCTGGTAGGGCGCGAGCGCCTGCACGGCCGTCGCGACCGGGGACAAGGAGGGGGCGGTGTTCATGACGGCATCACCTCGGCGGACAGGCGCGCGATCTCCTTGCGCAGGTGCTTGATCGCGGGCGTGACGATGGCCACGAAGTGCGATTCGCGCACGCGGCGCTGCACGTCCGAGCTCATGAGGTAGCCGCGCGCGCCCTGGTGCAGCAAGGCCGACTGCGCGGCGCGCAGGCTCAGCTCGGCGCCGTGGGCGCGCGCGTCGAGCACGTCGATGAAGAAGTCCACGCTGTCGTTGAACGGCGTGTCGGCGAGTGCCATCACGCGCGCGGTCAGCGCGTCCAGCTCGGCCTGCAAGGCGTCGGGCCGGTCTTCGAGAAACTGGTTCACATGGCCCAGCTGCGCCTCCACCGCCCACATGCTGTCGATCGCGCCCTGCGCCACACCCACCGCCATGCCGCACTGGAGCAGCACGAAGGCCGCGCGGATGCGCGCGATGAAGGGCTTGGCCGGTTCGGCCATGCGCTCGTTCGCGCCGATGAACACGTCCTTCAGGCGCAGCGCGTAGGTGCCGGTGCCTTCCATGGCCGAGAAGCTCGGGCAGTCGCGCAGCTCCACGCCGGGCGCGTCGCAGCGCAGCAGGAACATCAGCTCGCGGCCCAGCGGCTCGCCCTGCGCGTCCACCACCGCCGCGAGCGCGCCGCAGGCATGGCCCGGGCCGAGGTTGCTGACCCAGGGCAGGGTGCCGCTGACCAGGTGGCCCCCCTCGACCGGCGTGGCCTTGAGCAGCAGGCTCTCGATCTGCGCGTAGCTCTTCATGGGGTTGGACATGGCGGTGCCGCCCAAGGCCTCGCCGCTGGCCAGCGCCTGCAGCGCCGCGCCGCCCAGCGCCGGATTGCCGCTGGCCTGCATGTACAGGCCGCAGACCAGCTGGCACCACACCATGAAGCCGGTGGCGCCGCAGACGCGCGAGACCTCGGCCATGGCGCGGATCGCCAGGCCGTAGTCCGCACGGCCCGCGGGTGCGTCGAGGTGGGCGCTGAACGCCCCTGCCGCGCCCAGCTGCTGCAGCACCTCGCGCGGGTAGTGGCCTTCGCGGTCGATCGCCTCCACCACCGCGGCCAGCGGGCCTTGCGCCACGGCGCGCACCGCGGCCAGCAGCTCGTCGGCGGAAGTGAAACACCCCCCGCGCGCCTGCGGCGCACCCCCCTCTCTCGCCTTCGGCGGGAGGGGGGCGACACCTGGGGCCGGCGAAGCCGGACCCTCGGTGTCCCTGGGCTCGACCGCTTCCTGCGCCGCAGGTGCCTCGAACGCGGAACAGATCACCGTTGTGTCGTGGGTCAGCTCGCGGGGCAGGTCGAGGGGGTTCATGCGTCCGCCAGGCCGATGGTGAAGGGGATCGGGTTGCGCATCGAGTTGGCCACCGGCGAGTAGAAGTTGGCGTGCTGCACGATCTCGTCGAGCACCTCGCGCGGGGCATCGCCTTCCACCAGCACTTTCACGCGGATGGCTTGAAAGCCCATCTCCGGTGGCGTTTTCTCCAGCGCGCCACCGGCGCCCCAGGCGGCGGGGTTGCCGATGTCGCCCTCGAGGAAGACCTCGAGCTTGCTGAGCTTCACGCCCTTCCAGGTCGCCACCGCCGTGATGCCCACGGCCAGGCAGCCGCCCAGGCCCGAGAGCACGATCTCGCCCGGGGCAGGCGCGGTGTCCTGGCCGAACAGGTGCAGCGGCTCGTCCACCACCACCGGCGCGTGCTGGCCCACGGTGGAGAGCGAGCGGTACTGGCCCTCCATCACGGTGTGGACCTTGTTGGTGCCGCGGCTGGCCGGGTTGGCCTTGCCCTTGGCGGCGAAGGCGGCGAGGCCGGCGCCGTCGATCGGGCGCAGGTGCGCCTTCACGGTCGCGGCGGGGGCGGTGGGTTCAAGGGTGTCGGTGGCGGACATGGGGTCTCCAGGGTTGAAAAAGCGGGGTGGGTGGTTCAGGCCGCGAGGGCGAGGCTGGGCTTCTTGCTCGACTTCGCCACCGGCAGGCCGGTCTCGATCGGCAGGCTCTCGTCGCGCGACCACTCGTTCCACGAGCCGAAGTACATGCGCACGTCGCTGAAGCCGGCCTGTTTGAGGGCCAGGAAGGTGTTGGAGGCGCGCGCGCCCTTGAAACAGTAGAGGTAGACGGTGTCGTCGGGTGCGATGCCAGCGGTGGCGCACTCGGCCTTCACCTCGTCGGGCGTCTTGAACACAGGGCCTTGTGCGGACGGCTTCATGAAGCGGTACCACTCGACCCATTTCGCGCCGGGCAGGCGGCCCTTGCGGGGCGCAAAGTCCTTGCCGTAGGGCGACGAGCTGTCGCCGATCCACTCGTCCACGTCGCGCACGTCCAGCAGCACGGTGTCGGTGCCCAGCGCGGCCTGCACGTCGGCCTGGGTGAGCATCACGTCGGTGCCGACCAGTTCGGGGAAGGTGGCGGGCGTGGGCGTGGCGGCCTCGGTGGACACCGGCAGGCCCGAGGCCTTCCAGGCGCTGAAGCCACCGTTGAGCACCTTGATCTTCGGGTAGCCCAGCCAGGTCAACAGGTAGTAGCCGCGGCAGGACTGGCCGTAGCCGCTGTTCATCGCGTCTTCGTAGAACACGGCGGTCTCTTTGCCCGAGAGGCCGGCGGCGCCGAGCGCGGCGGCGAAGGTGGCCTTGAGGGCATCCAGCCCTTCAGGGGTGGACGTGGCCAGGTAGGTGAAGACCTCGCGCAGGTTGACCGCACCGGGGATGTGGCCGGCGGCGTAGGTCTCGGCGTCGCGGGTGTCGATGACCACCACGGGTTCGGACGACTGCAGGGCCTGCAACTGGGCGGGGGCGATCAGGGTGGCGTCGATGCTCATGGAAACCTCACGAAAGGACGGGGCCGGCGGGATTGCCTGTGCTGTCTTTTGCAACCGTTGTGCCAGCTTCGTGAGAGACACCGAAAGTCGACTTGGGCCTTTGATTCCAAAGCGATTTTTGCTTCTGAGCCAAGGGCCGCCGGAGGTCGGAAACCCCTCGCCATCTTCAATGTGTCGACACAATGTCGACACATTGCGCGGTCTTCAGCGCAGGCCGGCCTTGCGCAACCGGTACGCGAACTGCCGCAGCGTGAGGCCCAGGCTCTGCGCCGCGCGCGACTGGTTGCCCTGGTGCCGGGCCAGCGCGTCGAGCAGGGCCTGGGCGCTGTGCGACTGCGCGCTCTGGTAGTCGCGCACCAGCGGCTCGGCCTCGCTGGCGGCCGCCGCCGCGCCCAGGGCCTGGGGCATGAAGCGCTCCAGCGTGGCGGCCGTCACCAGGGTGTGGTCGGCCAGCAGCACCAGGCGCTCGATCAGGTTGCCCAGCTCGCGGATGTTGCCCGGCCAGTCGTGCGCCTCCAGCCGCGCCAGCGCGTCGGGGGCGAGGTTCACGTTGCGCTGGTGCGCCTGGTTGGCGCGGTTCACGAAGTGCAGGGCCAGCGCGCGCACGTCCTCGCCGCGCTCGCGCAGGCTGGGCAGGCGGATCGGGATCACGTTGAGCCGGTAATACAGGTCCTGCCGGAAGCGCCCGGCCTGCACCTCGCGCGCGAGCTCGCGGTTGGTGGCCGCCACCAGGCGCACGTTCACCTTGAGTTCGCGCGTGCCGCCCAGGCGCACCAGCGTGCCTTCCTGCAGCGTGCGCAGCAGCTTGGACTGCATGGCCAGCGGCAGCTCGCCGATCTCGTCGAGGAAGATGGTGCCGCCGTGGGCCTGCTCGAACCAGCCGGCGCGCGCGGTGTTCGCGCCGGTGAAGGCGCCTTTCTCGTAGCCGAACAGCTCGGACTCGAACAGCGTCTCGGGGATCGCCGAGCAGTTGACTTTGATGAAAGGCTGGTCGTGCCGGCCGCTGGCCAGGTGCACCGCGCGCGCGAACAGCTCCTTGCCGGTGCCGGACTCGCCCAGCAGCAGCACCGTGGCCTGCGACTGCGACACGCGCTCGAGCTCGCCCAGCGCCTGCAGCAGCGCGGGCGAGCGGCCGATCAGGCCGTAGCGGGCGCTGGCGCTGTCCAGCGCGCGGGCCAGGGCCGCGTTGCGCGCCAGCAGCTGGCGCGTCTGCTCGGCCACCAGCTGCTCCAGGCGCAGCAGCTGCCCGGCCAGCGTGGCCAGGATGCGCAGCACGGCCAGGTCGTCGTTCAGGTGGCGCTGGCGGCTGCGGATGCGGTGGCAGGCCAGCACACCGATGGTCGCGCCGTTGACCTCGATCGGCAGCGCGATGAAGGCCACCGTCTGCGGTGGCAGGCGCTCGCGCGGCACCGTGCGAAACAGGAACAGCGGTTCGGCGTCCACGTCCTGCACGATGGCCGGCAGGCCGGTGGCCAGCACGCGCCCGGTGATGCCCTCGCCCCAGCGGAACACGCCGCGCTGCACTTCCTCGGCCGTGAGGCCGTAGGCATGGCGCACCGAGGCCGTGCGCGCCTCGCCCGGCGCGGCCTCGCCGGCCAGCACCATGCGGCCCCGGTTCAGGCCCAGCAATTCGCTCATCAGGTGCAGCATCTCACGCAGCACGAAGGCCGGCGCCAGGCTGCGGCCCACCAGCTTCATCACCTCGCGCATGAGCAGCAGCTCCTGGGCGTGCCAGTCGGTCGCGGGGCTGTCGAGGTCGCTGGGGCTGGTGGGCATGGGCGACGGGCAAGCAAACATCGCGCCGGGGATTCGGTATGCCACCACAGGTTGTGGTTTAAAATATCTGAAAATCTTCAGATATTTTAAACCACAACCAAGGACGCACCATGATTGCAGATCGCATTCGTCAAGCGCGGTTGGCGGCAGGCCTCACCCTTGTTGCTTTGGGTGAAAAAGTGGGTGTGTCGCACACCGCTATCCAAAAGTATGAAAAGGGTTTTTTGACCCCGTCGTCGTCTCAGCTCCTCAATCTGGCCAAAGCTTGTGGGGTTCGCACCGAATATTTCTTTCGCACGCACACGGTAGAACTGCTGCATCCTGAGTTCCGCAAGCTTTCGGCTTTTGGCAAGACGGCGCAGGATGCGTTGAAGATCAAGGTTGCCGAGCTTGTAGAAAAACGTGTGGAGTTGCTCGGAGCCTTTCCTGAATTGCCGTTTCCTGCGTTTTCACCTCCTGCGGGCCTGCCTGAACGTGTGGTTTCGTTGAGCGAGATTGATGCATTCTCGGACTTGGTTCGCAACGCTTGGCAGCTGGGCATGAACCCGATTGCCGACCTTACGGACACCCTCGAGGTGCTTGGTTTACTGGTCATCGTGGTTGATGAAGAGAACCCGGGGTTTTCTGGCTTGACCGCCACGGCGCGAACCGAGGACGGACGTGAATTTCCTGTCGTGGCCGTCTCCAAGCGCTGGCCCGGTGATCGGCAGCGGTTCACGCTAGCGCATGAACTCGGACACCTGCTGCTGGAGGGTCGACTGGCGGAAGGCATCGATGAAGAGAAGGCTTGCGATCGGTTTGCTGGTGCATTTCTGGTCCCATGTGTCGCGGTTCGCCATGTTCTTGGACAGCAGCGCCATGCGTTGGAATGGCAAGAACTGTATGGACTCAAACACGAGTTCGGCTTGTCGATGGCTGGATGGTTGCAACGAGCCAAACAATGCAGCGTGATTACCGAGACCGCTCATCTTTCGATGTTCAAGCGGTTTTCGGCGAAGGGTTGGCGCAAGAACGAGCCGGGCGATCCGCTGCCGCAAGAGCACCCACGGCTATTTGATCAGCTCGTGTACCGTGCGTTGGCCGAGCAGTACATTTCTGAGGGCAAGGCAGCTGAGCTGCTGGGTATCCCGATGATGCGCTTCCACAAGGAGCGCCAGTTGGAGTCGTCGGATGCGGCTGCTCATCAGTGATGCCAACATCCTGATCGACATGGAAGCGGGAGCGTTGATGGGAACGCTCTTTCAACTTCCAATGCAGTTCGGCATTCCGGATCTGCTGTATTACGAAGAAATTGAGCCGGGTAGCCCGGGTCTTGAAGACTTGGGTTTGCTGGTCATGGAGGTCAGCGGTGATTTTGTGGCGTATGCCGAGCAATTGCCACGGCAGCACAATCATTTGCTTCGGGCAAAAAATGGCCCAAAGCCAAGTCATAACGACTACCTCGCGTTAGCGCTCGCGAAGCAGGAGGTTTGCACCTTGCTGACGGGGGATGCCAATTTGCGCGCGGTCGCGGACCTGGAGCAGGTCAGCGTTATGGGCACGATCGGACTACTGTGTGCCATGGTTGAAAACCAGTTGCTGTCGGTCGATGAGGCATTGAGAGCGCTGGATGGGATGAAGTCGGGTAAGCGTCGGCTGCCTTGGGCCGAAGCGGAAAGCAGGTTGAACGCGCTGCGTTGAATGCGAAGTCTGCGTGTCGAGCCCGTCGGGGCCGCGGCGAAAGGGGCGACCCTACGGCGCCGAGAAGAGCCCGTGCCAGCCTTTGAACTTTTGCTCTGAGCAAAAAGCGCTTTTTGCATGCACGTGGTGTTGAACGTGCATAAGAAATCGCGATTTCCATACATATGGATAACGCGCTTTGGCGTCATCACCCGCTAAAATCCCCGCTTCTCAAGGAGCGTTGCAGCGCCGGCGGGCTTTCAGCCCCCACCGTGCGTCAGGCTTGAGTGGGCGCGAACAGGCCCAAACGGCGCTCACCGGTCTGTTTTTCGCAAACTGCCTTGGTGAGCCTCATGTCCTCCGTATCCGCTTCCCCGTCGTCGTCCACCCCCGTGCCGCCCATGCTGCTCTCCGGCCTGGAGCCGCTGCGCATCGAGCCGGGCAGCCTGTTTGTCAACGTCGGCGAGCGCACGAACGTCACCGGCTCCAAGGCCTTCGCCCGCATGATCCTGGAAGGGCGCTTCGAGGACGCCCTGGCCGTGGCGCGCCAGCAGGTCGAGAACGGCGCCCAGATCATCGACGTCAACATGGACGAGGCCATGCTCGACAGCAAGGCCGCCATGGTGCGTTTCCTCAACCTGATCGCCGGCGAGCCCGACATCGCGCGCGTGCCGGTGATGGTGGACTCCTCCAAGTGGGAGGTGATCGAGGCCGGCCTGCGCTGCGTGCAGGGCAAGGGCGTCGTCAACTCCATCTCGATGAAGGAAGGCCTGGACGAGTTCAAGCGCCAGGCGCGCCTGGTCAAGCGCTACGGCGCGGCCGCCGTGGTGATGGCCTTCGACGAAAAGGGCCAGGCCGACACCTACGAGCGCAAGGTCGAGATCTGCGAGCGCGCCTACCGCGTGCTGGTGGACGAAGTGGGCTTCCCGCCCGAAGACATCATCTTCGACCCCAACATCTTCGCCATCGCCACCGGCATCGAGGAACACAACAACTACGCGGTGGACTTCATCAACGCCACGCGCTGGATCAAGCAGCACCTGCCGGGCGCCAAGGTCAGCGGCGGCGTGTCCAACGTGTCGTTCAGCTTCCGCGGCAACGATCCGGTGCGCGAGGCCATCCACACGGTGTTCCTGTACCACGCGATCCAGGCGGGCATGGACATGGGCATCGTCAACGCCGGCATGGTGGGCGTGTACGACGAGCTGGAGCCCGAGCTGCGCGAGCGCGTGGAAGACGTGGTGCTCAACCGCCGGCCCGACGCGGGTGAACGCCTGGTGGAAGTGGCCGAGAGCGCCAAGGGCTCGGCCAAGGACGACAGCAAGAAGAACGAATGGCGCGCGCTGCCGATCCGCGAGCGGCTGAGCCACGCGCTGGTGCGCGGCATCAACGACTTCATCACCGAAGACACCGAGGAGATGTGGCGCGAGATCGAGGCCGGCGGTGGCCGCCCGCTCAATGTGATCGAAGGCCCGCTGATGGACGGCATGAACGTGGTCGGCGACCTGTTCGGCCAGGGCAAGATGTTCCTCCCGCAGGTGGTCAAGAGCGCGCGCGTGATGAAGCAGGCCGTGGCGCACCTGCTGCCCTACATCGAAGCCGAGAAGCAGGCCCTGCAGGCGGCCGGCGGCGACGTGAAGCCCAAGGGCAAGATCGTGATCGCCACCGTCAAGGGCGACGTGCACGACATCGGCAAGAACATCGTCACCGTCGTGCTCCAGTGCAACAACTACGAGGTCGTGAACATGGGCGTGATGGTGCCCTGCCACGAGATCCTGGCCATGGCCAAGGCCGAGGGCGCCGACATCGTGGGCCTCTCGGGCCTGATCACGCCCAGCCTGGAAGAGATGCAGTACGTGGCCGGCGAAATGCAGAAGGACGAGCACTTCCGCGGCAAGGGCATCCCGCTGCTGATCGGTGGCGCCACCACCAGCCGCGTGCACACCGCGGTGAAGATCGCGCCGCACTACGACGGCCCGGTGGTCTACGTGCCCGACGCCTCGCGCAGCGTGAGCGTGGCGCAGGGCCTGCTGTCCGACCAGGCTGCGGCCTACATCGCCGAGGTCAATGCCGACTACGAGCGCGTGCGCCACCAGCACGCCAACAAGAAGCAGGTGCCGCTGTGGCCGCTGGCGCGCGCGCGCCTGAACAAGACGCCGATCGACTGGAAGGCCTACACGCCGCAGAAGCCCAAGTTCATCGGCAAGCGCGTGTTCAAGAACTTCGACCTGCACGAGATCGCCAAGTACATCGACTGGGCCCCGTTCTTCCAGACCTGGGACCTCGCCGGCCCCTTCCCCGAGATCCTGAAGGACGAGGTGGTGGGCGAAGAGGCGCGGCGCGTGTTCAGCGACGGCAAGCGCATGCTGCAGCGCCTCATTGAAGGCCGCTGGCTCAGCGCCAGCGCGGTGGTGGGCCTGTACCCGGCCAACAGCGTGCACGACGACGACATCGAGCTCTACACCGACGAGAGCCGCACCAGCGTGGCCCTGACCTGGCACGGCCTGCGCCAACAGGCCGAGAAGCACGAGATCGACGGTGTGATGCGCCCCAGCCGCTGCCTGGCCGACTTCGTCGCGCCCCGGGGCGAAGCCAACGACTACGTGGGCATGTTCGCCGTGACCGCCGGCCTGGGTGTGGAGAAGAAGGAAAAGCAGTTCCTCGACGACCTCGACGACTACTCCGCCATCATGCTCAAGGCCCTGGCCGACCGCATGGCCGAGGCGCTGGCCGAGTGCATGCACCACCGCGTGCGCACCGACCTCTGGGGCTACGCGGCCGACGAGGCGCTGAGCAACGAAGAGCTGATCAAGGAAAAGTACCAGGGCATCCGGCCGGCACCGGGTTACCCCGCCTGCCCGGACCACTCCGTCAAGCGCGCGATGTTCGACGTGCTGCAGTGCGAGGACATCGGCATGGGCCTGACCGAGAGCCTGGCCATGACCCCGGCGGCCAGCGTGAGCGGCTTCTACCTCGCCCACCCGCAGAGCACCTACTTCAACGTCGGCAAGATCGGCGACGACCAGGTGGACGACCTGGCCGAGCGCAGCGCCGTGGCGCGCAACGAGCTGCAGCGCTGGCTCGCGCCGAACCTGTGAGGACGCAGAACGATGACGTCGAAGAACCCACGCCCCAACGACGACCTGCTTTGGAAAGGCGTGTTGCTCGCCGCCATTGGCCTGATCGTGCTGATCGCGCCCCACCGCCTCCAGTCGCCGGCGCTGCGGGACATCGTCGCGGGCTCGGCGGGCCTGGGCTGGCTGGCGCTGGTCCTGGGCGCCGGGTGCCTGGCGGTGTGGGGATGGCGCGGGTACAGACACTGGAAGCGCCAGTAGGTCACCGACCCTGTCACCGGGCGCCATGGCGGCGCGTGCCGGGAACCTCCTCATGCGGCGGCGGCTCTGCCTACCGTACATCCCCTTTTTGATGTTGGCTTCTTAAAACCTTTTCACCATGAACCTGCTCAACAACCTCTTCAACCACCCCCGGCTCGGCGTCATCCTGTTGCGCTGGACGCTCGCGCTCCTGATGGTGCTGCACGGCTGGGCCAAGATCACCGGCGGCGTGGGCGGCATCGAAGGCATGCTGGTCGCCAAGGGCCTGCCCGGCTTCCTGGCCTATGGCGTGTACCTGGGCGAGTTCGTGGCGCCGCTGTTCCTGCTCGCGGGCGTGTGGGTGGTGCCGGCGGCCCTGGTCATCGCGATCAACATGGCCTTCGCCGTGGGCCTGGCGCACATGGGCCACTGGTTCGATCTCACCAACACCGGCGGCTGGCGCCTGGAGCTGCAGGCCTTCTTCTTCGTGACCGCGCTGGTCGTGGCGTTCACGCACCGCATCGGACCTAACAAGTGATCTGAGGGGCGCTCCGACCTGAGACGGCCTGGAGCTGGGTCTTCTGCTGGGTGTTGAACTGCCGAATAAGCTCTTGGGCAATCTGCAGCAGCGCGCCCTCTGCATCCGCGTGCGTGTGCAGCGTGCCGTCCTTGCTCGCCGCCAGCAGGGCTCTGGACAAGGCCGCGGCACAGAGCACCCGCATGGCTCTGGGCTGGTCGCTGCGCATGAACGCAATGACCAGCACGGCGGTCGTGAGAACCAGGCCCTTGAGGCGCCCATTCAACAATCCCGGCATGCGGTCGCACGAGAACTTGACCGCATGCCGGGCGAGGGTCGCCGGAGGACCCAGATCGATGCCCAGGCGTTGGCACAGTTCAAACAGCGCTTGAATGCTCGCTTCGGCCTTGCGCTTTCGGCGCATGGTCAGCACACCTGAAAAGAAGTCCATACGCATCTCCGCAACGTTGGCACGACAGTATGCACGTTTCAATGTGGCTTCAAGGCGGCTGACTCCAACGCGTCGCGGCCAGAAACTTGGGCGATGTCTCGTTCATCGGCCTGCGTTTCGCCATCCCCGTTTCGGCCCGCAGGCCCGGGAACCCTGGTTCCCAGGCCGTTGCATCGAGCGATCAGACGTTCATGATCGCCACGGCGCGCGAGTTCAGGTAGGCCTCCATGGCCTCCGGGCCACCTTCGGAGCCGTAGCCCGAATCCTTGATGCCGCCGAAGGGCATTTCCGCCGAGGGCATCGCGGGCATGTTGACCCACAGCATGCCCACCTCCACCCGGCGCGCGAGCAGGTCGGCATTTTTCAGCGAGCGCGTGAAGGCGTAGCCGGCCAGGCCGTAGGGCAGGCGGTTGGCTTCGGCGATGGCTTCGTCCAGCGTGTTGAAGCTGCGCACGGCGGCCATGGGGCCGAAGGGCTCGTCGTTGAACACACGGGCTTCGAGCGGCACGTCGGTGAGGATGGTGGGCCGCCAGAAGTTGCCCTCGTCGCCGATGCGTTCGCCACCGGTGGCCAGCGTGGCGCCGCGGTCCACGGCGTCCTTGGTGAACTCGGCCATGGCCGTGACGCGGCGCGGGTTGGCCAGCGGGCCCATCTGCGTGCCCTCGGCCGAGCCGTCGCCCACGGCGAGGCCGGCCGCGTGCTTGACCAGCGCGGCCGAGAACTCCCTGGCGATGCTCTCGTGCACCAGGAAACGCGTGGGCGAGATGCAGACCTGGCCTGCGTTGCGGAACTTGGCACCGCCCGCGGTCTTCACGGCCAGGGCCACGTCGGCGTCTTCCGCCACGATCACCGGCGCGTGCCCGCCCAGCTCCATGGTCACGCGCTTCATGTGCTGGCCGGCCATGGCCGCGAGCTGCTTGCCCACCGGCGTGGAGCCGGTGAAGGTGATCTTGCGGATGACCGGGTGCGCGATCAGGTAGCTGGAGATCTCGGACGGCGTGCCGTAGACCAGGCCGAGCACACCCGCCGGCAGGCCGGCGTCGGCGAAGGCGCGCACCAGCTCGGCCGGCGCGGCCGGGGTTTCTTCGGGCGCCTTGACGATCATGGAGCAGCCCGTGGCCAGCGCCGCCGCGAGCTTGCGCACGACCTGGTTGATGGGGAAGTTCCAGGGCGTGAAGGCGGCCACCGGGCCCACCGGGTCCTTGAGCACCATCTGGCGCAGGGCCAGGTTGCCGCGCGAGGGCACGATGCGGCCGTAGACGCGCAGGCCTTCGTCGGCGAACCATTCGAGGATGTCGGCGGCGGCCATGGCCTCGCCCTTGGCTTCGGCCAGCGGCTTGCCCTGCTCCTGCGTGAGCAGGCGGGCGATGGCGCCTGCGCGCTCGCGCATCAGGCCGGCGGCCGCGCGCATCACCTTGGCACGCTCGATGGCCGGCGTGTCGCGCCAGGTCTCGAAGCCCTTCTGTGCGGCGGCCAGGGCCAGGTCCAGATCGGCCTGGCGCGCGTGCGCCACGCGCCCGATTTCCTTGCCGGTCGCCGGGTTGAACACGGCCAGCGTCTCGCCCGCTTGGGCATCGCGCCATTGGCCTTGGA
Organism: Hydrogenophaga sp. FG152; assembly: GCF_057809615.1. Lineage (NCBI taxonomy): Bacteria > Pseudomonadati > Pseudomonadota > Betaproteobacteria > Burkholderiales > Comamonadaceae > Hydrogenophaga > Hydrogenophaga sp. FG152. The sequence continues at coordinate 200,621 of NZ_JBMDKH010000007.1, read as the reverse complement.
TGAAGAGTTGGGTGTTGGGGTACGTCAAGGAAGTCTCCTGAAGCGGTGAAGACGGGGAGGGGAAAGGCGGAACCTTAACAGCAGTCGAATGGTCGCGCGGGCACGGTGGCATGCGGGAAATCTCGAGCCTCATCGCGTGCGCTTGTCCGCGATAATTCCAGGGCCGCTTCCTGCGGTGATCACGACATGACACTTCAGCAGCTGCGAACCTTTCTGGCCATTGTCGAGTTTGGCAGTTTTCGCAGAGCCGCGCGAGAGCTCGACGTGTCCCAGGCGGGCTTGACCACCAGCATCCAGGCGCTTGAGAACGAGCTGAAGCTGAGGCTGATCGTGCGATCGACCCATGGGATCACCTTGACGGCGGAGGGCCGGCAGATCTACGAGCGCGCGCAGATCGTCGATCGCGAGTCGCGCCAGATCCTCAGCGATGCCGATCGCCTGCGGGGCAAGAGTGGCGGTCACCTCAGCATTGGCCTGGGCCCCACGCCGACCGCGACCCTGCTGCACCACGTGGTGCCGGATTTCCACAAGCGTTTTCCCGACGTGCGGCTGAACCTGACCAGCGGGGTGTACGAGCACCTGGAGTCCGCGTTGCAACAGGGCAAGGTGGAGCTCGCGATCACGGCGGTGCCTGGCGAAGGCGTGTCACCGAACCTGACGAGCGTGGAGCTGTTCCGCAGCGATCTGGCCGTGATCGCCCGGGAAGACCACCCCCTGGCGGGCGCCGACTCCATCCGCGAGCTGCTCGAGACCGAATGGGTGCTGCTGGGCTCGCCGGGCGGCCCGGGTGGCACGGTGACGCAGTACCACATCGAGCACGGGTTGCCGGCGCCCCTCATCGCGGCCACGTGCGAGTCCCTGACCCAGCTGGCGGCCCTGGTGCGCGGCACGGACTGGATGGCCGTCATCCCGGCCGTGATGATCGACCGCGGTCTCATGGGCGACGGGCTCGCGACCCTCCAGCTGCAGGAGGCGGTGCCGCGCTATGTCAACAGCGTGGTCTACCGCCGCGAGCCCCCGCTCTCGCCAGCGGCCCAGGCCTTCGTCGCCATGTGCCGCTCGTGCGCGCGCGCGCTGGCCCTGGGCGTCAGGCCCTGAGCCTTCCCGCCCGGGTCAGAAGACGTGGCGCATGCCGATCTGGACCCCTCGGACGTCGGCGCCCGCAGCCGGGCTGCCGCCCGCGTCGGCGCGGCTGGGCCACAGACCGAACGCGGCCGCGCCGTCGTTGCGCTGGTGGGCGACGCTCACGTACACCGAGGTGCGCCGGGACAGGGGTTGCAGGTACTGCACCGCCCACAGGCGCGCGTCCGAGCCGGCGGCGTCGTCGACGTTGCGCACCTGGTAGGTGGCGTTGATTTCGCCCGGCCCCACCGGCACCTTGACGCCGACGGAGCCGCCGCGCATGCCGAACGATCGATCGACATCGGACTTGGTGAGGTAGCCGTACAGCTTTGCCACCCGGAAGTCGTAGCTCGCGCCCAGGCTGACCGTGTCGGTGGAGACCGAGGCCCGTCCGGGCTGGCCCGCCGAAGCGCCGGTGGTGTTCAGGCGGTCGTAGACGGCGCCGACGTACAGCGCGCCCTGGGCGTACTCCAGGGCATAGCTGGCGGGATGGCCAAAAGGTGAGGCGTCCTCGTTGGTCGCCACCATCACGCGGCCCACGAAGCCGCCGACGGTGGGCGAGGTGTACTGGATCGCGTTGTTGTATTGAACCGGATAGCCCAGGTTGCCCGCCGCACCCCCGCGCTGGAACAGCGTCTGCATGGCACCCATGCTCGAGCGCTGGAACGGGTCGATGCGCAGCGACATCGCGATGCTGGGCGTGAACTGGCTGCCCAGGGCGAGGCTGCCCAGCGTGGCATGGCGCAGGCCCACCACGGTTTCGCGGTTGAAGGCCTGCGTGGGGCTGGACAAGGTGCCGGTGTCGGCGTTGAAGCCCTGCTCCAGCTTGAAGAAGGCCTGGTGCCCGCCCCCCAGGTCCTCCGTGCCGCGCAGGCCCCAGCGCGAGGTGTCGCTGGACAGCAGCGTGTGGCTGCGGGGGGCCGCCACGGCCGTGCCGGACATGCGCACGGCATTGACGGACGCGTCCAGGCGCCCATACAGCTGGACCGATGACGTGCCGCCCGGGGCCTGGGCGAACGCGAGGGGCGGCACGAGCAGGCACGCGCCGATCACACCATTCTTCATGTTGTCTCCTTCTGTGGGAAGCGCTCGGGGCGAGCGCGGATGGCAGCGCCTCGCGGCGCCGCCGGTTACAGATCCAGCACGACCTCCGCATCCGCCTCGGCGGCGCGGGAGCAGCACAGCACCATCCTGGTTTTCCGTTGTTCCTTGCTCAGCACGAAGTCGCGGTGGTCCACCTCGCCTTCGACATAGGGAACGGCGCACACACCGCACAGGCCGTCGCTGCACTTGACGTCCACCTGCAGCCCGCAGGCGGCGAGCGCCTGAACCGCCGATTGCTCGGCGGTCACGGGAATGGTCCTGGCGGAGCGCGCCAGGCGCAGCACGAAGGGGTGGCGCTCGCGCGCGGGGGCCTCGGGGACCGAGAAGTACTCCCGGTGCAGGCTCTCCTCGGGCCAGCCGAACGCGCTGGCGGTGTCGAACACCGCGTCCATGAAGGCCGAGGGGCCGCAGGTGTACAGGTGGCTGTCCGGCACCGGATCGCGCAGGACGTCCGCGATGTCGAGCCGGCGTTCATCGCTGAAGTGGAAGTGCACCTTGTGGGCCCAGGGCATGGCCTCAAGTTCCGGAATGAACGCGGCCTGGGCCCGTGTCCTGGACTTGTAGTAGAGGTCGAAGTCGGCGCCCATCGCGTGCAGCTCGTGCGCCATCGCGATCAGCGGGGTGACGCCGATGCCGCCGGCCATGAGCACGTGCCGCCGGGCCGACGGCACGATGGGGAAGTGGTTGCGGGGCCGCGAGATCACCACCGGCGTGTCCTGCCGCAGCATCTGGTGGATCTTGAGAGAGCCCCCCCGGCCCTGGTCCTCGCGCAGGATGCCCAGCAGGTAGTGCCCGCGCTCGGCGGGGTTGCCCGCCAGGCTGAACTGCCGGATGTACTCCGGCGTGACCGTGACGTCGACGTGGGCGCCGGCCGCCCAGGCGGGCAGGGGCTGGCCGTCTTTCGACACGATCTCGAACAGGTCGATCTTGCCGTCGGCCGAGCTCTGCCAGCGGCGGCCGATGCGCGCGACGATCACGGGCGGCGCCTCGACCAGCGGGCGCAGGGGTGGAACGAGGTTGTCGGTGTCGCCGTCCTTGACGCGCTGCTGGTGCTGCTGAGGGCTGAGCAGCTGCCGGTACGCCTCGATGCCGGCCTCGCGGTCCAGGGGACTGGGCATCGGCAGGGGCAGGGGGGCCAGCGGCGCGGGGTAGGCCGCCAGTGTCTGGTCTTCGTGTTTCAACCGGATGTGCTTGTTCAGGCCGCGCGTGTTGACCTCCTGGGCCTGCACGATCCGCCCGGTGCCATCGTTCGTGATGTCCCACCACCACTTTTTCCTGGCGTTGATGCCGCCCCGTCCGAGGGCGTCGTCCAGCCGCGCGAGCCATTGGGCCGCGACCGGCATGTGGATGGCCGCCCACCGGAAGGGCTTCTCCTGCACCAGCCCGGGCAGGTTCCAGGGGCAGGCCTTCATGCAGCGGCCGCACATGGCGCCGCCCAGGTTGGTCATCCGGTAGCGCGTGCATTTCTCGACATCGGCTTTCCAGATCTCGTAGCCGTTGAACATCACCTTCGGACCCGCCGAGATCGCGCCCGATGGGCACTCGCGCGCGCACTTGTTGCAGGAGTCGCAGAAGTTCTGCAGGCCGAAGTCGATGGGTTTGTCGGGCTGGACCGGAAAGTCCGTGGTCATGACGCCGGTCTTGCTGCGCGGACCCAGGAACGGGTTGAGGATCGTCTCGCCGATCCGGCTGACCTCGCCCAGGCCGGCCAGCAGCACCAGCGGGGTCTGGATGACGTCGCTGTCGGCCGCCGAATGGGCCGTGGCGCTGAAGCCGAGGTTGCGCAGGTGGTCACCGAGGACCCCGCACACCAGGCCCGCGCGCATGTAGGTGCGCATCGATTGGGCGCTGGAGATCCAGTCGTCGCCCGAGGCGCCTTCCATGGTTTCGTAGCCCTGGTCGATCATCACGGTGGCCGCGAAGGGGTGGGCCACCGGCATTTCGGTGCCGTCCTGCCGGTGCGAGTACCAGACCCACGCCGGCGCGCGGGAAAGGCCGGCCAGGTCGGCGCCGAGGAAATGCAGCGTCGCCTTCACCAGGTCCGCGTTGTGCGCCGGATCGTTGTAGGGGGCCTGCTCGGCCGCGGGCTCGCCCCGCTGCAGCACCGAGTACACGTTCAGCGCCAGGCGCAGCGCCGCGGCCAGGGGCGCCTTGGCGACCGAATAACCGTCCTTGGACATGTCCTGCGTGGTCTTGCCCAGGTCGCCGAACGCGGCCCGCAGGAAGAACTCGCTGCTCTTGGGCACGCGCGGAATGCGGGCTTCGTCGATGTAGGTGGTGGTCTCGTCGACCCGCTTGAGCGTCTCGACCGGGTAGCGGCTGTCGCGGTAGTGGCGGCCCTGGAAGTCGATCGCGTTGGAGGCGTTCTTCGGGCTCGCCGAGCCGATCCACCAGCTCGGGCCCTGGGCGTGGAAGCGTTCGGCAAGCGACGGTGGCGCCAGGGCCTGGTCGGGCTCGAGCGCCAGGTTCGTGGTGACCACGGCCAGGCCGAAACGGTCGCCGATGAAGGGGTTGACGACGGTGTCGCCTTCCAGCCGCGCCAGCCCGCTGGACACCGCCAGGCGCAGGAGGTTCACGTTGGTGGTGGTGGCGGTGTGGCTGCGCGCCTCGTAGCCGAGGATGCGCAGGTAGTTGGCCAGGACCGCCGCCGTCTCGGCCGCGCGCAGCGCGGCGCGCCAGGCCTGCATGCCGACGATCCAGTCCGAACCAGGTTCTTCCTTCGAAGGGTCGCGAGGGTGCTCCACCATCAGGACCAGCGCGTGCGTGTGCCGCTCGATGCCCGACTCGCACAAGGCCATCGAACGCTTCATCTGGCGCAGCACGGCGTTGGGGTTGAAACGCAGCCGCAGCTTGGTTTCCGATTGCTCGTAGGTCGCGGTGCGGAAGTCCGGGTGTTCCACCGGTTGCGCCAGCAGATCGCCCGCGCCCAGACGGCACACGCCCGCGATCGAGGTGTCCAGAAAGTAGGCGGCGGACTTGAGGTGTTCGGCCCGCTCGCGGGGGCTCGACGGGATCTCCGCCTCGGCCGGGTTGCGGTCGCCTTCGCGCACCTGGTCGAGCGCGCACATGAAGCGGCTGATGGAGGACGCGAGCGTGGAACGGGGCCCGGGTTCGCGGGGCGGGCGCAGCACGCCGGTCTCGCGAATGCGGTCCAGGTCGGGCGCGGCGGCCCGGCGGCTGAGCCGTTCGCTGGGGTAGGCGCCCAGGTGCACGGGCCGTTCGTCGTGGGAGAAGAGGCGCATGGCGTTTACTCTTTGATGCCGCGGGCTTTGACGATGGCGCCGTAGCGCTCGCTGTCGCGCCGGATCTGCGCCCCGAAGTCCGCGGGGCTCATGGGCGTGGCTTCCGCGCCCAGGGCGCGGATCTGTTGCGCCACCGCGGCCGAGGCCAGCAGCTTGTTGATCTCGGCGTTCATCCGGGCCACGATCGCCGCGGAGGTGCCGGCGGGGGCGTAGACGCCGTGCGTGGTGCCCGCGTCGAAGCCCGCCAGGCCCTGCTCCTGGATGGTGGGCGTGGCCGGGAACAGCGGTGAGCGTTTGGTGGTGCCGACCGCCAGCAGGTGAAGCCGGCCCGCGCGGATGTGTTCGAGCGCGATGCCGGGGTCGAAGGCGAACTGCACGACACCGCCCAGCAGGTCCTGCAGCGCGGGCGACGAGCCCCGGTAGGGCACGTGCTCGGCCCGGATGCCGGCCTGCTCCTTGAGCATCTCGGCCGCCACGTGCGGCGCGCTGCCATTGCCCGGGGTCGCATAGGACAGCTTGCCGGGGTGGGCCTTGGCGTAGGCCAGAAAGCCCTGGAAATCGTTGAAGCCCAGGCGCGCATCCGACACCAGGAACAGTTCGATCCGGGCCGCCGCGGCCACCGGCATCAGGTCCTTGTCCGGCTGGATCGGCAGGCGCGGCAGGGTGTGCACGGAGATCGACATCGCGCTGCCGGAGGTCACCAGGAAGGTGTAGCCGTCGTTGGGCGCGCGCGCGACGGCCTCGGCGGCGATCATGCCGGTCACGCCCGACTTGTTCTCCACCACCACGGGTTGGCGCAGCGCCTCCGTCAGCCCCGGCACCAGGGCCCGCGCGATCACATCCGGGGAACTGCCGGGCGGAAAGCCGACGATCAGGCGGATCGGTTTGCCCGGCCAGTCGGCGGGCGTGTTGGCGCTGGCGGAATGGGCGCCCGGGAGCAGCGCGGCGCAGACCGCCAGGCGGCCGATCCAGGTCGAGAGTCGAGAGCGGTGTGGCCGTGGGGATGTCGTTGTCATGTGGTCTCCTGGTGGGGTGAGGGGGCGCGATCCGATGCGTTGCCGGATCGTCAGGCGGTGGTGTGAAGCGGGGGGTCCACGTCCTCGAGCACGAGCAGTCCGTAGGCCGTGTTCGACGCGGGGACGTGATAGAAGCGGTGCACCACGTCGACCTCGGCTTGAAGGGCCCCGCGCATGACGAGCCACATCACGCACTCCAGCCCTTCCGAGCCGGCTTCGCGCAGGAGTTCGAGGTGGTCCTTCTGAGCGACCTGCTCGGGCGCGGCGACAAAATCGTCGAGCCAGGCGTTGTCGAATTCGGCGTTGATCAGGCCGGCCCGCTCGCCCTGCAACTGGTGCGAGAGGCCGCCGGTGCCGATCACGGCCACCCGCACGTCGGCGGGGTAGGCCTCGATGGCTTTGCGGATCGCCTGGCCCAGCTTCAGGCAGCGCCGGCCCGTGGGGGGCGGGTACTGGATGACGTTCACGCACAGCGGGATCACCTGGCAGGGCCAGGACGTCGGCTGGCCGAACAGCACGGAGAGCGGTACCGTCAGGCCATGGTCCACCGTCATCTCGGCAACGACCGTGATGTCGAATTCGTCCAGGATCAGCGATTCGGCCAGGTGCCAGGACAGTTCGGGCGCACCCTGGACCACCGGCACCGGACGGGGGCCGTAGCCCTCGTCGTGCGGCTGGTAGCGCTCGGCCACCCCCAGCGCGAACGTGGGCGTGAGCGCCAGGGAAAAGCAGGACGCGTGGTCGTTGTAGACGACGATGCAGACGTCCGGCTTGGTGCGCGCGATCCAGTCCTTGGCCGCCTGCATGCCGTCGAACACCGGCTTCCAGTACGGCTCCTGCGTCCTGCCGCCATCGACCGCGGCGCCGATCGCCGGCACGTGCGAGGTGCCCACGCCGCCAATCACCTTAGCCATGGGCCGCCTCCCGGTTCTGTTGCCGGCTGCGAAGGCCCGCGACCGCGCGGCCGCCGCCCACCATCATTCGCCGGAAGTCCTCGACCGTCGTCGGCGTGGCCGACATGGCGGCCCCGACGTGCTGCATGCTCAGGCCGTCGAAGATGGCCAGCTTGAAGGTGTAGTAGATGTTGCCGCCCAGGCGCAGCAGGGCCAGCCAGTCGCGCTGGAGCACGGCCTCGCGCTGGGCCTGCGTCATCGGGTAGCGGGCCAGGCAGCCCTGCGGGTCGGCGCGGAAGGCGTCGCGCTGGTCCGCGATGTCCAGCGATTTGCAGAACATGTTGAGCCCGTAGCCCATGCGCTGGTGGGTGCCGTCGAACACGTAGGTGCCCGGGATGTCGTGGTAGTCGCGTGTCTGGGGTGTCATCAGGTGTTTTCCAAAGCTAGGCCGGCGTACTGTTCGGCGAGGGCCACTTGCGCGCTGGGAGAGGACTTCAGGAAGTCCAGCTCATACTCCTGCGCGCGCTGGTCGAAGGCGGTCGATGAGGGGAAGCGGTGCAGCAGGTTGGTCAGGTACCAGGACGTGCGCACGGAGTGCCACACGCGCCGCAGCGCCGTCTCGCTGTAGCTGGCCAGCAGGTCCGCGCTGCCCGTGCGGTAGCGGTGATCGAGCGCGCGGCTCAGGTAGTGCACGTCCGAGAAGGCGAGGTTGAGGCCCTTGGCGCCCGTGGGCGGCACGATGTGCGCCGCGTCGCCGGCGAGGAAGAGCCGCCCGTAGCTCATGGGTTCGGCCACGTAGCTGCGCAGCGGCGCGATGGACTTCTCGATCGAAGGCCCCTCCACGATCGAGGCGGCCATGCGGGCCGGAAAACGCGCCTTGAGCTCGGACCAGAAGCGCGCGTCCGGCCAGTCCTCGATGTGGGTGTCCAGCGGCACCTGGATGTAGTAGCGGCTCAGCGTCGGGCTGCGCATGGACGCGAGCGCGAAACCGCGCGGGTGGTTGGCGTACACGATGTCCGGCAAGGGTGGTTGCGGCGTGAGGATGCCCAGCCAGCCGAACGGGTAGACCTTCTCGAACTCCTTCAGCACGTCGGCCGGGATCGCGCGGCGGGACACGCCATGGAAACCATCGCAGCCGGCGATGTAGTCGCACTCGACGGTGACGCGGCGGCCATCGAGCTCCAGGCTGACGCTGGGCGCATCGGTGTCGACACCGTGCAGCGCGACCTGGGCCGCGTTGAAGATCACGTGGGCGTTGCGCCGGTCGGCCGCTTCGAACAGGTCTTCCTGGATGCTGGTCTGGCCGTAGGCGACGAAGCGCTTGCCCACGTGCTTGTGCACGTCGATGAAGAACTCGCTGCGACCGGCCCACACGATCTTCATGCCGTCGTGCTCATGGCCTTCCTGGTCCATGCGCGCCGAGAGGCCGTACTGGCGCAGCATGTCCACGGTGGTCTGCTCCAGCACGCCGGCGCGGATGCGCGCCTGGACGTAGTCGCGGCTCTGGCGTTCCACGACGACGCTGTCGATGCCGTGGTGGTGAAGGATTTCCGAAAGCAGCATGCCCGCCGGGCCTGCCCCGACGATGGCGACTTGGGTTTTCATGGTGATGTGCAAAAAGGCGCTGGTTGAGTGGGGCGGATCGTAGGAAGACCCCCCGCCCGCAACAAGTCAGCGCGGCGCTATAGCGATCGCTTCGAGCGATCACCTGAAACGCGCACGCGGAACCACAATGCCGGCATGAGCAGAAGCAGAGCGGCCGTGCGGGCCATGAAGCAACAGGCCGCGTGCGCCGGGGCGAGTCCACAGCGCGCGCAGGAGGCCCTGATGGCGCTGCTGGAGCGCAGCATCCGCTTTCGCCATCGAAGGCTGGCGGTGTTGCGCCTGTGCGATGCCATGGAGTCCGGTGCGCCGGTGCCGGAGGCGCAGTGGCGCTACTGCCTCGAGGCCATGCCGTCGGACGACCTCGCGTTGCGGGCGCGGCTGGAACGGGCCGCGCGCCGAAACGCGTCGGTGCCGGGCGACGCGGTCAGCCGGCGCTCTTGAGCACCCGCCGGTACTGCACCGCCTCCGCCACGTGCGCGGTGCCCACCGCGTCCGCGCCCGACAGGTCGGCGATGGTGCGCGCCACGCGCAGGGCGCGGTGTGTGCTGCGCGCGCTCCAGCCCAGGCGCGCGGCGGCGGTGTGCAGGAACTTCAGCGCGGCCGGTTCGGCGTTCACGTGCGCGTCCAGCGCCTGCCCGGCCAGGGTCTGGTTGGTGCTGCCCTGGCGGGTCTGGGCGCGCTGGCGCGCGAAGTGCACGCGCTCGCGCACGGCGGCACTGGGCTCGCCGGCCGCGCCGTGCAGCAGGTCGTCCGGCGCCAGCGCGGGCACCTCCACATGCAGGTCGATGCGGTCGAGCAGCGGGCCGCTGAGCTTGCCCTGGTAGCGCGCGATCTGGTCGGGTGTGTCGCGGCAGGCGCGCGTGGGGTGGCCCAGAAAACCGCAAGGGCAGGGGTTCATCGCGCCGATGAGCTGGAAGCGCGCCGGGAATTCGCTCTGCATGGCCGCGCGCGAGATGCGGATGTGGCCGCTCTCCAGCGGCTCGCGCAGGGCCTCCAGCGCCGAGCGCGGGAATTCCGGCAGTTTGCTCTTACGCACACTTGGTTGTCAGTTCGAGGGTTTCCAAGCCAACTGACTCACAGGGCTTTCTTCATGCAGTTTTCAAAGACGATTGGTAGGGCAAGCCCGCAAAGCGGGCGCGTCAGGGAGTCCGCCTTGGGGGCGCGGGGGTACGGATTTTGTGGATAACCTGTGAAAAAACTGTTCCTATCCTGTGGGTAATTAACGCTGCCGTGTCACGGCGGGCTTTATGCCCTCGATAAACAGGCCAAACGTTTGTTCACCAGAGACCGCGTAGCTCAGTACAACGAACTCCGCCCCCTTCGGTGGTGAGCCTCAGCCAAGCTGATACTCGACCGCTCCTTCATCCCTAAGGGTGCAGACTGGAGCCCAGTTCACCGCATACCGTCTCGTGAGATTCGTGACGTCATAGCGCATGAATAGCCAAGGTCGTTCACCATACTTTTCTGCAACCTCAAGCGCGCGCTCCTTCTGCGTCACGCTCGCCTGGGATTGCCAAGACACGCAGTTGCGGATGGCAACTTGAATCTGTTCCATAAAGACCGAATCGAAGGTCCAGTGACAAACGGCTGCTTGCAGTCCTGATACCAGGAGAACGGGGACGCGAAGATTTCTTCCTCCCAGCGATTTGTTCAAATGATTCGCTAGGAGGTCAGGCGCACGAATCCAAAACGTCTTGGGAAGTTTTCCGCTGGCAGCTAGGGCTGACACCGACAAGTACACCTCGCAAGTTCGAAGTCCTACCAGTTCGTGAACGCGCAATTGCGGAGGCTGAAGAACAAGATGCTCAAGGTGCGGCTCGAAGTCGTTCGGAAGGAAAACCACCAGTGCGGACCGCGCTGTGTCCTCAAACAAATCCGGAGACTGCAGCATTTCCATAGGGGCAACTGCGCCGTGAGCTGGTGGGCAGAGAGCGAGATGCCGAGTGGGCCATTGTTTGGTGAATGCGCGACGGGTAAGTGTCCGGACTCGTGCAAGACCCGGGATGCTGCTCGCTGGAAACTTGATTGGGACGTTGCGTTCTGTAGGAGTGTGAGGGGAAGGCGAAGTCATTGTCGTGAAGCTCAGATTTGTTGAGGTGTTGCCAGTTGCCCAGCATCTCTGTACAGCTACACGTTTTAGACTTGCTGTTCTTGGGAGATGTCGAGTCCCGCAACCGTCCGTAGAAGTGGTTGAAATGAAAAGGGGAGGCTATGGCCTCCCTGTGGTATGAATCTATTGCGGCCTCGGCGAGGCCGCAGGTTGCGTTAGGTGATGTGATGATTCAGAGCAACTTCGGGCATCGCAGGGTCCGTGTGCTTGGTCTGCAAAAACCCTACGCTGATGTTTGCGAAGGTTTGCCTCGTTCGAGCTCCCACCACCGCTTCCAGAGCTCCGTGCTCCAGCAACGTATGAAAACGCTCCTGGAAGTCGAGCAGATGACCCTCCTTGGCTGAGCTGTCGCGATACGCTTTCTCCAGCACCGGGTTCATCTCGAAGGGGTCACGTCCAATCTGATTGAAACCGTCTGAACCCTTCAGTCTCGCGCGCATGAAGCCGGCCTTATGCCAGGCCATCATCGCGTTGTAGACCTCTGGGTCACCTGGATTGGCGACGTTGCAGTAGTAGTTCCTGCCCATCTGCACGTCGAAGAACAGAACGTCGCAACCGTCGATGGCCATGAGGCCGATGCGAAACCCCGGTTGAGTCACGGGCTCGAAGATAGGAATATCCAAGATGGGTAGATGAGGCGCAGTGGTCAGCCCGCTACGAGTCTCATCATCAAGCTCTAAAGGGTTTAGCAGGCTAACCCTACTGATAAATCGCTCATCAGGAGCAAGGTGTTCTTTTCTCAGAGATTTGGTCTTCACTATCGTTTTCCTTACATGACTGGCCGCTACAAGGGCCATGAACTACTTGTAGCAAACAGCTTTTAAATTTCACGAGATGCTCGGCTGGTCAATGCACGGCTGCCGCCAGAGCATCGCCAATCCGCTTCACGATGCCGGTGACCAAAGCGTTGCCCATAAAGAACGCGCGCTTGGTGTCTGAAACGCCATCAAGAGCGGTGAAGCCTCGCGGGAATCCGTTGAGTGTTTCGAGCTCTTCGGGCAGAAGGCGACGGAGTCGGCCATCGTTTGCCTGAACTACGTGCTTGAATCGTGACGCGGCGCTGCCGCCTTCCGCAGTGATGATGGTCCGCGCCGGCCTGTCCAGCGGGTCCGGGAAGGACATGGCACCCTCGGAGTAGATGTATTCATGGCCTGTGCGCGAAGTGCGCTTTAGAGACTTCCCGCCTTTGAGAAAGGACCACTTGGAAATCTCCTCAGGCGAAATGAAGTACTCAGCAGGAATGCTTTTTTCGCCTGTTGCCTTCACCACATCACCCAGAGTGCGAACTGGGAACGCGCCTTGACCATTGGCGGCATCCGGTACCCGAGCACTCGTCTCCAAAGTCGCTACCTCGCCGTTGATGTAAACGCCTGATGTCAAGAATCGCGTGTCGCCGTTAGCGAGACTGGTGTAGCTACCCTGGGCCTCAAGGGGGTCAGCAGGCAGGCTAAAAGCGGTCAAGGCGCTTTTCGTCTCCCACGGTAGAGCAGCCTTAAGCACGCTTTCGGCAAAGTCCCAAGGTATGTGGTCACTCAACAGAAACGTTGAGCTGCCGACGTTGGCGTCGGCGATGGTCCTGTATGCGCCCGTGCTGTAGTGATGCGCCACGATGAAAACCCGTCGCCGACGCTGTGGAAAGCCGTAGTCAGCGGCGTTGACGACCTGCCACTCGACGGCATAGCCCAATTGGCCAAGCGAAGCCAGGATGATGGCGAAGTCCCGACCACGGCATGCCGTGGGACTTTTAAGCAGACGGTCTACGTTCTCCAGGATGACATGCTTGATGGGCTGTCCAGCCTCCAAGTGCCGCCGTAGCGTCTCGTGGATTGACCACCAAAGAACCCCTTTCTTGCCCTCGATTCCGGCGGTCGCACTGGCAGATTTCGCCACGGAATAGTCTTGACAGGGAAAGCCGCCGACTAGCACGTCTGCATTGGTGGCAAGGAGTTGCGAGAACTTCTCAGAGCTTGCTAATACGTGGTTGATGTCCTCATTGAGGTGACCCTCAGAACCCCAACGGGCGGCGTACACCTCTGACGCGTGTTGTCGTTTTGTGGATGGCTCGAACTGATTCGACCAGACTACTTGAAACTGCCGCTGCCCAGACCCTGCCTCGTCAAGGCCAGGAAAGCCTTCAAGACCACCACGGAAACCACCTACGCCTGCAAAGAACTCAAGCACCCGCAGAGGTGCAGAAACTGACTGTCGCAAAACCGACTCCGCACGGGTCGGTCATGCGAAGTCGCACGGTTCAAACCTCCCGTGCAGCGGTTCAGCGAATTGGGTTTAGCCTTTCGTCAATCGCAATGCTGAAAGGCTTTGCTTTTGTCGGCGGTCTTGAACAAACATCCAAGTCCACAGGGCAATACTCAAAAATCTGGTCTTCTCAAATGCGCCATAGCTGCGGGTTAAATCTACGGTCGGCGATTGCCAGCTTTTCTAGGCGTGACTGCTAGGTTTGGGCTAGGCCAGTGATGCCGAAGTCAAGAGCACCTCTGACGACTGACTTGACCGAAATTGGGGGTGTAGGTTGACAGCTCCTTGTCAACTCGCTGCTTTGCTGCATCAAGGCAGCGATGGAGCTAGCGTGATGAAGACCGTCGGGATATCCAGCGTCCTTGTAGAGCCCGACGGATGGCCTCTACGTGACCTGTGTGCAACCCGACGTTGACGTCGCACAAAACAAGGCATCCCATGAGGTCGATTCGCGAGCCCGCCAATCCCGTCCCTGACAACGTGTCGTCCAAGACCACGAATGGCTCGTCTCTATGATGGTTCAACAGCCAGCGCTCGATAGCGCCCAGCCGCGTTTCCCCCCTGTTCTGGGGAGCGTCCCAGTGCTCGTGGAAGCACTCGGATAGTTGTCGAAGCCCAGTTGCTTGAAAGACTTTCTCAAAGCCTGACCTATCTAGCATCCGAAGCCAGCTTGTCGTGAGCACCACGCGCGGTCGATGTTCTTCAATAGCTGCCAGCAAGGTATCGACGGCACCTTGCGTGAACAACTTTTCCCAGAGGTCCTCCGGGTGAGGCTCAACAATGACGTCATAGCCTCCGTACGGTGCGTTAAGGCATAGCACGTCATCAAGGTCCAAGAACAGCAACGGGCGGGACGAAACAGTTCGTGGCGAGGCGGTTTTGCTGTTTGACATGGAAACTGGTTGGGACGATACAGGTTGACTTCGACGCTGCATTTCCCGCCGAGCCTGCATCGCCTTACAAGCTAGGTCAACTAGCCAATTTTCTAGTATTCAGATTTCTCACGCTGTACGGTCGTAGCTCAAGTGGAAGCTCGCGGGCTAGAGGCATTTGGGCCTGACCTGCCTCAAAAAACTAAGCGGCAACACCCAAGCTGCATGCGCGTCTCAAAACACGACTTAACTCCGCCCAGCTGTCTCACAATTCAATGCAATATGCCGTATAGGTCGGTCGCTTGGCTGCTGGCCAGCTAGTCCTGGCTCAAGGCTCACCGCTCAAGTCGACCTTCGTGCCGAGACTGAGTCACTCAACGAGCGCAGGAGGGAGAGCAGTCCGCTGCTGCATCTCTGGCAAGGTCCTTGGCCTTCGCCACGCACTTCATCCACATCCGCCAAACAATCCGCCAAAACTCGTGCCAAGCACGTCATCGTCCACGGCGTGGAAGCAGTAAAGTTTGCGCAAAATCAATGACTTAAAGGCATTGAAACCCCCTGGGTACATCCGCCAGACAATCCGCCAGTTTGCTTGCCAAACCACTCTTACGAGCCTCCGCCAACTACCCGTAGAGGTGCTGGACCACAACCTTTTCCTGGCGCAATGCCGCGTCGTATGGGCAATGGTCAGAGCACAGGACTCGCGACCTCCAAGGTCATGGTTCCACTGTCGAGCCTGGCACCACTACTTGTGCCCAATGTCGGTCGTGCAAGAGCGCATTAGTGTGCACTCCACGGAGTTCAAGGCCACTGGCAAGCCTCCTTGAGCGCCTGGCAAAGTCCTCGTACTGCGGTGCCCGGGCGTCGAGCACACGCATTTGATTCAAGGTCCTTCGGTACTGCTCAAGCATGTTGAGGACATCTGCAGGGAGCTTGTCATAGTCGATGGGGCCGTTCACGTGAACTCCTCCTAATTGTCTCGGCGCTCCCTATGGTGCTAATTGGCACATTCTGAAGGTCTGGGCCAGGGAATCAAGTGGTTGCGGTCCGCCGGCGTAGGCTCCCGGCGGCTATTCTTTCCAGTGCGCGACAGCCCTAGCTCCACTGCTTCACATTCAGCTGTTGGCAAACCTCGAAGGTCTTGAAGGCGAGTCGAGCCTTCATTGCTTCCACTTCCTGACTAAGCGACCCCAACGCTTCACTTAGTTGAGCTCGAGTGACAGGTGACGCTGGACCCACGATGACCTTGTTCAGCCTCATGTCTTGGTCAAACTTCTTGAAGTACATACCCCCATCCTTGGTCGCCTGGTCAAGCTGCACAAACACTCGATGTTCTTCTTCGTACGCCCAGTGCTCAAACTTGATGCAAATCATTCTTTGCAGCCAGTCTTCAGAGAGGTTGCCAGCGCGTCGCATCGCCGCGAGACTTTTGATTTCGGGCCTAT
The DNA here is from genome assembly GCF_057809615.1 of Hydrogenophaga sp. FG152. Classification (NCBI taxonomy): domain Bacteria; kingdom Pseudomonadati; phylum Pseudomonadota; class Betaproteobacteria; order Burkholderiales; family Comamonadaceae; genus Hydrogenophaga; species Hydrogenophaga sp. FG152. Next base: position 184,956 of record NZ_JBMDKH010000007.1, on the reverse strand, counting down.
CTGCTTGGTAGGTGATGGGCGTTAGATGCTCGTCTGCCACTTCGAAGCCCAGGCAGATTCCTCGATGATGCTCCGCGTAGTGGCTCCATTGCACCGGATTTCTCCAGTTTGCGCTGAAGCAAACAATGCCGACCTTCTGCCCCATTGCCTCTTTGGTGGCTCTCATGGCCCAACGGTCTTCCTTACTATGAAGAGCCGGAGCTGCCCACTCAAAAGGGTCGTTGAGCTTGGAAAGCTCTGCAATCTTCACTCTGCGCTTCTCTATGTTGGAGAGCGCGTGGACGGCCGAGGTGAAGTGATAGACCTGCATTGCTAGACTCGCTCGTGGCTAAAGCTCGAACCATTTCTCATCGGTGGCCATAGCCCGCATGATGACAACCCTATCCCATTGCGCAGGCCGCTTGATGTTCTCCATCAGCTGCGCTTTGTCACGTGCGTCGAGCTTCATTCCCGTGGTGTTCACCAAAACCAGCCAGCTCTCCATGTAGTCAACGGGGCACCGAGCCCTCTTCTTTGCTTTCTCTACGGCGCAGCGCTCGATGTTTTGAATGAACTCAGCGACGACGAAGCCTCCCGACTGCTTGTCGAGCATGCCTCCAAGACGGAAGAATGACGCCAGTCGGTCTGACGCGGCAATGACTTCAAGCTCAAAGTGCGAGTCCTCGTAGAGCAAGCGATTCGTTTTGAAATTCAACGCCTTGAAGTCGAGCATTGCCGCCTTGAGTTTTGGAATCAGGACTTTCCATGGCGGCACAGGGCGTGAGAAGCGGTAGCAGACAAACCAGCTTGTTCCATCACCTTCGCCGAGCTCCTCGCAGAGCTTCTCCATCCTGTGCCGCACGCGGTATGCGGCATCCTGCAGGTCCTCGGCCACGCCATCATTCAAGTGATGCTGGTCGAGTCGGCGTACTTCGACTGCTACGTTTCCTTCAACGCTGAAGTCGGGATAGGTGGAGGTGCCGTTGGGCTCATAGCAAATCGAACTGCGCCCTTCTTCGACTAGAAACTCATGCGCCAGTTTTTCAGCTGCGTCCATAGCACCTCTTCGAACCAGTGTGCACGGGGAGCTCAGTGAGCTGCAAGCGGCCTCAAACTCTGGCTCGTACGACGGGCAGAGACTCAGCCCGGACGCTGTGAAGTGGGAGCGTCACCAGCTGCTTTGCTGATGCGCTCTGCAGCCGCCCATAGATGGTCCACAGGGCACATCAAGGCGTTCGCCAACTTGCCTAAGGTGTCAACGGAGACAGTCACCTCGCCTCGCTCTACGCGGCCTACAAAGTTCCTGTGAAGACCTGTAGCCGTGGCTAGGTCGCCTTGGCTGATATCAAGGGTCAGACGACGCTCCTCGACGGCGACACCAAGCGCTTTAGCCAACTCCATGTTCGAACGAGCTTCCTTTAGGCAACGCACGCCTTACTCGACTCAAAGGCGTGTCCGTTAGCGCTGGAATTTACCTTTGAACCCTCCAATCACGAGAAGTGTTCATTTTTCGTTTTTTGAACCCTATAATGTTCATATTCTTTAAAATGAACACTCATTGATGGACGCTGTAACGAACCAGGTGCTACGGACGAGGGAGCGAGACTCGCGTGAGCCTGAGCGCCCTGTTCGTGGTTCGCGCTACTGGTCGACCGTCGAGGTGCCAGGCGATGTCTTCTTCATGGTGGAGTGCGCGGTATCCACGAACGCCGAGGGAACTCGTTTCGAGGTCAAGCGACAAATCGCAACGGACTTCTGGGTAGCGCGCGACATTTACGCCCGAACCGCCAGTGAGTGGGCTCACATCTACGCGTACATACGAGAGCCGTCGATATTTGGTTCAGGCCACACTTTCCAAAAGGTGGTGGAAGTCAGTCAGGTGGGCACTAGAGACCGCCTGCTGTATCGATTTGAGTCAGGGCTGATGGTGCAGGTCGCTGGCGGGAGCATTTCCCATGGGGCACCGCTGCTGGATGTAGTGCGCAAGGTCTTTCCCATTTCGTAATGGTCTCGCCTCGAAGCCTGTTGCGTGCCTTTGATGGTCTTTGAAGCCCAACTACACCGCCATGAAAAAGCCGCCCGCCAACCCTGAGCATCCAAAGCCGCTCGCGTCGATGGCTGGTACGTCGCCCAAAGTCCTGACGAGCTTGATAGGGGGCGTCTACGTCGAAAACAGCCCGGTCGACACCATCCGTCAGGCGGCGTGCCTCGACCTTCTGAATCAGCTTGAAGACTACTTTGCCCGCAAACAGCGGGAAGCTGCGGCCGGGGGGAAAACAGTCACAAGAGCGCAAGTCGTCGCTGCAGTAAAGCGCAAGAAGGTCCAATGGGGACTCTCAGATGCCGAAGTGCTGTGGGTTGTCGCTCGAATTCCAACCGAGTTCGCCCCTGCCCAAGGCGAGCCGATTGGAAGCGCACCAATCGCACCTCCGAGAGGAGAGATGTCATCTCACTCGCGCGTGCGTCGCTTGCTCGGACGCAAATGACAACACCGTCATCTCCAATCGAGTGGGCGGGACGGAAAGTGTCATGAACGAGGCGCCGCGTGCACATACCGCCGCCATTTCGCCCCCACCACCTGCCTGAGCTATGCGCCGTGCGCAGACGAGATGGGCACACTTCGGAAGTGAGCGATGACAGTACCCTTTGAGAGAACCCGCGCCTTGTTGCTCACGAGAGAGATGCTGCAACGACTGGCCAGTTCCAAGGATTCGGCACAGGTACCCGTCTCGCTGCGAGATGAAGCCGCCGCCCTGCTGCGTCACTACCCGACTTATGCGGACATTGAGCTTGCACATCAAGCGCATCCCGAAATCTTCGGGCCAGTGCCCCCATTTAGCCGCTTGAGTGGCTCGGCGACTGTTCGTGGGGTCATTGATGGAAGCCAGGGTGGCTCTTAAGCATCAAGTGAGCCTGATGTCGCCACGACTAGCCAGCTTCTAGCAGTCACATCTGACGCCTTGCGGTCGCAGCACCAGAAGGAGACTTCCAGATTGGCCCAACCCTGGTGCCAAGGGAGCGACTTGCGAAATCTGCTCACGTTGTATCAATGAATTTGAGAATTCTCAAAATCGTTGATACAACGTGAGAATGCCTCGGGTGCGAACTTGGGACTGCACTTAAGCTCAAGGCACGGAGGCCGACAGGAAGTCGTTTGCTATAGTGAATCTAACCATGAAGACTGACACATCCAACATGAGTGCAGCGGAGCTGCGCGAAATGGCTGCCTCGTTGATACGGCAGGCTGAAGAGCAAAGCACCAGAGAGTTTGAGAGCACCATGAGCTTTCTCTCAGACAAGCTGAAGCACATGGGTCGAACCAAGAAGGACGCTGTCATTCACCTGCTGAAGATGATGCGTAGTTCTGAAATGGAGGACACGCTGGCTGACCTCGTTGGAGGCTCGCGACGCACATCCAAAAAGGAGCGCGCCGATTTGGACTGCGAAGGCAATGCACCCGAAGTCGGCGTGACCTACAAGCTTCCTTCAGGTGACACCTGGACGCGTAAAGGGAAGATTGGAGCCACGAAGCGCGAGTTCGCTTTGCACGCAAAAACCACTACCTGGGCAAAGATGAGGGCGTGAACCCCATTCTTGGAGTCTTCAAAGAAGCGGTCCTGCGAGTGTGAATGACACCTGCAGTTCCAAATTACTGCAGCGTGCAGTCAAACACGCCTACGCACCTGATGCGTCGTCGTCCGATGAGCCCAGGTCGGGAGAAACCAATTTGAGCTGCTGGAGCCGGATAGACATCGCTTGCTCGCTCACCCCAAAGCTCTTGGCGAGCGACGCGACCGAAAGCTCGTCGAACAAATCTCTCTCGAGCGCGGCGCGTGTGACGTGATGTGCGGGCATCAGAAGGCAAGCTGCAAACGCATTGGCTTCTCTTTCTTGCCAGACATCAGTCATTGAGCCTTCTTGCTTGTAGACCGCAGAGCTTGGCTCGCCAACTCGTTGATAGACCCGAATCTGCCGGTCGATGAACATCCGATTGCCACTCTCATCTCGTTCGGCTTCATCGTCGTGGAGCACCAAATGACCGAGCTCATGAGCAACCGTGAACCGCTTGCGATTGGATGGATGTTCCTTGTTCACCAGGACATGCCGCTGGTCCCCCTTGATGATGAGCACTCCAGAGACATCTGATTCCATGTCCTCTTCGTGCACACGCACCCTCAAACTTTCTACGACCTTGTCGACATCCGTCGGTATTGTTAACGCGCCGGCCTGCCGAAGTACATCTTGGGCCAAGCGTTCTATCTGTGCCGGGTTACGGTTGCGTGTCATCGTCGTCCAAGTCTAGGATGGCTGAAATTCTTTGAAGGGCTTTTGGGGGAGCGGTATACGTCCGTCCCCCGTACTCCAACGCGGTACGTTCAGGAAGAGCCTTCTCGCGCTCCACCTCTGAGGGAGACGGAAGGACATCGGCAACATTGGCTTGGAGCGCGTCACAGATCCCGTAGAGGGCGTGCAGACTCACCTTCTGCACACCTTTCTCAATATTGGTGATGGATGTTCGCTCCAAATTTACTAGCGCAGCAAGACCTGCTTGGGTCATGCGCCCTTCGGGCATTTCGAAATCCTCACGCAGCTTGCGTAGGCGTTCGCCAACCAGCCGGTAGAGGCGCGTCTCGTCAATCACGTGCTGCTTCTCCGAAAGTTAAAAAAATTCTATGTGCACCGCACCAGAATGTCAACATCTTTGACATTTGTGCCGCAAGTTGCGTGACAAAGTCAACAATGATGACTCTTGAGTTTGCAAAAACAACATGCTTTGACTAAATACGCGGTTTTGGATAGCATCCATGTGGTTGACGCTGTCGAGCAGAGCCAATATGGTCAATGGCTAAAGTTGCGGCACAAAAAAGGCGCCTAGGCGCCAGAAAGGAAAAAGATGAAGAAGCTGAAATGAAACAAGGGGTCTAACCTGGTTGGATAGACCCCCTGAGTTGGACGCGTGAAACACGAGCCCGGTGTGGTAGCCGCTAGTGTCATCGAGTCCAGCCCAGGCGTCAACCCATCCAGATAAAGGCCTTGAAGGTGGCGGAGTCTTTCTCCGTCAGCAAAAAGTCTTATCTTGAAAAGGAAATGCCATGAAGGCAATCGATATCCACATCGCCGGCGACAAGCTGGAAACCCAACCTGGTGCGAAACGCGGCCAGGAACTTATCGACCTGGCGAGCGTTGTCCCGCCCCAGCAGTTGGTGTTCGAAATCGACGGTGACGTCGATATCGCCATCAACCCCACCGACATCATCGTGCTTCGCGGCGGCGAGCGTTTCAGTGTCGGCGATGGAAGTCCGCAGCTTCCCGACAACCCGGTGATGCGCAATCCCATCGGTGCAACGCTTAACGAACAGCCTCTGACCGCTTACGGCGGCGGGCGGCAAGGCAAGGCCTCTGTTGCTGAGCTCTTGACATGGGCAGGGGGTGGAGAGCAAGACATCTGGCTTGACCTGGATGGTCTGGCCGACGAGTTGCTGCTGCCCACGGACCGTGTGGTGCTTCAGCCGCAAGACGACTTCATCTCTGTGCCTCGCATGGAAGAAGACCGCGTCTACGAGGTCACCGTTCTCTTGGATGGAGAAGCCAAGGTGCGGCGCTTCCCTGCAGCTTTGACCGTATTGCGGGCCATTCGCCAGAGCTTGCCCCCGCGTGACCGGCCCAATGCACATGAGTTCGACATGGTCGACGGCAATCTGGGGACGAGCCCGCTCGACGTAAACGCAACGCTGAAGGCAGCGGGTGTGCGTGACGGGCATGTGCTGTCGATTACCAAGAAAAACGGCGGCGGCGGATGAGCGCGGTGGCCATCGTCCATCCCGCGCTGGCCAAAGCCAGTTTTGAGATGACGATACGGCCGCTGCTCACTGGTCGGGAACAGTATGCATCGGTGGGGGTTCGCCTTGCCGACTACGCGTTCCCGTATCTAGACGTAGACCTGGATTGGCCGGCCCAAGGGCGGACCATCCGGCTTCGTGTAGACGGTACGGATTACCCGTACCGACCGGTGGGCGGTTGGTGGGTAACGCCGTCTGGAGAGCGCATGTTGTCTGGACGCCAGCAGATTCCTGTCGGCCTTGGTTTTCACGCTAGCAAGGAAGACCAGCGACCGTGGCCATGGTTCTGCTTTCTAGGCTGGAGGGAGTATCACGACCACAGCAGCCATCAGGACACTTCATGGGCCTCCGTTCGTGAGAGCGGCAGATTGAGTGTGCTGCAACTCGTCATCCAACTTCAGGTCGACCTCAACAAGCCAGGGGTATCACTAGCATGAAGATTCAAAAGTGGAAACTGAGCCTGGACGTCATAGGCCAGACGGAGAAGGCATTTCTCGTGGGTGCGCACGAGGTCTTTGCCATCTGGTCTGCCGCACACGTTGCTAACCAGCATGTCCAGAACTTGACAGTAGACGGCTGCATCGTGCCTGCACAGACGCCTGGATTCGAAGCCGATGGCGTATGGGTGCACATCGCTGGCAGTGAGCTACAGCGGATCCAGCTCGAAAACTTCAAAGCGGGGAGGCGCAGCGTTATTCAGCTGCATACCCACCCTGGTGCTGATGTGCGAATGTCCCGTCTTGACCGTCAATGGGAAGTCGTCCGTCATGTCGGAGCCCTGAGCATCATCGTTCCGCACTACGGTCGCTTTGGACTTCAACTGGGCGAAGGTGCCAATGTTTACGAACGCGAAGAGGATGACTGGCGGTTGTGGTCAACGGTCGAAGCGCGGGATAGGTTGGTTTACTCATGAGCGCGACTGAAAAAAATCGCCAAGCCCTGGTGGCGCTATTCGGCAGTGACAAACTGGTCGCCATGTTGTCCGGGAAACGCATCGCAATCACGTTGCCTTCTGCCAGCACACCCCCAAGCGCCATGCTTCTTGCCACCGTGCTCTCGGACACGCTAGGGAGGCTCTGGCCCAACCTTGACTTCAGCGGTGAGCAAGCTGAAGTCGCCTTAAGCGTCAGCGAAGAGGCCGCGCGTTCTGGCGGTGCTCCTACAAACGGGCTGCGTGTGGCTTGGGAGCCGCCGTATGACATGGTGGTGAGTATCGGGGTGCCCGCGCCCCAAGCAGCTTCGCCCTCCATCCAAGTGGGGGCCGATGGCTGGCACGTGGCGTTTGGTGAAAGCGCCGCATGTGGAGATAGCTTGAACCCCGTTGGGCCTGCGTTCGCTGCGGGTCTTGCCGCAGCGCAAGTCTTTCGAATCTGCTTTGAGAGCGAGCTTGCGGGTTACGGAGCAAAGCCCTTGGGCAACTGGTCGACTGATGTGCGAGAACTGTTCAATGCGCGGGGTCTCGAGCTCGCGGACATGGACTTTGGGGAAACGCATGTGTTTGGTGTTGGTGCCGTAACCCACGGGATGGCCTGGCTGCTGGAGAAATGGCCCAGGAAGGTTACCGGGGACTTGAACCTCGTCGACAGCGACAGCTACGGGTCGGGCAATGGTCAGCGTTATGCCTTTATGAGACCGGGGAGCGCGGGGACGTCAAAGGTCGAGGCAATCGCGGAGCGTTTGCGCGGGCACGCGCAGCTGACAGTGACGCCTCACAGCAAGGATATGAACACCTATTGCCGAGACCAAGGTTACAAGCGACCCCTCGAGCGCGTTGTCACCGGCTTGGACTCCGAAGAGGCTCGTCGACAGGCTGCATTGAAGTGCCCGAAACGCACTATCAATATGTGGACGAGCGAGAGCTACATCGGCGCAGGACAGTATGTTCCAGGCCAAGGACGCGGATGCCTCTTTTGCGCCTACCCTGAACCTGTCGACAACCCAATGGATGAGGTGGCAAGGTTCCACAGGCATACGGGATTGAATCCAGAAGTCGTTCGCGAACTGCTTTCCTCATCTCGGGAGCTCACTGCTCAGGAGGCGCTCAAGGTCTCAACAGAAAAGGGCATACCTCTCGAGCGCATACAGGGTGAACCCTTGCGCTCTGTCTTGCCCGTGCTTTGTGCAACAGGTCGGGTTCTTCGAGACGATGCTAAGGGCGCCGTCGATGTGCCGTTCTCTTTCTCTTCGCTCTTGGCCGGTGTTGCCGGATTCATCATGCTATTGCGCGATGTTCAGTTGAGTGCTGATATCAGTGAGGGCTGGAATCAACATGTGTTCAAAATACCATCGCCCCTCATGATGAGTCCGCAGCGGCGGCACCTTCGTTGTGTGCGCTGCACTGCGGCCGAGTTGCTCCAGGACACGCCCGCCCAGGATTAGTGGCAAATGGCAAATACCGGCAAACCGATCACGCGGCGGTTGTGCAACGGGCTCGGCTTGCCGAATGCGGAGTCCGCTGATGGCACGAAAAGAGGGTTGAACCGCACACTTGTTGGCTCCGAAGGTCGCTGCGCCGCTCATCCGAAGTGACAACCCCACAGCTTGTACCTGTACCTACTACAGGTTTTAGCATCGTTGCATACAGGAATGCGACGATGGCAACAAGCAATCAACCCCACTCTTCAGGCTCCAGTGCCTGGGCCCTGAAAGTCCCGCCTCTAGCGTTGGCGGGGATGATTGCTGTGCTCATGTGGGCTTTGCCTGCCGGGATGCTCCTGCCGAGACTGAGCCAAGGCCAGGAAGCGCTTTCAGCCGCCATCGCGGGCATTGGTCTGGCCATTTGCCTCGCAGGCGTGGTCGTTTTCCGCCAGTCCCACACGACGGTCGACCCCCGCACGCCCGCTGCGGCGTCCTCACTGGTCGTCGTCGGCGTCTACCGATACACCCGCAACCCCATGTACCTGGGCTTCCTGCTGGTGCTCCTCGCACTCGCGCTGTACCTCGGCAAGCTGACCGCATTTGTCTTGCTGCCGGTGTTTGTGTTCTACCTCAACGAGCTGCAAATCAAGCCCGAAGAGACAGCCTTGCGTGCACGCTTCGGCGCCGACTTCGACTCCTACACCGCCAGCGTCCGCCGTTGGCTCTGAATCCATCCACCTATCAAGGACCACCATGTCTCCAAGCCAGAACCTCCAAACCCTCACGCTGCCGGTTAGCGGCATGGACTGCGGTGGATGCGTGCGCAGCGTTGACAAGGCCGTTCGCGCCTTGCCCGGTGTCTCCGAAGTCCAAGTCTCTCTTGAGTCTGCCAACGTAGTGGCTCAAATCGACCCGGCACGCGTGACCCGCGAGGCGCTGGTCACCGCCATCGAGGAGGCCGGATTCGACGTTCCCGCCGCGCAGCCATGATTCAAACGCTTGAGTTGCCGGTTGCCGGCATGGACTGTGCCGCTTGCGCCCGCAAGGCGCAGCGCGCACTGATGAAGGTGCCAGGCGTGCAGAACGCGGACGTGCTGCTCAATGCAGAGAAGGCGGTCATTCAGTTCGACAACGGCTTGGCGACTCCTGATGCACTGCGCGCCACCATCGAGAAGGTGGGCTTCTCCGTACCGCAACCGGTTGCCGCCTCGGCTGACGCTGAGCCGTCCCATGTGCTGCAGGCCAAGGCCCTGCAACGCCAACTCTTCGCCACCCTCGGCATCCTGTTCGGTGCCATCCTGTTCGTGGTGGTGATGGGCGAAGGCCTGGGACTGTTCGATGCCATCACGGCCCGTGTACCTTGGTGGGCCGGCCTCGCGGCTGTCCTGGCGTTTGGCTATCCCATCTTCATGGACGTGCTGCGCAGCGCGCTGCGCCGAGAAATCACGAGCCACACACTGATGACGGTGGGCGCGGTTGCCGCCTTGGCCATCGGCCAGTGGGCGACAGCCGCCATCGTCGTCTTCTTCATGCGGGTGGGCGAGTTCACCGAACGCTTCACCAGCGAGCGAGCGCGAAAACTGCTCAAGGAGATGACGGCCCTGGTGCCGGAGACGGCCCGCGTGCTGCGCAATGGCATCGAACAAGAGGTAGCCATCGAAACGGTAGTGCCGGGTGACGTCGTGGTCGTGCGCCCCGGCGAGCGCGTTCCCGTCGATGGCACGGTGATTGAAGGCCAAGCCACCTTCGACCAGGCCGCCATCACCGGCGAGAGCATGCCGGTCGAGGCCGAACCGGGCGACAAGGTCTTCGCGGCCACACTGGCCAAGCTGGGGCACCTCAAGCTGCGAGCCGACCGCATCGGGCGCGACACCACCTTCGGCCGGGCGCTGCAGCTCGTCGAGGACGCTGAGGCCAATCGCGGCAAGGTTCAGCGCGTGGCCGACAAATTCAGCGCCTGGTACCTGCCCGTGGTGGCCGGCATTGCGCTGCTCACCTGGCTGCTCAGCGGCAACATCCTGGCCACTGTCGCTGTCCTGGTGGTGGCTTGCTCGTGCTCCTTCGCGCTGGCCACGCCCATTGCCATGATGGCGTCCGTGGGTGCCGCAGCGCGGCAGGGCTTGCTCATCAAGGGCGGCAAGGTCATTGAGGCGTTGGTGGCATGCGATGTGATGGTGGTCGACAAGACCGGGACGCTGACCACAGGCAAGCCGCGCATCACCGATGTGGTGACGCTCGGTTCGCTGGATGAGGGTCAGTTGCTGTACCTGGCGGCCACCGCCGAACGCCATTCGGAGCACCCGCTGGCCGAGGCCGTGCGTGGGCTGGCCGAGAGTCGCTCCATCGCGCTGAGCGAACCGGGTCGTTTTGCCGCCATGCCGGGCCGTGGCGTGCGTGCGGTGGTCGAAGGCAAGACCGTGGAGGTGGGCAATCAGCGGATGTTCATTGCGGGGGAAGAACCGGTGGCCGCGCAAGACGTCGCCAGGCGCCTCGAAGCTGAAGGAAAAACCCTCCTGTACGTCGTGGTGGACGGTCAAATTGCGGGCATCCTCGCCGCGCAAGACACCTTGCGTCCGGAAGTGGCCGACGCTCTCGCGGCAGTTCGGGCATCGGGCATCAGCCGCATCGAGCTGCTGACCGGTGACAACGAGCGAACGGCAGCGGCCATTGCAGGACCTTTGGGTCTGGGTTACCGTGCCGGCCTGCTGCCCGAGGACAAGATTCGCATTGTCAAGGAGTTTCAGGCCCAAGGACACAAGGTCGTGATGGTGGGTGACGGTGTGAACGACGCGCCGGCACTCGCCCAGGCCGACGTGGGCATTGCCATGGGCGGCGGCACCGACGTGGCGATGGAAGCTGCCCACATCGTGCTGATGCGCGAGGATTGGCACCTGGTCGCCGAGTCGGTGCACATCGCGCGCCGGACCATGGGTGTGGTGCGGGTCAACATCGGCTTCACCGCGCTGTACAACCTGGTCGGCCTGTCCTTGGCCGCGTTTGGCCTGCTGCCACCGATTTATGCGGCGGCCCTGCAGTCCATCCCTGACATCGGCATCCTGGCCAACTCTTCCCGCCTCATCAGGAACCGCGATGCCTCAGTTGACTGAAGTTGCAGCGCCAGAGGCAGCCAAACCATACTGGCTTGCGCTGTTCGCCGCCTGGCTGGTCGCCCTGATAGCCTCCCTCGCCGTGCTGTTCGTGGGAGAGGTCATGGGCCAGGCGCCATGCAACCTGTGCTGGTTCCAGCGTGCCTTCATGTTCCCGCTGGCCATCGTGCTGGGCGTGGCGAGCTTGCGCTCTGACGCCTCCGCCTGGCGCTACGCGCTGCCCTTGGCTCTGACAGGCTTTGGCGTGGCGCTGTTTCACAGCCTGCTCTACACGGGCCTGATTCCTGAACGCATCACGCCCTGCAGCCAGGGCGTCTCCTGCACCAGCGCCGACATGACCATCCTGGGCAGTCTGCCCTTGCCGATGCTCGCGGCCCTGGCCTTTGGTGCCATTGCCCTGCTGATGCTGCTTGTCCGCTCGAAGGCCCACAAATGAATCGCCGCACCAACATCGTTCTCATCACCGCCGTCGTGGCCATCGCAGCATTCGCAGCGGCAGTCTTCCTCTATCAACGCCACGAGCGCGAGCGGGCCTTCGAACAAGCTCAAGCCCAGCTCGGCATCCTCGTCCGAGACCACTCTCCCATCATGGGGCCGGAAAGGGCGCCGGTCACCATCGTGGAGTTCTTCGACCCCGCCTGTGAGGCCTGCCGGGCCTTCTACCCGTACGTGAAGCAGATTCTTGCCGCATATCCCAAGGACGTGCGCCTGGTGATTCGGTACACGCCGTTTCACCGCGAAGCATCCGTGGTCGGAGTCCAAATCCTCGAGGCTGCGCGAGACCAGGGCCGGTACCAGCCTGTGATGGAGGCACTGTTGGAGGCGCAACCTGTGTGGGCCAGCCACAGCGTGAACGCCATCGGGCGCGCCTGGGAGTACGCCCGGGCGGGTGGTCTCGACATCGAACGTGCTCGTGCGCACGCGGCCGCTGGTTCGGCTGAAAAGATGCTTGAGAAGGACATGGCCGATGTGAAGGCCGTGGGCGTTCGAGCCACGCCCACCTTCTTTGTGAACGGTAAACCCTTGCCAAGCCCAGACCCACGAGTGCTGCTGGACATGGTCAAGGCAGAAGTAGAAAACAAGCGATAGACGACATGAATTCACCCTTTTTGAAATCGACCCTGTTCAACCGACGTACGTACCTGGTGGCCACCCTCGGTGGTGCCGCGCTTGCATTGGCTGGCTGCGGCAAGAAGCCTCCGAGCTACACCGGCATCGACCTCACGGGCGCCGACTTCGGTCGCAACTTCTCGCTGCCCGACACGGAAGGTCGCATCCGCACCCTGGAATCGTTCAAGGGCGAGTACGTTCTGATGTTCTTCGGCTTCACGCAATGCCCCGATGTCTGTCCAACTGCCCTTGGGCGGGCTGTGGAGGTGCAGAAGCTGCTTGGCGAAGATGCCAAGCGGGTGAAGGTGGTTCTGGTTTCCGTCGACCCGGAGCGTGACACCGCTCAAATCCTGCGTGACTACACAGCCGCGTTTGATCCAAGTTTCATTGCGCTTCGCGGAGACGTGCAGGCCACCACCGACATGGCCAAGGAGTACAAGATTCACTTCTCCAAGGTGCCTGCGGGTGACTCGTACACAATGGACCATACGGCGTTGACTTACGTGCTCGACACGCAAGGGCGCTTGCGTCTGGCGCTGCGCCACGAGCAAAGCGCTGAGCAAGTGGCCAATGACTTGCGCACGCTGATGGAACACGACCGGGGTTGACGTGCCACCCCCATGACGGAGCCAGCACCATGAAAATCGGCGAACTTGCTGCCAAGGCAGAGTGCGATGTCCAGACCGTCCGGTTCTATGAGCGCGAAGGTCTGCTGGAGGCGCCTATGCGAGAGTCTTCCAACCACAGACTGTACGCCGCACACCATCTTGAGCGCCTGCGTTTCATCCGGCAATGCCGGTCCCTGGAAATCCCTCTGACCGAAATTCGCCAGTTGCTTGACTACGCTGCAGCGCCTGACCAGTCCTGCGCACAGGTCGACACACTGCTCGACCGGCACATTGAGCATGTGCATCGTCGTCTGAGCGCGCTGCGAGAGCTCGACAAGCAGCTGCGCTCACTACGCGCCCGCTGCGACGGTGACGCCTCTCACGCCTGTGCCATCCTGGAGTCGTTTATGGACGCGTCGGCGAAGGAGGGGGCCTCGTGTTGCTCAGCCACTGAGATGTGCGCGGAGGCTGGACGGTCATAGAGAAGTCCCTCCTTAAGGTCTAAGAGCATGTCCGAGCACGTCATTCAAAAGAAGTCAGCTTTGTTGCTCGTCTCGGCATTTGCTTTCACCATAGCTGTCCTGATGCTGGGCTACGTCCTTCTCGGCTGGGTGGCGGCGTTTCTCTTTTCTTTCGGCTTCCTTGGTGGGCTAGTCGTCTGGTTGCTGGTTCCAACCAACGCCTCATACCGCGATATCCGAGCTCCGTTCCTTTTAACTCTGCTGCTCTTCATCGGGCACAAGCTGGAAGAGCGGCACCTGGAATTCTTCCCCGCGCTGTCACAAATCACTGGCGTCCCAGCGCCTCCTAGCGGCACATTGTTGGGAACGCTTTTGTACATCTTCGCTGGCGCGTGGCTGCTCATCCCTTGGCTGGTAGAGCGAAGGCTACCGTTTGGGTACTACCTGGCATCAACGTTCTTCTTCGCGATGGGCATCACCGAGCTAGCGCATTTTGTTTTGCCATTCTTCACGGGTGAGAACTACGGCTACTTTCCAGGAATGGCGAGCGTCTTCTTCCTCGCACCAGCGGCTTGGTGGGGATTGTGGAAGATGTATCGTTGAAGTTGCTCCGGTGCCAAAGCATGTGTCGAATGGCGACCAAACCTGGCTTCCCGGCCTAGTTGGCCAAAGCAGTACGTAGCGTTTTCTTGACACTGTGCGCCCAACTTGCACCTTGCCGAAGTGTTGCGATAGTGGCGGTTGGCACCTGTGCAAAGAAGAGTGACTCGTCAAAGTCGCACAGTTCAAGGACGTACTTGAGCCTGTGCTCTCTCAGTCGACGGTCACCCCGCGTGACTGAGCCGCTTTCACCAGTTTGTCGGAAGAACTCAGCAGCCTCACGAACATGGTCCAAAAAAGTTGCTTCAAGAGCTGGAATCGCGCGACTAAAGCGAGACCTCAGTCTTTCATCAGCGGCATCTTTGGAGACAACGAATCCCCAGGGCCTAGAGCCTGAGGCAATGTCAACGCACATGGCCTCTGTTCGAGTCAGTCCAAAGTTTCTTGCTATGCGGAGACGATGAGCTACGCCGGGATCCAGACGAGCGATGGTGTCAATCGCGTCGAAGGCTCTTTTCCTTTCTCCGCGAATTGGAAGCACGAACGTGCCCAAGAGATTCCGTGCAATCGCGTCACCTTGGTTCGCTGCCAGCGTCATCCAATGCATGCCAGCCTCAAACGCCTCGATGTCGAGCGCCGACTTCAGTATCGAGGCCCCAAGTTGACGCTGCGCGCATGGGTCTCCACTTGAAGCAGCCTTCTCCAGGAAAAATCTGGCAGCTTGTGGATTGGCGACTGACCCCTGGCCATACGCGTGTACCCGATAGAGGAGCAACCACGCCTCCTCAATCCCAGCGTCTGCCGCGCGAAAGAGCAGAGCTGTTCCGCCACGGACGTTCCGCTTTGGGGTCAAACTGGCGGACCACGCAAACACCGAATCGATGCCGCATAGGGCGCGACCCAAGACCAAGGCGGCAGATGAGTTGCCCCGCTTCACGCAGTCTTCCAGCATCGACTGCAGTCGACCACTATCCATCTGCGGCAACGTCATGCGCTGGTTTTGGGTTGCGACCAGCGCAATGCACACAGCATCACAGAGTTCCGGGGTTTGTTCCACTTCCATTGAAACCGCGTATTCCATGACACGAGCAGCAATATCCAGGTCGCCACTCTTTACAGCCGACGACAGTGCTTGAGTCATCGTTCCACTAGCGTCTATCTCAGGGAGAGAGGCAAGTGTAGACATGGCGACCTTCATTGAGTCTTCTTTGCCGCCCGATAGCGCGTTCATTGCTGCTGCCGCATGTTGGCATCCGTCTGCGCTCGCTTGGCCCCACAGACGGTGAACGGAATCCACCTCTCTATGTGTCAGCGCGCGCCAAAATCCTAGCTTGAGGCGCGCGGAAGCTGCACCACCGTTTGCTGCTGATGCAAGCACAACCACAAGACTCCGTCGAACCAGTTCGCTCAGCGGCAGCGCGTCAGCGATGATTCTTGCCGACAGCTCAGAGTCCGCTAAAGAGGGATGCGAGAGGTACTTGAGCCCGAGGTCGATGTACTGCGAAAACCCGTCAGTACCCAGCAAGTAGCGTTGCCCGAGTTCGCAAAGAGCATCGCGGTCGCCTTGCTTCGCAAGTGTCAGCAGCTGTACGTCTTGTCGTCGCATTCTTTCCCGTGCGGTTAGATGGTCTCGCGTCTCATGTCGCACCATTGCGGACACTTGTGACCGTTCACCGGGAAATCTATCTACGAGGTGGTTTCCAAACTGTGGCGTGCTCATTACGCATGCGTCACGAGGCTGTTACGTGACGCGCGTCGTGTTGGTGTGAGCATCGATGTCCCGCTGCAGCTCATACCTTGACGTCGTCAAGAGCACTGTCTACCGCGCTATGCAGGTGCAGATTTCTAACGACAAGGTGACTTCGTTTTAACCAAGACGCAAGCATCTAGAAACTTGTCCCTCAGTAGATTCCTCTCGCGACGTTGCGCACGTTCGAGCGGTGACGCCAGGATGTACCTTGTCCGTTAAAGAACGGGATTGCCTTGCGCGAGGTGACTCGCCGTGAGTGGCCGTTTGCTCTACGTCGCCTCCCCCTGCGAACACGACCTTCTTCTTAACCACTTCATTTGTGCTTTCGTGGCTACGGAGGAAGGTGTTGAGCTTGAGGACGTCGCAGAGTCCGACTATGCGCTGAGACCAGCATGCCGCTTTGGAATTCGAAGAAATCTCAATCTAAATTGAAGACAAGTGCCGCTTCTAGCCGCCGGCTAGGGAGCGCTCTGACGAGTCATCGCGAGTTGGAAGCACATTCAACTTTGCAAAGCCTCATGGTCGTGTTGCGACCGTTGCTCATTCCCATGGCATGCATGCTGGCCATGCTGTGGGTATCCCGTTTCGCCATGTCTTTCTGGCAGGCGAGTCGCATTTCGGAGGCTGACGCGTGGGGGCACCTCCTGCTTGAGGGTCTCCGATTCGACCTGGTTCTTGTTGGCATGATTTGGGTGTTTCCCGCAGCTGCAACACCTTGGATGGCGCTGTATCGTGGCAGTCGTCTTTGGTGGTCGACCTTTCTGCGCTGCTACGGCGGAGTGGCAGTGCTGCTGGTGGCTTTCATGGAGCTGGCCACACCAGCCTTCATTGGTCAGTACGACAGCCGCCCCAACTACCTATTTGTCGAGTACCTCGGCTATGGAAAGGAAGTGGGTGGCACGCTGTTAAAGGACTATTGGCCACATCTGCTTTTCACTGCAGTCCTTCTCCCCCTTCTGGCATTGGCCTACTGGCGGATGAGCAAACCCGTTCGTGCCTCCGCTCAGCTGCGTCTCTGGCAAGCGCCGTTGCTCTCGGTCTTGCTCCTTGCAGTGTTGGCTGTAAGCGCTCGGGGAGCCCTCGGCCACCGAGCGGCCAACCCGGCGAGTGCTGCAGTGACGACCGACCACCTGGTCAACGAGCTTCCACTGAGCTCCCTTTACACAGTCAGCTATGCAATTTATCAGTCAAGAAAGGCTGAAGAAGGCGGCATCACGTACGCGGATATTCCCGAGTCAAAGGTCGTAGAAATCGTTCGCCGTGAAACAGGCCTTCCCTCGACTGCATTTCGAGACCCTTCGGTGCCGTTGCGCCATCAGATAGCGAGCTTGCAGCCGCGAGCGCGGCCACTAAATCTCGTGCTTATCCTGGAGGAGAGCCTCGGTGCCGAGTTCGTAGGGCGGCTTGGAGGTCTTCCCCTCACTCCCAACCTTGACCGCCTAGCGGATGAGGGCATTTGGTTTGAAAACCTTTACGCAACAGGAACTCGCTCAGTGCGGGGGATTGAAGCAGTGGTGGCTGGCTTCCCACCGACGGCTGCGGTAAGCACCGTGAAGTTGGCAAAGTCCCAACGTGACTTCTTTACCCTCGCCGGATTCTTGAAGCCGCATGGCTACACGTCGACGTTCTTCTACGGTGGCGAGTCGCATTTTGACAATATGCGAAGCTACTTCATGGGCAACGGCTTTGACCGTGTAGTAGAGCAAAAGGACATGCCGAAGAGCGCGTTCATAGGTACTTGGGGCGCATCCGATGGTGACCTGTTCGAACTCGCTCACCAGCAATTCACTCAGCAGCCTAAGGACAAGCCATTCTTCGGTCTGGTGCTCAGCTCCTCAAATCACTCGCCATTCGAGTTTCCGGACGGCAACTTCGACTTGTATGAGCAACCAAGAAGCACGGTCAACAACGCTGTGAAGTATGCGGACCATGCACTTGGACGCTTCTTCGAGAAGGCCAAGTCTTCTGAGTACTGGCAAAACACACTCTTCCTCGTGGTGGCTGACCACAACTCGAGAGTGTATGGACCGTCCGTGATACCGGTCGAACGCTTTCACATCCTAGGTCTCATTCTTGGAGGCGCGATTCGCTCGCCGGAACGCATCGCGTCCATCGCAAGTCAGATAGACCTTGCACCGACCCTGGTGTCGTTGATGGGTCTGAGCGGGGAGAGTCCCTGGATGGGCCGGGATATGAGTGACCCAGCTCAACGCGCGCGAGTGGGTCGAGCCATTCTCCAGTTCGACAAGATTCAGGCATACATGGAGGGCGACCGTCTGGCAGTTTTGCAGCCAGACCGTCCCGCCAGGGTCATGCGCTACGCCAAAGGGGTGTTGAGTGATTTGCCGGAAGGCGACCCAGGACTGGTGGAGACCGCACAAGCGCATGCTCGATACGCCCAATGGGCATATCAACGTCAATGGCATCGCTGAGTCGAGGTGGAGACGTCTCGCGGATACGCTGACTCTGCGGGGCGAATCAAGCGTTGTTCGAAGAAGCACGGTATGGCGCACTCGTCGCCACTCATCGACTGACTTGACTATCAGTAGTACCACCTGAAGCCCCTCGGGTGCATCGGCCCGTTGCTCTCCTTCGGAGTTCGCGCCTGTTCTCCGATGCGATGCCTGCGGCGCTTCTCTTTCAGACGCGAGCCTTCAGCTTGAGCTGCGCACACCTGATTGCTCCGGTCTTCAACAGAACTCTCCGCCTCAAGAACGTGTGCCGCCTTGACATCTTTTTATGGCTAGAGCGCTGCACTCCCGTCCATAGATTTCGTGGCTGTGATGAGCGCGAGTGCGGCGAGCCCGTGGACGCCAGCATACAGATGGCGCCTCCTGTAGGAGAAATCACTTGCGATTGTTTCTGCAACTCGGGGCCGACCTGCTTCATTCCTTGTTGTGCCCATAGCCTACGTATCGCACCAAGCTTTCTTGCTGCCAGTGGCCGCGACGAGAGCAGTTGGAGGTGCGTACCAAACCCAAACTAGGAGCAATCAATATGAACAGGAAAATGCTGACGCTCGCTGCGCTGGCAGCTGTGTCCACCGTCGCAAGCGCCCAATCCTCTGTGACGCTGTTTGGCGTTGTCGACGCTGCGGTGCGTTCGGTGAAGAACGGATCTGCCGGGTCGCAAACTCAACTTGCCTCTGGCGACAACATGACCAGTCGCTGGGGCCTGCGCGGCGTGGAAGACCTCGGTGGTGGCCTGAGAGCCAGCTTCCACCTCGAATCACAGTTCGCCGTGGACACGGGTACAGCGGACCCCGCAAAGTTCTTTGGCCGCCGCTCGACAGTGAGTCTGAGTGGTGGATTCGGTGAAGTCCGACTGGGTCGTGACTACACCCCCACTTTCATGAACGGCCTGGGCGACGAGTTTGGAATCGTGGGTATTGGCTCACGCGGCATCTTCCTCTATGGAGCTGGCTCGAACCTGGGCAGCGTGGCCAGCACGGTTCTCCGCGCGGACAATGCAATCAGCTACCTGCTGCCCGCCATGGGTGGCGTGTATGGCCAGATTCAAGTCGCGCCAAGCGAAGGAATTGTGGGCAACCGCTATACGGGTGGTGGGCTCGGATACAAGAACTCGGCGATGGACGTTGGTGTGGCGTACGGTGTAACCGATGTCGGAACGCCTTCCGACTTCAAACACTACAACGTCAAGTTCAACTACATGTTTGGCTTTGCAACGTTGCACACGCTGTATGACGTGAAGACCTGGGGTGACCGCAAGACGCAGGACATCTCCATCGGCGCCAGCGTTCCTGTTGCCACCGGCACTATCCGCGTTGGCTACACGCGCGCCAATCGTTCTGGTGGTCCAGTGGGCTCTGGCTATGCAGATGGCGACGACAGCAGTCGTCTGGCAATCGGCTATGTGCATGACCTGTCGAAGCGTACGGCGCTGTACACCACGTATAGCCGCATCAGCAACGACGGCGCTGCCCGTAGTTCTGTCCTCGGAACGCCTCCTGCCGGCATGCTGGGAGGTGAAAACTCCTCCGGCTTCGAAGTGGGCCTGCGCCACACCTTCTAAGCAGATACCCCGATTCTCGGGGTGACCTCGGGTTCTTCTCGCACGCAGATTGGCCGGTATGGCAGGTCTGCGTGCTTTTTCGTGTGCGCGCAGCGAAGAAATCGCCGTCCTCCTGAGCAACATGACGGATTTGTCATTCTTCAATCTCAATGTTGTAGGAGCCTCGTTTTTAAAGTTGATGTCGGTTCTTGAGGGCAACCCTGCCTAGCTCAAGGGTCAGTTCCATTCACTATTGAGGTTCCAAATGAAAGCACTTTCAACACTCCGCATCGCAGCAATCGCAGTCGCATTCACCAGCACTCTGGGTGCAGTGTCTGCAGCTGAAACGTTCCGCAATGGTCAGTCGGTCCAAGGCCAGTCGGCCAGCACGGATGCTGGCTCGAGAATCGTGGACGTTGAAGCAACCAAGTACGCCAACGTCAAATATGGGGAAACGGTCTCTTTTATGGGCGCGGGCGGTAAAAAGTTTTCGTGGACCTTCAATGGTTTGGATGGTCGCTCCTGGGATCTCGCCCAGTTCGCACCTGCCGGGTTTACGAGCAAGGACTATCGTGTTTACGTGACCAAGAGTCCGTTGTATCGCCGTTGATCGGTGACTACCAGTACCTGGCTCGTGGGCCAGTAGCTCAGGTTCATGTTCGCACCACAGTGAGATGGAATGGCGGTGAAGGTTGCTTCAGCGCGACCAATCACCGCCTTTCACAGGCATCGCTCTGGACGTGGACCATAGCAGGCGCTTTATCGTCTAAAGCGTCTCGCCCTGCGGGTCTGGGCCAGACTCCTTGTCGAAAGGACGCCATTTAGCCCCGGAGTGCAACAGCCCTCTGTCAGCCGAATTACATGTTCGTCACATTCCAGATTGAAGAACTTCACGTGCCAAACTGCCGGCCCTTGGAGACGGTCGCCGTATGAAAATTCTTATCGTGGAAGACGAAGCCCATACGGGCGAGTACCTCAAGCAAGGTCTGAGAGAAGCGGGGTACTACACCGAGCTGATGCGGGATGGTGTCGACGGATTGCACGAGGCGACGGAGGGCGACTACGACCTCGTGCTGCTGGATGTGAATTTGCCTGGAATTGACGGATGGTCGGTGCTTCGCTCATTGCGGAGAAAGAAGCCTCATCTACCGGTTCTATACCTTACGGCAAGAGATAGTATCGAAGACCGCGTCAAAGGCCTTGAATTGGGCGCAGATGACTACCTCATCAAGCCATTTTCGTTCTCCGAGCTTCTCGCACGCATAAAGACGGTGCTGCGCAGAGGTACTCAGTCGCAGGAGTCCACAACCCTCCAAGTGGCCGATTTGCAGCTAGACCTTGTGCGGAGAAGGGCTAGCAGGGCGGGTCGTCGCCTTGACCTGACTGCGAAGGAGTTCGGACTTCTCGAGCTCTTCATGCGGCGCCGAGGGGAGGTTCTCCCACGTACCTTGATAGCTTCGCTGATGTGGGACATCAATTTTGACAGTGAGAGCAATGTGATTGTTGTCGCAGTGGGGCGGCTCCGGTCAAAAATTGATGACGCGTTCGACGCCAAGCTGCTTAGAACAGTGCGTGGCATGGGCTACGTGCTTGACGAACCCGAGCCCTGAAAGTGTTTGAGAACTATGTCGTTGACCGCTCGATTGACGATTCTGTTCGCCTGCGTGCTGGCGGTTGTCTTAGCCGGGTTCTCATGGCTGGTCTTTCGGGAGACAAGCAGCCGATTTCACGAGTTGGACGAGCTACTCCTGCAGGGCAAGGTTCAGCTCGTAACTGAAGCGGCGCGAAACAGCCGGACGGAGGATGAGCTGAGGGGTTGGCTTGCTACAAGCATGCCCGGGCATGCTGGCCTCTACATCAAAGTGCTCAGCGACTCGGGGGACTTATTTGAGCATCGAGATTTGCAGTTGCCAACCGGCCTGGCAGAAGAGTTTTCGGGCTCTGGGGAGACCAAAGACTGGCGAAGGACAGTCCACAGCTTTCATGCCAAGCGCTTCGAGGTCAGTCTAGGGGGAGACGG
Organism: Hydrogenophaga sp. FG152; assembly: GCF_057809615.1. Lineage (NCBI taxonomy): Bacteria > Pseudomonadati > Pseudomonadota > Betaproteobacteria > Burkholderiales > Comamonadaceae > Hydrogenophaga > Hydrogenophaga sp. FG152. The sequence continues at coordinate 163,112 of NZ_JBMDKH010000007.1, read as the reverse complement.
TTCAAAAATACTCTCAGTAATTGCCGCAGTAGACACACGCCAGCATACGGACTTCCTTGACGTGCTGTCGATGAAGACGTTGGGGTATGTGTGCTTCGCGGTGATAGTGGGCACGATGCTCGGCTGGCTAGCAAGCCGAGGTGGCCTACAGCCGCTTACTACGATGAGGGCCAGAGCCGAGCAAATAAATGCGAACAGGCTATCGGAGCGCATCGCTGCACAGAGTTGGCCCAAGGAGATGCGCGAACTTGCGAACTCATTGAACGGCTTACTGGATCGCCTTCAAGGCGACTTTGACCGTCTGAGCGCCTTTTCAGCGAATCTGGCTCATGAGATGCGCACGCCAGTCAGCAACCTTCTGACCGTTGCGCAAGTCACGCTGGCTCAATCACGAACCAGTGACGAGTATCGAAGCACGATTGAGACGATATCGGAAGAATTGCAAGACCAAGCGAGAACCATCTCTGACATGCTCTTCCTGGCGCGAACGGAGAACATGCACGCTCTGCCATCTGTCCAACTCGTCCAGCTCGACGTAGAGTCTCAATCGTTGGTTGATTTCTACGACGTGACGGCAAGCGAAAAATCGCTGAACTTTGCAGTCAGGGGCTCCGCTCGAGTGCAAGGTGACCGTCTGATGATTCGTCGAGCAATCAGCAACCTTCTGTCAAATGCAGTGAAGTATGCGCAGCCCGCATCCACCATCGACATCAGCATCAGCACAGCTGAGGGGAAGGTCAGTCTGGCGATTACCAACAGGGGGGAAGAGATTCCTGTTGCCTCTCAAGCGTCGCTCTTTGACCGCTTTGTGCGACTCTCTTCGCCGAGCGTAAAGGATGCTGGAGGTCTGGGCCTCGGACTTGCTATCACCAAAGCCATCATGAGAGCCCACCACGGTCAAGTCAAGCTGAGGTCCCTAGCAGGGGCCAACACCTTTGTCCTCGAATTTGAGAAGGTGGTGTCCCCGTTGCACTAGGTGAGCTCGATTCAGTTGTTGCTGTGGTCTTTGTTCAGAAGATAGTCCATGCGGGCCACTTCGTTGCTCGTGACAGGAATTGACCGACCATCTACGGCCTCCAGAACTTCGCCCTTCTTCAAGTAGACGGCGGTACCTACCCGGCTCTCCTTGCCCATCTTTCCATCGGGGAAGATGTAGAGACTGCCTCCGTCCTTGAGCGGGATGATTTCCTTGGCGGCTTCAACGGCGGCGTGCCCAGCGAAGACGGAAGTGGAGGCGAGAGCAAGGGCCACGATGGCAAGTTTCGTTTTCATATATGTTCCTTCTGTGATTGTCCGAACAGCACTATTGCTTCGGAGTACCTGCGTACCCCCCTAAGCTACCCAGATGGCCGTGACGAGAGCGCTGCCTGAGCATTACTTTTTTGTCAGGACAGGGCGTTCAGTTGGCAATTGCGGTTCGCAAGGTTTGTCGTACCCCTTGCGCCCAACTGGAGCCCTGTCGCAGCGAGGTGAGGGTCGATGTTGGGACCTGTGCAAAGAACATGGACTCATCGACGCCGCTGCGGTCAAGTCGATATCGAAGCTTCTGCGACCGCTGTCGCTGCTCGGCGTTGGACAGCACCGGGCCCTCACCCGCGAGTCGGAAGAACTCTGCAGACTCGCGTAAGCTGTCGACAAATTGACCTTTTAGCGCCGGTATTGCTCGGCCAAACCTGGTTCTCTGGTTGCGGTCAGCCGCGCCGCTTGAAACGACCAGGCCCCATGACCTTACGCCGGACACAACGTCCACGCACGTTGCTTCGGCTTTGGTCAATCCGAAATGCCTCGAGACGCGTAAACGATGTGCGACCCAGGGGTCGATTTTTTCCAGCTCTTCAATGACATGTAGAGCGTCGTCGTCAGTTCCTCGCACGGGAAGAACGAACGATTGCAGCAGGCTTTTCGCAATGACGTCGTCTTGGGCTGCAGCTTGAGACATCCAGTGAAGCCCAAGCTCCTGCTCTGCGATGCCAGTAGCTGATTTGAGAATCATTGCTCCAAGCTGACGTTGCGCATTGGCGTTGCCACTAGCGGCAGCCTTCTCAAGAAAGAAAAGCGCTGCCTGGGGATTTGCCACGGAGCCATGGCCATCGGAGTGGACTCGGTAGAGGAGCAACCAAGCCTCGCTCAGACCTGCATCCGCCGCACGAAGTAGTAGCGCGGTACCCCCTCTGAGATTTCGCCGGGGCACCAGACTTTCGGAGGATGCAAATGCGGTGTCAATGCCGCAAAATGCGCGGCCCAAAAGCAACGCAGCCTCGGCGTTCCTTCGGCCCACGCAGTCCTCCAGGATGGCATGAAGCGTCGTACTGTCAAGTTCGGGGAGAGACACCTGAACGCTTTGCAGGAAGACAAGGGCGCCGCAAACGGCATCGCACAGCGCTGAGCCTCGCTCCAAAGGCAGCGCAATTGCGTACTTGAGCAGTCGAATGACGAGTGCAAAGTTTCCAGATTGTGTGGCCTCGGAGAGCGCGTGTTCAACAGTGCCTTCGGCCGCGACGTCGGGCTCCTTGACAAGAGCTTTCAATGCCGACAAGAGACAGCCTTCCTTGGAGCTCTTGTAAGCACTTAGAGCGTCTGAGGCTGTCGCACTACCCAAGGCTTCGGCTCGCTCCCATAGCTCGAGAGCAAGCTCTTCGTCCAGTTGCATCAAACCACGCCATACCCCCAGCTTCAGGCAAGCACCTGACGAACCAGCACTTGCTGCGGCAACCAGCATTGGGACCAGGTCGCGTCGGACGAGGTCGCTCAACGAAAGGCTTTCCGCAATGATTCTGGCGGAGCGCTCTGAAGTGGAAAGCGCTGGGTGGGATAGGTATTTGAGGCCTAGATCGGTGTACTGTGGAAAGCCCTGCACACCTTGCAAGTAGCGTTGCCCAACCTCGCATAACGCATCCAAGTCGCCTTGTCTAGCAAGGGCCAGCAGTTGAACGTCTTGACGCCGCATGTTTTCCAGAACTTCGATAGAAACCTGTCGGGGAATCTATCGAGATGCTGGTTTCCACGAGCTTTCGCTCTGATGACGATGTCGTCACCAAATTGTTATTTTCACGAATTGGACTTCCCGTACGTAGTGACGGAAAAACACAACGCCCTACGGATGGGCTGGGTTGGTACGTGCGAAGAGAGCAACGCATTTCGCCTGTTTTCAGGCAAATCGCTAGCGAATTTTTCAGAACTAGACGCGGGGTGAGCGTTCATGCGTAGACGTGAACATAGTCACGGGTACGCACCGTCGTCATGTGCTTGGTCAGACAGCCATCAGTTTTGGCTGTTCGTCTTCGGTGACTCTTTGACCAGCATGCGAGGTGCGATTCGTCCCCCCAAACTAGTCTCTGAATAGAGCTATCAGCGTAAAGGAAATCTCATGAACAAGACGAATCGTTCGGCACTGGCCGTGCTCGCCCTCCTCGGGACCACTGCCGCCTTTGCCCAAAGCAGCGTGACGCTGTACGGCCGTGTGAATACCACGGTGGAACGCCAAGATGTGGGTGGCGTGAAGACCACGGTTGTGGCCAACAACAACTCCCGCTTCGGCTTCAAGGGTGTTGAGGATCTCGGCGGTGGACTGACCGCTGGCTTCCAGCTGGAAAGCGGTTTTCAGTCTGACACCGGCGTTGGCAGTGGTGCGCTTTTCGGCCGCCACAGCGAAGTGAACCTGTCGGGCGGATTTGGTACCGTTCGCTTGGGCAACTTCTTCCCCGCCTCGTACTTCGCGTCTGCCGACTATGTCAGCATGCACAACCACGACACTGGGTCCTCGTCTGACGCTCTGTACTACGACCCGGTCTGGTTCGGCGGCCCAGGCACCGGCAACAAGATTGCCTACCGCACCCCCAACATCGGTGGCTTCACTGCGGAAGGTTCTGTTGTGCTGCATGAGCAAGCACCCGGTACCGGCGGCAAGAATGGCTATGACTTTGCTGCCAACTACGCCATGGGCGCACTGGACCTTGGCGCAGGCTACAGCGCCATTGATAGCAACAAGCAGTTCTCCTTGCGTGCTCTGTATTCCTTCGGTCAATTTACCGTTGGTGGCTACTATCAGCGCAACAAGGACGCAAACCAACTGCTGGCTACGGGAGCTGGAACACGCAACAATCTCCGCTTGGCTGCAGCCTACAGCGTTGGCGCCTCGGAGTTTCACGTGAACGTGGGCCGTGCAGGCGAATACGAGAACATCGTCGACAGCGACGCTACGCAATACACGCTGGGCTACAACTACAACCTGAGCAAGCGCACGAAGGTCTACGGTTACTACACCCGCGTGAACAACAGCACCAACGCGACCTACATGACCGGCACCGCTGGTGCCGATTTCAGCTCCGTTGCTGTGGGCATTCGCCACAACTTCTAAGCTGCTCGTGCTCTCGGCAGCCTCGCTGCCCGAGCGTTAGCTTTCGAAGAAAGAGGCCTCGCGTTCCTTCAAGGGATGCGAGGCCCTTTGTCTTTTGGCCGCACAGCCACAAACGGCGTGAGGGATTCCATAAATGAATAGCATCGCCTTCTTGAACGGTGGCGTGAAGTTTGGCGTGAGGTTAATTGGGCGTTTGCAAGCACAGGTGTCACGTGACGCCCGCTTCGGTACACTTCCTCTTGTCCCATCTGAAGGCGTCGACTCGCAAGAGTCAGGTGATTTTGCTTCTCGCGTCTGGCGCGAAGACATGGCATCGATGCGCGAATCGACCTTCTCTCCGACAGAGCTCGCTCCTGGCTACTTCAAGTGGAGGTACCTGTTGAAGAGCGGTTTTCAAGAGCGCACCATCAGGCGCTCACCATGCAATCGCGGAGCACGCCACCCACGACCACTTTTTTTTGGACTCGAGGCACATGAAGCTGTTGGTGATTGAGGATGAAGTGAAACTGGCGGAGTACCTTCGGAAAGGCCTCCAGGAAGCTGGTTTCGTTGTGGACCTTGCGCACAATGGCATCGATGGCTTGCATCTCGCAATGGAGTCCGACTACGACCTCATCGTGCTAGACGGCATGCTTCCTGGCATTGACGGGCTTGGCTTGTTGGCCGCGTTGCGTCAGACCAAGCGCACAAGGGTCTTGATGCTGACTGCGAGAATAAAGGTCGAAGACAGAGTGCGCGGCCTGAACACAGGTGCAGATGACTACATGGTCAAGCCGTTTGCATTTTCTGAACTCGTTGCCAGGGTTCAGGCATTGTTGAGAAGAGAACAGACAGGAGTGGGAGCTGAGCAGCCCACGGTGCTTAGCGTGGCTGACCTAGAGGTTGACCTGGTCGGTCGCAAGGTGTCTCGCCGAGGGCAAAAGATTCTCCTGACATCGCAAGAGTTCAGCCTTCTTTCCTTGCTCCTGCGACGACAGGGCCAAGTACTTTCGAGAACCGAAATTGCCTCGCAAGTGTGGGACATGAACTTCGACAGCAACACAAATGTGGTGGACGCTGCGGTCCGACGCTTGCGCACCAAAGTGGATGTGCCGTTTGACAGCCCGTTGATTCACACGGTTCGGGGCGTTGGCTACATCCTAGAACCCCGACAAGAATGAATCGGAATAGCGCAAATTCGCTAGGACGACGGCTGTCGGCCTGGCTTGCGTGGCAAAGCTTGGGTGGGCTGCTAATCGTGTGTGCAACGGTGTACGGAGCCACACACTACGCGTTCAAGGCGCGGCAGCTTGAGGAGTTGGACCAGAAGCGGGCGCTGCTGACATATCTTGCCTCCGAGGCCGCGCGCAACGGCAATGAAGTCAAGCTCAAGCATGAGCTCGACGACTTCATGGTTGGCCATCCCCAACTCGGGCTTTCTGTCGCACAGACAGATGGAGGAATTTTTCACCAGAAACTGCTGCCACCGTCGAGGCATGAGCGACGAACGATTCAGTTCAACCTCGACTCCCCGAAACCTGGTCAGAAAATGCTTCGCACGGAGTTGTCGCTGGATGTAGGTGGCGATGCGCTGGTGTTGCGACGCATCGCCTGGATTCTCTTTGGGGCGGCGGTTGGAGGTGTACTGCTGATTTCCTTCGGCGGATTTCTCCTGGTGTGGCTTGGATTGCGGCCTTTGCGCGAGCTCTCGGCACAGGTGAAAGTGCTCACAGCAGGGACGCTGCACATCCGACTGGATGGTTCGCGACAGCCCGACGAGCTCGCTCCGTTGATTGCGCAATTCAACGATTTGTTGGCCCGACTCGACCAGTCTTATGAACAAATGGAGGGCTTCAACGCTGACGTCGCCCACGAGTTGTTGACGCCGCTGACTACATTGATGAGCGGTGCTGAACTGGCGATGAATTCATCCAAGAGCCTGGACGAGATACGTGAGTTGCTCGGTTCGAATCTGGAGGATCTGCAGCGCATCGCTGGAATAGTGCACGACATGCTGTTTCTCTCGCAAGCAGACAGGGGGGCGGCTGCGCGTCGCACATCGACTCCAAGCCTCGCGGCAGTCGTACGGCGTGTTGCCGAATACCACGAAGCTACCCTCGATGATGCTGGACTAACCCTTGAGGTGAAGGGGGACGTCGATGGCGAGTTCGACCTGCAGCTGTTGCAGCGCGCGTTCTCTAACCTGGTTAGCAATGCCACTCGCTACGCCACAAAGGGCTCGACCATCGTAGTGAGGATTGAACCCGATGCTTTCGAGCAGGTGACGGTTCTTGTCGAGAATCGCGGGGCCCCGGTTGACACCCAGACCCTCTCTAGGATGTTTGACCGGTTCTTTCGAGCCGATGCATCACGCAGCGGAGCTAGCAAGAATCACGGCCTCGGTCTCTCAATTGTTGCGGCCATTGCGCGTATGCATGGCGGCACGACCATGGCTGCATCGAGCCACGGAGTCACCAGCGTGGGCATCCGTCTGAAGCGGTTCGCTAAGTAGGTCGATAACCGATTTTCCACATCGGTGTGGGCAATCTCACGAGCGAGTTTGCCCGGCAACCTGTACTGCGCACTCGCGTTTCAGCCTTGCTTTCAAATATGACTGATTTGTCATTTTGATGACTTCATGTTGTTGAGGACCAACTCATACAGTGCTTCTCAGTGCCGAAACGGCAGCTGTTGCCTCACACGAGAGGCTTTCCAAATCACTTATGAGGTCCTACATGTCCAAAATCCATACCTTCCGACAAGCCGCCTTCGCAGTCTCAATTGCAGCCACCCTGGCCAGCGCCTCCGCTGCTGGCGTTTCCAGCAAGGAGCAGGCGCTGATTGGCCAACCCGCTCCTGCCACGGCATCGGCACGTGTCATCGACCTGAGTGCGTCCAGCTACGCGAACGTTTCCTACGGTGAGACAGTCGTCTTTCGCGGCAATGGAGGCAACCAGTTCACATGGACGTTCAACGGTGTTGGTGGTCGTTCCTGGGACCTTGCCAAGATTGCCCCAGCCGGCTTCTCCGACAAGCAGTTCCGAGTGTTCGTGAGTCGTAATCCGCTGTATCGCAGCTGAGCCTTCATCGCTCGTAGTGGGCGAATCCGCGCTGCCGGGACGGGGATTGCCACGATAGGCTCCTGGAGTACACGGGCTACACACGTATGGTGTGTAGCCCGTTTTACTTCTTGTCGCCGCCCTTGTATGCCAGAAGGCGCAGTGCGTTAAAGACGACCAAGAGCGTCGAACCCTCATGAACGGCAACGGCTGCTCCAATGCCAAGACCCATGATGGTCGCGGGGACCAAAACCGCCACAATGCCAAGACTCACGAAGACGTTCTGACGAATCACCGAACGCGTGTGACGGCTTAAGCCTACGGCGAAAGGAAGGTTTCTCAAGTCGTCGGCCATCAGCGCCACGTCGGCTGTCTCCAGTGCAACATCTGAGCCTGCAGCACCCATGGCGATGCCTACGGTCGCGTTGGCCATAGCGGGCGCGTCATTGACGCCATCGCCCACCATTGCCACTTTCGTTTCCTCGCGAAGCTTGCGAATCGCTTCGACCTTGTCCTCGGGCATTAAGTCACCCCAGGCCTCATCGAGACCTACCTCACTGGCAACTGCTTCTGCCACCTTCTTGTGGTCCCCGGAAATCATAATCATGCGGGTGATGCCGAGCTCTCGAAGCTGCTTCAGTGCATCACGTGCGCCTTCGCGTGGGGTGTCAAGAAGTCCGATGGCGCCGAGATCTCGCTCACCCTTGCGCACAACCATGGATGTGCGGCCTGCTTCACGTAGACTTTCAATTGCTGACGCGGCCGAAGCACCCAGGGGGGCGATGCCATCGCTTCCAAAGAGTTCTGCTTTGCCAATCCAGACTGTCTCCCCGTCCACAGTGGCAGTCACCCCGCGTCCAATCAAGTTCTCGAGATTGCTTGCGGTTGGGATGGGTTGCTGCCCCAAGCGCTCACGACCATCCTTCGCTATCGCAGCAGCAAGCGGGTGGTCGCTCAAGGACTCGACCGCAACCGCTACAGCGAGCAGTTCCGTTTCGGTGACACCTTCCGCTGTCACCACATCGGTGATTCGCGGTCGGCCTTCCGTAAGTGTGCCGGTCTTGTCAAATGCCATTGCGTTGAGTGAGCCGAGTTCTTCAAGAGGAGCGCCACCCTTTATCAGAACGCCGCCTCGTGCTGCGCGAGCAATACCTGAAAGAACCGCGCTAGGCGTCGCAATGGCCAAAGCACACGGGCTGGCAGCCACAAGAACCGCCATGGCGCGATAAAAGCTATCGCGGAACGGCTCGTCCACGACTACCCAAGCAAACAAGAGTAGGAACGCCAGCAACAGAACAGCGGGCACGAAAATGCGTTCGAACTGGTCCGTGAATCGCTGCGTTGGAGACTTGCGCGTCTCTGCTTCGCTGACCATCTTGACCACTCGGGCCAGGGTCGAATCGGTGGAGCGTCGCGTCACCTCAATTTCGATGGCATGTGCCCCGTTGATGGTGCCCGAGAAAACGCGGGAGGCTGCTTCGATGGCATCGGGTCTCGAGCGAGCGAGGGCTGCATCATCGACGGGCCGCTTATCGACAGGCATGCTCTCGCCAGTGACCGGCGCCTGGTTGATGCTTGTTGTGCCAACCAGAATAAATCCATCGGCGGGAAGGCGCTCATTTGGCCTCACCAAAACGACGTCACCGACCACGAGCTCTTCTACCGCAATCTCAGATGTCTGCCCATCGCGGCGAACGGTGGCCGTGTCTGGCGCTAGTTCTGCCAGTGCCTCAATGGCGCGCTTTGCCCGACCCATGGCATAGCTTTCAAGTGCGTGGCCCAGGCTGAACAGAAACAGAAGAAGCGCGCCCTCTGCCCATGACCCGAGAGCAGCTGCGCCGGCAGCCGCGACCAACATCAGGGTGTCAATCTCGAAGCGCTTGCGTCGAAGGTTGTCGATGGCTTCTCGCAATGTATAGAAACCGCCAAAGAAGTACGCAGCGACGTAACAAGCAAGTGGAAGCCAGGATGGCGCGCCCGTGATTAGCTTCTCCGTGACGGCTCCCGCACCGAGCAGCGCTCCGCAGATCAGCGCGAAGATCATTTCGCTGTTCGCGCCGAACACGCCGCCATGCTGGTGCCCTTCGTGGCCGCCGGAAGCATGTTTGTGGTCACCGTGGTCGTGGCTATGCGCGCTATGGTCTTCCTCCGCCTCGCGCGGATTCGTTCCAAGGCTTGAGAGTTCGGCACGTATTACTTCTTCCGAGGTCTTCTCGCGGTCGAACTCGATGTGCAGGAGCCCTGAAGCATTGCTGTTGGCTTCAAGAACCCCCTCCAACTTCTGCAGACGGTCGGCCACGGACCCAGCCTTCCTTTGATGGTTAACCCCGTCAAGTTGCCACTGAAGGTGGCCGAAGCGGCTAGAGATTTCTGCGCCAGCTGCTTTCGCAAGTTCACGAATGCGCGTTAACGAAAGCTGGTCCGGGTCATAGTGAATGCATAGCTGCGGCGACTTTTCTGCGGCACCAGGCCGCACGTGCACTTCGTCAACGCCTGGCCGATTGCGCAGCAGCTGTCGCAGCCGCTCAACGCAGGCATCTGCTTCGCCAGGAATGCTCGGCAGAAGAACAGGGAGGTCGAGGCGAAGCTTTTCAGACATGACGTGATGGTCGCTCTATACGACTGAGTTGAAGAGAAAAGAGCTGAACTTTGCTCGCAGAAGGTGTGCGAAGAAGCTCGTGAACGCTTGATTCTTGAACGGCTGACACGTGCACCGAAAACATATCGCAAAAGTCATGTTCGCGTCACATTCACGTTAGATAATTTTTATCCATGGTGCAAAGCTCGCCAGAGGTGTTTTCGTCCTCGTTTTGTCACATTGCGTCGGTCTAATCATTTGTGTCAGCCCGACTTGGGTTGTCGTTCCACCGAGTCCTTGCGATGTAGGTCGCATCGGAACACGGTCCAACTCAACTGCACAGCAATAGACGACATGAAACACTCTCTCATCGCCCTTTCGATTCTCGCGACCACTGCAGGGGCGTTTGCGCAAAGCAGCACCACTCTCTTCGGTGTTGTCGACGCATCTGTGACACGACTGTCCAGCGACAGCGCGAGCGTCACGGGACTCTCCAGTGGTGAACAATCTAGCAGCCGTCTGGGTTTTCGTGGACTGGAAGACCTCGGCGGAGGTCTCAAGGCCAGCTTCTGGCTTGAAGGCAGCGTTGCCGTTGACAACGGCGGTACAACATTTCGCTTTGACCGTCGCTCCACTGTTGGCTTGATTGGCGGGTTTGGCGAGGTTCGACTTGGCCGGGACAAGCTCGCGTCCTATCTGAACGTAGAGACCTTTGACCCGTTCGGCGACATTGGAGTGGCTGGAAACGGCGCTAACAACATGCTCGGCAACGCAACGGTCGCCGCTGGCACGCAAGAGGGTAGCCACTCCAAGCGCGCAAGCAATATCGTCTCGTATCTGACGCCCAAGATGGGTGGCTTCCACGGCCAGGTGCAATACGGCTTCGGCGAGCGAGCTAGCAGCGAGCCGAACAACAGCCGAGGCAATTTCGTCTCCGCACGCGTGGGATATCAATCGAACCCGCTCGACATCGCGTTGGGCTATGCACAGTTGAAGGGTGGCACTGCTATCCAGGAAGTGACCTACAAAGCGGTCAACTTGGGCGCTTCGTACGACCTCGGATTCGTGAAGCCGATGGTGCTGATTGCGACCGAACGTGGCGCCGGGCGCGGTGTCAATGCGTATACCTTGGGCGCGTCGGCCCCCGTCGGACAGGCGGGTGAGTTCCGTGTCGGCTATACACGCTTCAGCACCCGCAACCAGGTCGAGGCCGATTCCTCGAAGTTGGGTCTCGGCTACATCCACAAGTTGTCCAAGCGCACTGTGGTCTACGGCCTGCTCGCACGAGTGAGCAACGACAGCAACGCGAATCGCGGCTTCGCAGTCTCCTCGTCTTCCCTGGCGTCTCCGCTCATCGCCGCCGGCGACAGCGCAACCGGATACTCCATCGGCGTGCGTCACTCGTTCTGACAAAAAGAGCCGCAGCACGGATGTGGTGTCTGTGCTGCGGCGTATAAAGTGCTCCCCGTGGAATTGGCCCAAGAGCTTTGCGGTTCTTGGGCCTTTTTTCGTTGGGGATTCCGCGAAGGTTTGGTTGCGGCCTACTAACGCGCAATCAACTCCTGAAAGTTACATCTTCTTCGTGAACATCATGACAAGCGTGTTTGCGTTCACAGATTTTCCATCTGCCTTGCCGAGGAATGAGTTCTTCTTGGTTGCACCGACCATGGCGCCTGACACTGAGAAGCCATCGCCAAGGTCATAGACAGCGCCAACGCTGTAGTCGACATAGTTGGGAAGGGTAATGTCGCTGCTGTACGAGGTGTAGCCCAGCGAAGCCTTCAAGGTCCACTTGGGATGGATCTCTTGAGCGTAGGCCACGTTCAGATACCCAGTACCTTTGCCCTTCAAACCCGACCCGAGCGCGGAGCCCGCAGCGTTGAAGTAGTCGTCAGATACGGTGTGGTAGTACTTGGCGCTCAGAGGACCCCAACCCACACCGAGGTACAGCTCAGTTGTGTTTACAGCGCTGGCGCCCGTGTAGTGATAGCGCAGAACACCGGCGTCCCAGCTGAGCTCGCCGGTTGCAAAGATGTAGCCAGCGTAGAGATCGCTTTCCAGATTTGCGGTCGGGCCCGTGGCACTCGTCTGGAAGTTGACGGTCGAGTTCCAGTTTCCAGCATAGAAACCACTTGCGTGGGAGTAGTCGAAACCGCCTTGCAGCGCAGGTCGCAGCTGTCCTTCTCGCACATCCTGGTCTTGGCCGCGAGTCTTGTAGTTGGTGACGAGACTGACGTTCGCGCTCAGCTGGGCGCTGGCCAGCATGGGAAGCGCTGCCAATGTGAGGACGGCCAGGGTCTTGGGGGAGATGGTTGTTTTCATGAGTGAGCTTTCAAGTGGTGATGAACAGATAAAAGCCGAGTCGGAGCTTTTGACCCCCACCCTCAATTGCAGGCAACGAGGGCACGGGACTCGACGTAGACAGCTTGCTATGGCATAGCGTTTCACCAAGAGAAAACTTCAGGGCATTCATTGAAACGCTAGTGAATTTGGCTCTTCAAGCGCGATTCAGCAACTTGAAAGCAACTGCCCTCGTGCAACTCCCCATTGCATGTTTGGCTGCTTCTCAGTTCAACCCGGGCGCTCACTGCTGGCACGAACCGATTCCTCCGGTCAGAGCCAGGCTGAACGCGACTCAGCTCTTCCGACACATAAGCAGAAAGTGACGCATTTGTCATCGCTCGGATGTCGGTTTGTGTCGGTGCGCTCTCTAAATTAAGTCCAACAGATGACGGCTCCCGCTGGCAACCGCGTAGCGATCCGACGGACCGCTAAGTCTGCAAACGTTCACTCGGCCCATGTCCACTGTGATGTCAGGTCGATGGCTTTGTTCTCGAGTGCGGTTAGAGGCCGTGCCCTCAATCCCAGGACAACTATCCGTGGAGTTTCTTTCCCAGGAGCGTCAAGCCGAAGTCAGAGCCATCGCCGAAAGGCAGCAGAAGACTTACCGCCAGATGCTTTCGGCAAACAAAAACAAGACGTTCGCCATCCATGCGATTCACAACCTGCATCGGCAGATAGACGAACTGGTGACAAGGGTCCAAGCAAGACCTGATGTGCGCTTCGACTGCAAACCGGGGTGCTCGCATTGCTGCAACTTCCGCATTGAGGTCTTCCCGCCCGAGGTGTTTGTTCTGGCTCGAAGGCTGCGGGCGCTGCCAGGCGACCAACTAAACCTGGTGACTGAACGGCTTCGTCTTCATGTTCAAAGGTCACAAGGAGTCCCTAGAGCGCAGCACTGGATGAACTGCCCATTGCTGAATGACGACCGTTGCTCCGTCTACGAAGACAGACCGTCGACTTGCAGGAAGTACCTGTCCTTAGATGTTGAGGAGTGCAAGCGACCAGGAATCAGCGCGCTAGAGGACGGCGAGTTGGCGCTGAAGTCATTGGCGCTCGTCAGTGGCGTTCGAGAGGCCTATTCAAAGGCCAAGAGTCCCCTCTCCATCCACGAGCTGGGCGAGGCGCTACTCATGGCGCTTACTGACCCAACCTGCGAGGAACGTTGGTTCAAGGGTGAGGTTGTCTTTCCGCTAATGGCTGCGGACGACTGAAGTCATGACGCCAGTCTTCTTATGTAGAGGGGAGCTGTGAGCGCAGTTGGGCGTAATGAGCCATGTCCATGCTACAGCGGGAAGAAGTACAAGCATTGCTGCATGACGCGTAGTTCGACCCCGTTGGCGGCGGGTGAAGCGACTAGTCCAGTCGATGCGCTTAACGTGGCATGGAGCTTCTTCGAGTCGGGCCAAGCAACCGAGGCGGCGAATCTGTGTCGAACAGTTCTTCGTTCAGATGCGACGCAGCCGGATGCGCTGTACTTGCTGGGCGTCTTGGCTTGTGAAAGCGGAAATTTCTGGGATGCTCTGGATCTCTTCCGGAAAGCTGCACTGGCGCGCCCGCAGTTTCCTGAAGCGCACTACTACCTCGGGCTTATTCATATGAGGCAAGCCCAGCATGAGCAGGCTGCCTCGCACTACCGCCAAGCAATCGCATCTGCGCCTGGATTCGTCGAAGCACATTGCAATCTGGGCGTTGTGCTTAACCGCTTGGGTCAGCCGCTTCAGGCCTTGTCCAGCTACCAGGAGGCACTGGCCATTCGTGAGGCGACAGAAGTGAAGATTGGCCTCGCCGAGTGCTTGCAGCGCCTCCGCGTCTCGCCAGGCGTGAGCCACTTGCGCCCCCTTCTCACGCGCGCAATCGCTGAAGCCTGGCGCCGGCCTGAAGAGCTCGCGCCCGCCGCCATCGCCTTCCTAAAGTGCGAGGCAGGATTCCAAGAAGCATTGTCGAAAGGAGTTGGGCGAGAGAGATTGCTTGCCGACTGGTGCGAAAACAGACTTCTTCTTGCGTTGCTTGAGAGTGCGACGATTTGCGATGTCGAGCTCGAGCGCTTGTTGACAGCGGTCCGCGAGACGCTTCTGGATGACGCTCTGAGGTTCGATGTGGAAGATGATGAGCTGCTGAGCTTGCGTTCCGCCCTAGCACAGCAGTGCTTTGTGAACGAATACTCTTGGCTCGTGCACCCAGAAGAAAGCGAGAAGGTCGAAGAGCTACTGAAGCGTGCGAGTCTCGCTATCGAATCGGGTCGAATGCCGTTGCCACAAGTCATGCTCGCGCTTGCTAGCTATCTACCTCTGTGCAATCTGCCATTTGTAGACGCTCTGAGGGAACATGCCTGGTCTGATTCGCTGCGGTCGGTGATACGTCAGCAAATTGATGAAGTGAGGCAGGAGTTCAATTGGCGCTCGGTCCTTCCAAAAATAACAGCGATAGACCAAGACTCGTCGAGCAAGGTTCAGCAACAGTACGAAGAGAACCCTTACCCGCGCTGGGTCCGCTCCTCTTTGTTTCCCGCCCCACTCACGTTGGAAGACCGGCTGCGCATGCAGATTCCGCACGCGCGTTTTCAACCAATGAACAGAATCGGTACTGTCGACGTTCTTATTGCGGGATGCGGAAGCGGTCGTCACTCAACTGAGAGTGCAAGCGCATATAGCGACTCGCGAGTGCTTGCGATTGACCTAAGTGCAAGCAGCCTCGCCTACGCGATGCGCAAGTCTCATGAGCTCGGTCAATGCAATGTCGAGTACGCCCAAGCCGACATTCTGCAACTATCGTCGCTCAACCGACGCTTCGACCTCATCGAGTCCGTAGGTGTGCTTCATCATTTGGCTGACCCAGCGGCGGGATGGCGAGCACTACTCCAAATGCTACGGCCAGGCGGACTCATGTTGCTCGGCCTGTACAGCGAAGCAGCGCGCGCTCCAGTAGTCGCCGCGCGGCAATTCATTGCTCATCATGGCTATCTCGCTACTGCACAAGGCATTCGAGAATGTCGCGCGGCAATCATGGGGGCAGATTGTCCGGAGGCACTGAGTCACCTCACCGCGTTCGGAGACTTCTACGGCTTGAGTGCATGCCGCGACTTGCTATTCCATGCGCAAGAGCACCGCACAAACTTACTCGCTATTGATGCGCTGCTGAAAGAGCTGTCGCTCGACCTCGTAGGCATGCATGTTGAGCCAGAGGTGCTTCGAAAATTCCAAGCACGGTTTCCTGATGATGACTCTGTTCACGACTTGGGAATGTGGCACCAATTCGAAGCAGAAAATCCCCAAACCTTTGTTGGGATGTATCAGTTCTGGGTGCAGAAGCGACGCGCATAACTGGGCGGACCATGGGTACTCGGTCAATCCGCCGCGACTGCGGTCGTGTGAGCTTTGCTGCACTCGATATCCAATCTTTGAGTAGCTTGCAGGCCACTAGAGAATCAGCGCATGAGCCAGTTGCCGCTGCTCAAAAAGAGCAATAGCTAGCAGCTAGCAAGGCCGTCAGGGGAAGAGCGAAGGTCTGCTCACATGCCCCCTGTGATTGCATCTTGGGCAGCAGTCTCATAGCTGCTCCTGAAGAGTCTCACGAGCTCTTCCGTCGCCACTGACACCCAATATGACTGATTTGTCATTTACCGGTTTTCGAACTGTGGAGATGCCAGTTCTACAGTTCCGTCAGTGCCAAAAGAGAACTTTGGCTCCTGTTCCAACCGACTCTAAGGCCTCGATGAAAAAACTTCAAGTCGTGCTTACGGCGTTAACCCTTGCATCGTCTGCTCTTCTGACATCTGCTGCTTCGGCAGACACGCTTCGTAGTGGCGAGTCCCCTTATGGGCAACTTGCTGTGGAAGCAAAGAACGCACGCGTGGTAGACGTGATGTCCACGAAGTCCGCCAGTGTCACATATGGCGAAACCATCTTGTTTCAGGGTGCAGACGGGAAGACGTTTGCTTGGACTTTTAACGGCCTTGATGGTCGGTCTTGGAACCTGAAGCAGTTTGCTCCTTCGGGTTTCGTTGCCAAGGACTACCGCGTTTACGTGGCTAGAAACCAGCTCTATCGCCGGTAACAGCTCTTCTTGGCCAAGCGACCTGCTCAGACCATTTCAAGGCTGAGCTGTCGAAAAAAACTTGCTCTGAAGTGGCGGTACCCCGTCGCTTGAGCAGCTTTAGGCCAGTTGGGCACCAGGACCGAGATTCCATCTGATGGCCACCACGACTTTGCGTCACTTGCTTGTGCAACTAGCAGAGCACTGCCGTGCTGCCTCGATTCGTTCATTGATATTTAGGTCAACGGGAGAAGCCAAATGACCAGGAAACCCATGTCGCTCGCCCTGGGGCTTGCGATGCTCGTCGGATTTGGCGCGAACGCGCAGCAAGTCGCTCCCACTAGCGCCCCATCAGTTGTAGTAGCGTCCTCCACGCAAGCTTCTCAGCCTCTGACTTTGGGAGCGGCACTGCAGTCCGCAATCGACAACAGCCCTACGTTATCCGCTGCCAGACGTGAGATAGATGCTGCTCAAGGCGCGCTCACGCAGGCGGGGGTCTATCAAAACCCGTCGCTCGACTTGGAAGTGGAGGACCTCCGCTCCGGTATGCGTAGCACAACAGTTACCTTGAGCCAGCCTTTGGAGCTTGGAGGAAAACGCTCAGCGAGAGTGGCTGCGGCGGAGCGCGCACTGGAAGCAACTCGCGTTAAGAGCGAGGCGACTGAAGCTCAATTGAAGGCAGACGTCACGGCCGCATTCCTATCTGCGCTTCTATCGCAGGAGCGTGTGAGGTTGGCGCAAGAGTCTCTGAACATCGCTCGCTCTGGCAGCCAGGCTGCGTCCAAGCGCGTCCAGGCTGGGAAGGTGTCTCCTCTGGAGGAGACACGCTCGAAGGTCGCAGAGGCTAACGTACGCCTCGAGCTTGTCCAGGCGCAGGGTGAGCTGGCAGCGCAGCTTCAAGAGTTGCGTGCGCTGTTGGCTGGTGGGGTGCCTTTCGACGCGTTAGACGGAAACGCCTTGCTTCTTCCGACACTCCCTCCAATCGACGTTCTGCAGGCTCGCGTGGAGAACTCACCGACGATGCGACAAGCTCGACTTGAGACCAGCCGACTGTCAGCACTTGCGGACCTTGAACAGGCAAAGAGGAAGCCAGACATAGCCGTAAGCCTCGGCATGCAGCGTTCTCAGCAGGACGGTCGCTCGACGGCCATCGTTGGGGTTTCGATTCCACTGCCCGTGTTTGACACCAATCGCGGAAACATCATCCAGTCGCTGCGACTGCGGGACAAGTCGGAAGACGACGCGAGGGTACTTGAGTTGCGGTTGCGAGCGGATCTCGCGATTGCAAGGCAGCGAATGGAAATCGCCTCACAAGAGGTGGCCGCCGTCAGTGCGGAAATCCTTCCCAGTGCACAGCTCGCCTTCGACGCCGCCGCGCAAGGTTTCGAGCTCGGAAAGTTCGAATACCTCGACGTTCTCGATGCACAACGGACTTTGCTACAGGCTCGGTCCCAGTACCTGCGCTCGCTAGGCGAATCTCATCGAGCGGCAGCAGATGTCGCTCGGCTCCTTGGAAACAACACTCTCAACTGAATCTGCCATGGCTACCAAATCACCTATGAATGCAAGTCCTGAGAAAAAGCAGCTCATCATCATCGCCATCATCCTGGTGCTGGGCGCAGTCGGAGGAGCCCTAATCCTGCGAGGCGGAGAGAGCCACGGCGAAAGCGATGGCCATGGCCATGAAGAAGAAAGCTCACAGGTCGAAGGCGGTGCCAGCAAAGCAGGAGCCAAGGAAACTGGTTCCGGCACCTCTGCTGAACAGAGCAAGTCACCGTCCGGAGCAAGCGAAGAGGCGCACAAGGAGGATGAGGAAAAGGTGGCTCTGACGGACGAGCAGGTGAAGGCAGCCGGTATCGTGATTAAGGAAAGTGGTGCTGCTGTGATTCGTACCACGCTGCAGCTCCCTGGAGAGATTCGATTTAACGAGGACCGAACCGCGCACATCGTTCCGCGAGCAGCGGGGGTCGTTGAAAGTGTGAGCGCAAATCTCGGGCAGAAGGTGTCTCGAGGCCAAGTCTTGGCGGTGATTTCTAGTTCTGCCGTTTCGGAGGTTAGGTCTGAGCTCCAAGCGGCAACGAAGCGTCGTGAACTTGCACAGACGACCTACGAACGCGAAAACACACTTTGGCAGCAGAAGATTTCGCCGGAACAGGATGTCCTGCAAGCCCGACAAGCCTTGCGTGAGGCAGAGATTGCAGTGGCAAATGCCACTCAGAAGTTGCGAACACTTGGGGCATCAGCAGGCTCCGGTGCTCTAGGTCGAGTTGAGCTGCGGGCACCGTTCGATGCGATGGTCGTGGAAAAGCACATCGCTATCGGCGAGGCCGTACGCGAGGACGCAAACGTGTTCACCTTGTCCGACCTTTCAACGGTGTGGGCTGAGATGAGCGTGGGTGCAAGTGACCTTGCCAAGGTTCGAGTCGGGGAGCGTGTACGAGTAAAAGCTGACGCCGCAGATGTTGTTGCGGATGGAAAGATTGCGTTTGTTGGTTCGCTGATTGGTGCTCAAACTCGAACGGCACCTGCTCGTGTTGAACTGAGCAACCCGCAGGGCGCTTGGCGGCCTGGGCTCTTCGTAACCGTCGAGGTGCTTACGAATGACAATGACAAGGCATCGGCGATAACAGTCGATGCAAACGCGCTTCAAACCGTGGAAGACAAGACTTCGGTCTTCACCAAGGTTGAAGGCGGCTTTGTCGCGAAAGCTGTACGTGTCGGGCGCACTGATGGTCAGCGGGTTGAGATTCTGGATGGCCTGAAGGCTGGTGAGTCCTATGCCGCAGACGGCAGCTTCGTCGTCAAGTCTGAGCAGGGCAAGAGCTCGGCGACGCACGCGCACTAAAGGCCGCCCACTATGTTTGAACGCATCATCCGCTTCGCCATCGAACAACGATGGCTGGTTATGTTGGCCGTGCTCGGAATGGTTGGGCTCGGCGTGTACAACTTCCAACGGTTGTCCATTGACGCTGTGCCGGACATCACCAATGTCCAAGTGCAAATCAACACGGCTGCACCTGGCTACTCGCCTCTTGAGACAGAGCAGCGCGTCACGTTCCCGATTGAGACCGTCATGGCCGGGCTGCCTGGCCTTCAACAAACGCGGTCCATCTCGCGCTATGGCATATCTCAGGTCACCGTGGTGTTTAAGGACGGCACCGACATCTACTTCGCGCGCCAGTTGGTGAACGAGAGAATGCAGGGTGCGGTCAGCTCTCTGCCAGAGGGCGTTCATCCAGCTGTCGGGCCAATATCCAGCGGCTTGGGTGAAATCTTCCTCTGGACGGTGGAGGCTGAAGAAGGAGCGAAGAATGCGGACGGCAAACCGTATACGCCGACCGACCTTCGTGTGATTCAGGATTGGATCATCAAACCGCAACTCCGCAATGTGCCGGGTGTGACTGAGATTAACTCTATCGGCGGCTTTGAGAGACAGTTCCAGGTCGCTCCGATACCTGAGCGCTTGTTGGCCTACGGGTTGACGTTGCCGGATGTCGTTCAAGCTCTTGAGCGAAACAACGCCAATGTGGGCGCCGGCTATATCGAGAGACGTGGCGAGCAGTATCTGATTCGGGCTCCAGGCCAAGTCGGCAGCCTTGAAGACCTCCGCAATGTCGTTTTGGCGAACAACGGTGGAACTCCGGTTCGAATCCGCGACGTTGCTGAGGTCGAAATTGGCCAGGACTTGAGAACTGGTGCAGCCACGGACAACGGTCGCGAAGTCGTGCTGGGCACGGTGTTCATGCTATTGGGCGAGAACAGCCGAACTGTCGCCCAAGCTGTTGCGAAGAAGATGGAGGAGATTAATCAGAATCTTCCAGAGGGCGTACACGCGATTACTGTTTATGACCGAACAGTTCTAGTGGACAAGGCAATCTCCACGGTCAAGAAGAACTTGTTTGAAGGTGCCGTGCTCGTCATCGCGGTGTTGTTCCTTTTCTTGGGCAACATCCGAGCTGCGTTGCTGACTGCGCTGGTCATTCCGCTCTCGATGCTCTTCACCTTCACCGGGATGGTGAATCAGAAGGTGAGCGCCAACCTGATGAGTCTGGGAGCGCTTGACTTCGGCATCATCGTCGATGGCGCCGTGGTGATTGTGGAAAACTGCATTCGTCGCCTAGCGCATGCGCAAGAGCGCTATGGACGTCCGCTGACAAAGGCGGAGCGATTCCATGAAGTGTTTGCCGCATCTCAGGAGGCTCGCAGGCCACTCCTCTACGGCCAGCTCATCATCATGGTCGTCTATCTACCCATCTTCGCCCTTACAGGCGTGGAAGGGAAGATGTTCCATCCGATGGCTCTGACAGTCGTAATCGCACTGTTGGGTGCCATGATTCTCTCAATCACGTTTATTCCTGCAGCTGTCGCCATGTTTATCGGCAACAACGTCGGCGAGAAGGAAAATCGTCTCATGGGCTGGGCTCGTCGCGCCTACCACCCGTTGCTCAAACGTGCCATGGGCGCGAGGGCCGTTGTTCTGACCGCTGCAGCTGTGGCCGTTGTGCTGTCGGGACTTTTGGCAACTCGCTTGGGCAGTGAGTTCATACCCAGCCTCAACGAGGGTGACTTCGCTATCCAGGCGTTGCGAATTCCGGGTACGAGTTTGTCTCAGTCTGTTCAGATGCAACAGCAACTTGAGCGCACATTGGTGGCAGAGTTTCCTGAAATTGAGCGTGTGTTCGCCCGTACAGGTACTGCCGAGATTGCGTCAGACCTCATGCCTCCGAACATCTCCGACGCTTATGTGATGCTGAAGCCTCAAGACCAGTGGCCAAGTCCTAAGCGGACACGCCAGGAGCTCGTTGAAGCTGTTCAAGAGCGGGTGAGCAAACTCCCGGGCAACAACTACGAGTTCTCGCAGCCGATTCAACTTCGCTTCAACGAGCTGATTTCGGGTGTGCGTGCGGACGTGGCAGTCAAAGTGTTCGGCGATGACATGGATGTGCTGAACAAAACGGCCCAGGAAATCGCAGAAGTTCTTGGATCTATCAGTGGGGCTAGCGAGGTGAACGTCGAGCAAACCACCGGCCTACCCATGCTCTCCATCAACATCGACAGAAGCAAGGCGGCACGTTATGGCGTCAACGTGGGAGACATTCAAGACACTATCGCCACTGCTATTGGTGGTCGCAATGCTGGAACCCTCTTTGAGGGAGACCGGCGATTTGACATCGTTGTAAGACTGCCAGAGAGAATGCGAGGGGACCTGGAATCGATCCGTCGTCTCCCGGTAACGCTCCCGGCGGCCACACAGGCGGACGGAAGCACTCGTGTGAGCTTTATCCCGCTTTCAGAGCTGGCGACACTTGATTTGGCACCGGGGCCTAACCAAGTCAGCCGAGAGGACGGAAAGCGAAGAATCGTCGTGAGCACCAATGTGCGTGGGCGCGACTTGGGCTCGTTCGTGGAGGAGGCCGGAGCCGCCCTGAAGGAGAAGGTGGTCATTCCCACTGGGTACTGGACCACGTGGGGTGGACAGTTCGAGAATCTTCAGTCTGCGACGAAGCGCTTGCAAATCGTGGTCCCAGTAGCACTTCTCCTGGTGTTCGTTCTGCTATTCGCCATGTTCGGCAACGTGCGAGACGGACTCATCGTGTTTACCGGAATTCCCTTTGCGCTTACGGGCGGCATCCTCGCGCTTTGGCTGAGGGATATTCCCCTATCTATCTCAGCAGCAGTCGGGTTTATCGCGTTGTCTGGCGTGGCCGTGCTGAACGGGCTGGTGATGATTTCGTTTATCCGAAACCTTCGGGAGAGTGGCGCGAGACTAGATGACGCGATTTTCGAAGGCGCTTTGACGCGGCTTCGTCCAGTGCTGATGACAGCCTTGGTGGCTTCGCTTGGCTTCGTCCCCATGGCCATCGCAACCGGCACAGGTGCAGAGGTTCAGCGCCCCCTGGCAACAGTGGTGATTGGAGGCATCTTGTCATCAACTGCGCTGACGTTGCTGGTGTTGCCGGTCCTATATCGGCTGGTGTATAGGCGAGAAGAAGACGAAGCTGAAGATGAGTTGGCTTCATCCTCCCTGCATCCTTCTTCGACCCAACCAACATGATGCGTCGCTCGTGGTCCTGAGGCTAGTCCGGACCATGAGCGCAGCAGTAAATTTCAAAAACGAGTGAACGGCGTTCGCCGCTCAACTTCGGCTTGTCCTTCGAGCCTATAAGTAGTGACGATGGAGTCCTGACGGCTGTACAGATTTCTTTGTCGCGGCATGTCAAAGATCCTTTTGTTGAAGGGCAGGTCGAAACATGAAAGAAACGTAATCGAAAATTCGCGGACGCAGCATGCGCGGTGCGTAGACTTTTGTACAGCGGAGGTACGACTGAAACGCCACCATTGACCGTCGTACCAAGGTGGCCAAGCTTGCTTGGCACCGCTACTGGCTTTGCCGAACGTTCATCTTTGGGGATGTGACGGCTCTTCGAGTGAGAATACAAATGGGATTGTTGAAAACCCTTCTTGGCGGTAGTCACCACAGAGGCAAGAGCGACCACAACTATGGGCACAGGCCGACTTCCTGCGAAGGAGATCGCGTGGGGAACTACGAATCTGCAGCGGCCCGTCCCCAAGTGCTTGCATGCCCTAGCTGCAGGGGCTCCAACGGGGCAACGGCGCGCTTCTGCCAGAACTGTGGGACATCGCTCGCTCCGAAGTCGTGCAGGCAGTGTGGCACCACTTTGGAAACAGGCGCCAAGTTCTGCGGCCAGTGCGGTACTTCTTCGCTCTAGTTGTTCTGCAGTCGCGCTCTGTCTTCCAGTTGAGCAGGGTCTCGTCATGCTGGACATTCGAGGAGTTGCGGACGCCTGAGTCCTTCAATTGGTGGAGAGAGTCATCGCGGTCGCGTGAAGTCCTCGAATGGCGATAGGTAGCGGTGCACCCGAGCGGCCGCTGCGGAAGCAGCCTCGAGTTTGGCTCCTGTTTGTCCCTGCGGGGACCGCCCTCTGTCAGCGGAATTACATGTTCGTCACTTCCGGGTTCTGCGCCCTCGAAATGCCAAACTGTCGCCCTTGGAGACAGTTGCAATATGAAGATACTCATAGTGGAAGATGAAGTCCAATCGGGCGAGTACCTAAAGCAGGGTTTGAGAGAGGCCGGCTACTACACTGAATTGGTGCGTGATGGCATCGATGGGTTGATTGAGGCTACTGAGGGTGACTACGATCTCGTGCTGTTGGATGTGAACTTGCCCGGAATCGATGGCTGGTCGGTCCTTCGCTCTTTGAGGCGAAAGAAACCTCATCTGCCCGTGCTCTACCTGACTGCCAGGGACAGTATTGAGGACCGCGTAAAAGGCCTTGAATTGGGCGCTGATGACTACCTGGCGAAGCCATTTTCGTTTTCGGAGCTCTTGGCACGCATCAAGACTGTTCTCCGCAGAGGTGCCCAGTCCCAGGAGTCCACCACACTTCAAGTGGCTGACTTGCAGTTGGACCTGGTACGTAGAAAGGCATCGAGGTCTGGTCGTTTGCTGGACCTGACCACTAAGGAGTTCGGGCTTCTCGAGCTGTTTATGAGGCGTCGTGGGGAAGTGTTGCCTCGGTCCTTGATTGCTTCTCTCATGTGGGACATCAACTTCGACTGCGAGAGCAACGTGATAGTGGTGGCAGTGGGCCGGCTGCGGTCAAAAATCGACGATGAGTTCGACGCAAAGCTGTTGAGAACAGTGCGTGGCATGGGGTATGTGCTTGATGAGCCTGAGATTTAACGCGAGGAGCCGCAGGTGAGGTCTCTCCCGTTGGGGGTGCCAGTAGCGGCAGTACCCCAGCGTCGAAATATGAGAAGCGGCTTTCATGTGTTGCCTTCCACAAAGTCTTCCGCTCCGAGCCTTAGAAACCAACTCGATTCATATTCGTTCATAAGTTGTTCACGTCTGCGCAAGAAAGTATCGTGGTCCTGGTGCAGCCAAGCCTTCACGCAAACGTCATCCATGAAGTGTGAGCGTAGAAGGTTCTCGTCGCCTTGACGTATCGCCTTATCCAAATCGTCCACACGTTCAGCGGGCCAGATAAACCTATTGCCAACCTGAGCCCCTTGTCCTGCAATCAAGGAAATGATTGCTCTAGGCCCCCGTTCGTGGAGTAAATCGATACCGCCACAACCCGCTGCGTAGCCATCCACAAAGTACCGCGCTCTTGCATTCCTGAGATTCAGGGTTGGCAGTGGAGCGCAGGATAGGCTGTGGAACAAAAGGTCTGGCCATGGTTCCCTTCGGCCCGAGAGGCCCGCTCTCAAATGCTTGAGTGCGGCTTGCACTCTGTGCGTCGCCGCGCTAGCGAAGCTTCCCCAGACCGTGGTTAGACCCCACCATCTCCGCAGCCACTCTGTATCCGGTGCTTGATTGGCTGGTAAGCCATGAAGCGCAATGGCCGTAAGCGTCAGCTGCATCTGATAAGGGACTGCGATAGGTGTGTGAACCAAGTTCGCTGCGGCAAGGTGCATTGCGCGGGCCAGCAGTTCAACAGGTTCCGTGGCGAGTTCTGGCTTCTCTCGAATTCTGCGGACCAACAGATCTCCCGTTGACCGGACGACGTCCATGCCAAGAAGGCCTTTCAACACGTTGAGTGTCTGTTGTTCAGTAGCGGGCTCCCATCCCGCAGGCAACTCCTGCTTATCCCACTGACGCTCGAAGATTCCGCGCAGGTCAAATCCATCGTCCCAGGTAAGTGCCGCGACCATGTGAAACTCGGTCATCGGAACGCCCTGACTGTTCACTCGATGAAATGTCCGTGTAGCCAGTTCGACGTCGTCGGTGCTGAGCGGAATCACCGGAATCCTGCACCACTGCATCGCGTACAGCACCCCCTCTGCAATCTGCTGGAGTCGGTCGATCTCGGTGTCCACCACGTCACCTGCTCGCTCCCGCAAGCGAAAATGCTGGCGGATGGCAACGGCATCGAGGAACAAGTGCAGCGGTAGGCAATACCAAGCATTTGTGGGATTCCCCACAACAAAGTCATCCTGCTCCAAGTCAAAGAAGATGGATGCAGGCGTCTCGTCTTCGGGACGTGTCTCCACCTCGTCTTGTGAGGCGGCACCTGGTGTCTGGAATGCGGCGAAAAGCGTTGTTAGTCGTTGATGTCCGTCCAACAAGTAGCTGATGGTTTGCCCCTTCTCTGGACGCGGAATTTTTACACCCGCGATTGCATCGAAACTAGGAAGGCGGCTTTGAGAGGTCCTCCACACAAGTAGGCTACCAATCGGAATGCCCGCACGCAGTGAGCGCAGCAACTCAACGCGACGTTCGTCTTCCCAAACAAAAGGGCGCTGAAAGCGCGGCACCTGTATGTGGCCGGAGGCAACGTCGGCCAGTAGCTTTGGCAGATCGATGACCTGAGGTTGTGAGACATAGCTTGGTGTTTCGCTCATCAAATGTCCTAGATTGCGTCTTGTAGTGCCTCGGCGAGTGCATCCATTTCAGTCAGGATATCGGCTGACCATGCGTGCGTTGGAGGCACATTCTGAAATTCGCGTGACACTTGGCGGCCAAAGCCGCCTTCTAAGGCAGAGACCTCTTGTGGGGAGAGCGAGTTCCAAAAGCCTTGGCTGCGTGCTGCTCGGATAGCTTGTGCCGCGTTTGGCGGTGAAACACCATCTCCGCGAAGTCCGTTTTTAACGTTATAGAAGTGCGCCATACTCCCAACGGAATGCCCGAAGAGTGTGGAGGAGGTAGCAGGCTTCAAGGCGGTCAGAACCGCTTCTGGGAGATAGTTTTCAATGGATCGACGCCTCAAGCGATGCCAGCGTCTTGGGGGCAGGTTTGTGCACGCAATTTCGAAGATGTGGCCTTGGCATGAATCCCCGCCAGGAGGGCTCCATCCTCCCGTGAGCTCGGAGGGATGCAGTCGGTCACTGTCAAAAAGATAAAATGTTCTCCACTTCGAAACATTGTTAGCCAATGAAGTCGCAATGTCATTTGCCATCGCTGCTCCTCCACCCATAGCTGGAGAAATCCATCCCTTTGCGCACCACTGGGAAAAGGAGGGGAGGGTTGCCTCCACAAACATGCGGTCGAAAACGTCGTTCTCCAAAACAACTCGTAATGGGCTATTCACGAGGTCTTGGGCGGCCAGCGCCGTGGTGCACCAGGGAGGCTCTCCTACTACGGTGTTATGGCCGGTTGGCGACACGGTGACAGCTATCGAGTTTGCGCGATTCTGCGACGAGGCGAGCCTCGTTCTGAAGTAATCTGCGTGAAAAGGAATATGCGACTGGCACCAAGGCAGCATGAGAGTCGAGTTCGCAAGAATCGAGTGTTGCTCGCGCATTGCCAGCAGTACTAGAACCTCGAACAGGCTCTTTTTCCATTGGTGGTCATCAGATGTCCAGCAGGCATCCTCGAAGGTAACTATCACCAGGTACCTCTTTGTTGAGCTTGAAGGAGTTCCCCCTTTAGCTGCAGTAGGTCCCCAAAGGCGTCAAGCGGCCACGCCCCGCTCAGGCGGCCGTGGGTGTCCAGCGGGGCACGTCTAGCTGTCGACGTTGCGTCCCTCCGCTTTGCAATCCAATACAAAGCCACGTCCTCACTCGAGATGCTGCTGGTGCGAGTTGCTATCGCCAGTTGAACTGCCGCAAGCAATACTTCTGAGTGGGTCTCAATCAGAATCTGCGCGCCCGCTCCAGCGGCATTGGCAATAGACGCAGCAAGTACCTTCTGTGCGTCGGTGTGAAGGTGCAGCTCGGGTTGCTCAAGACATACAACACGAGGACCAAGCCCAAAAAGAGCGCGAGCCATTGCGACAAGAGGCGCTAGCACTTGCGTCAGCCCCTCGCCGGTGTCAACAAGGTTTACCAGTGCTGAGGGGTTTCCTAAGGGTGCGACATCCAGGCGAAAGAACGCTGGCGCCACATCCGTGATTCGCAATTCGAGCCCAAGCTCTCGGAAGAACGACAGCACATACTCTAGAGCGCGCGCTTCTCTGCTAGTCCGTGACTGCCGATCCCATTGGTACAAAAAGCGAGCTACTCCCTCTCCTTTGGACGAGAGGTGACTTGGCGCTGTGGCAAGTACTTTCTCAACGCGGGGGACTGAAGCTCGAATGCCTTGAAGCCACTGCACATCAAGCACGAACTGTTGTCGAAGGTTGAGATGCTCGTACTCAGGTTTTGACTCATCCACCACTGGGAGTAGCCCTCGGACGCCTTCGACGCGCCCGCGCCACAAGCCGTCCCCGTCATCCTTGAGTATCCAAGCTCGAGACAGATTTTCGAGGTGGATACTCGCTAGTTCGCAACTACCTGGTAGCGCGCCGCCGCGAAACTGCCAACGCGCTTGGTTTCCAGCCTCCCAAGCGATGGTCACCTCTACTGGGTGATGCTGACTAGTAATGTGAACCAAGTCGCTCCATAGTGCTTCTCGGCCGACGATACCGTCTAGGACTGGCCCGGGGCGAGGGTCGCTCATGGATTCCGATATCCAAGGCAAAAGACGGAGCAATGCGCTCTTGCCGGCGCTATTCTCTCCGTATAGAAGAGTCAAAGGCGCGAGCTCCACCGTTTGGTGCTCTCGGAACCCCTTGTAGTTTTGAACCGAAAATGAACGAATCAGCATTGCTTCCTCATGCCGTGAAGTGACTTGCTGTCTAGTCTAATCCGCCAGCTGAACTTCCTAGAGACTGTGCGTAGAGGAGTAAACAGAAACACCCGCACCCCATTGGCCGCCTAGTAGTTGGGGCTACACATGTTCGAGACTGGCTGTGAGGTCCCTGCGCTTCTCGAGTGGATGTGAGTAGCACTTGATGGTCGCGTCTAGCCCGCAGGCCTTGCTTTCGCCAGAGCGGCTCGCTTGCCGAGCTTCATGGCAGCCTGAATCCTCAAGAGCGCGGCAGCGCGAGGTTGCGCCTTTCCCGCCTCCCACTTCCACACCGACAGCGATGAGGCGTGGACGAGGCGCCCCATTTCCACCTGAGTGATGCCCAAACCATCTCGAAACTCTGCGAATGCCCGATGGTTGAAGGAGCCCAGTCGACCTACAGGTGAACGCGAAGCGGGTTGTGTTGGAGGTTCAGCGACCGGCAACACAACTGCTGCCGTTTTTTTCGCCACCCGTTCTGCCACTAGAAGACGAGACTGAAGTGCTCTTACGTCGCGCTTGAGCGCGGCTATGTCAGAGCGCTGGCTTGCATTGGTCTTGCGAAGTGCGTCTAACTCTGCCTTCAGCTCCTTGCGAGCCACGCGAGCAATCTCAGCTTTCAGGGAGTTCGCAAAAGTGTTCATGCCGCATAGTACGACATGTATTGCTCTTAGTGGCCTCGCTCCAGTTGGCCAAGGCGCTCACTGAATCTGCTTCGACGCATGCAGATTGTGATGGAGACGGACTTCGCCCTCGGTGTTTTTGGGGGGCGCGCGATGTGACAGCTGTGTAGATTGAAAGCACCTCGGAACAGAATGCGCAAGTAGCTGAGTCGTTGAAGGAACTTCCTTCGTTCTTTCAATCGGTACACCAGACGGTTCAGCTGTAGAGCGAAGTCGACGAGCGATGTCGTTTCCCCGAAGGGTGGTCACACTCTCGTCTTGTAGGCGCAAGTGCCAATAGTTTGCTTGCAGCAGCCTAGCTCTCACTCACATCGGCTCGTCCGATGACGTGGCCCGTGGAGGCACGGCAGCTTCGCCTAGTACCTGACGCAGAAGCTCAGCATGATCGCTTCTGAGAAGCCCGTGAGCTTCGTTGGCCTCGATGCATCGGAGTAGGCCGCCGGGTAGCATGTCGACTATATGACCATAGCAAGCTGCCTCGATGCAGAGGAGCACATCGCGCCTTACTGGACCGTTCAGGGTTCTGAGCTCCGAAAGATTGAAGGTGCCACGGCCGGGAATTGACAAAAGCAAACTTGCCACTGTTCTGGCTTGTCGTGTGTCTGATGTTTCCGCAAAAGAAATCAGCCGCTCTAAAGCGCTTTGCACTTTGGGCCACATCTTCCGGAAGCGTATGTAGGTTTGGTCAAAATCGTCTTCGGCGTTCTCGTACCTCATGTGGCTCATTTGTGTGGCCTTCTACGGAAAACGTCTCAGTTGCAGGTCGACCATAGCAAAGCTGCGCAGCCGACTGGAGATGGAGCCTCCACTGCAGAGCACGCCGGTGAGCCCGGGTAAGGGGTAGCCAACTTGGTCAGCGGTCATAGACAAAGAGATGGGGTAGCCTCGTTTTCGATGCACATTCAACGTCCTTCTCGGAAGCGTCCAAAAGTGGCATTTGCAGGCACTGAGCGCTCAACCACGCGGGCAACCGCTTGAAAGCGGCGTTGCTGCATAGCTGCCACAGCTTCCCTCTTAGAGGTCCGTCTGCGAAGAACACTCACGGCCGTTGCAGGCTTGAGGCGCGTCTTCACTGAGCGCAGTTCCTTGTATGAGAGAAGGCCAGATCTATGTAGCTCGCGCGCGATGGAAAGGACCTCGAGAAGCAATCGCTCCTCCATACTGGACTCCGCCCGGTCAGCATGCTCAGCCGGCGACTCATGCGTCTTCACCTGTGGCATCCACGCGGGCATGCGGTCGCGTGCACGTGGATGAGGTTCTCGCGTCTTGCCGGTATATCTTGAAAGCAAGGTCTTTGTTCATGAATTGCTCGCCTTGATTGTTTGTCAACTGGTAGCTGCCGCGACCTTGATTGCTCGAGCTAGCTCCTCCCCAGCCACTGCTGGCTCCACGCCTGCCGTAATCTGAATCCGGTACACCTCCTCTGCATGATTGATTGCAGCTAGACGCCTCTCCATCTCGGAGCGACTGTCACACTGACCGAAGCCAAACAGCTCGCCTTTTGCATAGCCAATGTAGACGTCGATGGCTTCAGTCGATAGATGCCCTGTAATCTCCATCAACTTGCCAATGAGGTCGCGCAGATCAATTACAAATCCCTTTGCAGCACTTCCTGCTCGTTCGATGGCATCGCGCCCAAGTCGAATGAGTTCATTCACGATGAAGCGGGCACGCATCCTGTGCGGGCTACAAGGGACTTGACCAAGGCCAGCAGCAATGGCTAAAGCAGAAAACTCTTGAGTGAAATAGTTCGGTCGATAAGGCTCGCGTTTCTGCAAATTGATGAAAAACGGAGAGTCGTCGTCGTCCACGTAGCCAGCCTTCCTCACCTCAATGGCCCTTGCCTCCAGATACTCTTTGAAAAACTGAAGAGTGACGGCGGATATTGGTGTTGTTCGAATGCGCTCACGCCCTTTTTTTTGCTTGCGCATACGGAACTTCAACGTGAAGACGGCCCTAGCGCTGGCAGCCATGTCATCAACTTTTTGAGCAAATTTGTCCGCGAATTTGCTTGCACTCTGCAGGTGCCGGTTCAAATCATCAATCGCTGACTTGACGTCAATAACCCTCAGCAAAGAGGCTTCAATGCGTCGGAGTCCCACGGTTGAAAATAGCTCAAGCATGGTGAGCCTTTTGCGTTTGGTGAAAGCTGAACTTTCTAATAGTCGGACGGCGCGCCTTAGCTGAGCAAGATGCTTTTCGCTCATTGGGGCGAGATACCTGTATGCGTCAACGGGAGCTAGGGCGTTGTGCTCCCACACCCAGGTTCGGAATGTTTTTCCATTCTTCTTTACCGTCTTCTCCACCCGTACGGCTTTTATAACTCCATGTTCACCTAGGAAATCGTCGCGACCCCGAAGGGTCGCATAAAATGCGAGAAAATCTAACCATTGACAAACCATCTTGTGCACTGTCGTGCGATTTCGATTGCTTTGATTTTCGCGAGGCTTGTCAAAGTTGTTACTAGGATATAGCCGTCCAACGGTATCGCTAAAGCTCCAATCTGTAAGCTGCAGAAAGTCGCGGTCTAGCTTATCGTCGCAATATCGGATAAGCTCAGACAAGTAGCAGAGGTACGTCTTGATGGTGCCGCCTGCTGGCGCTGTGGTCTTTCCTGCCTCTATTAGGCTGCAAACGTAATAGCAAATGGGGAAGCAGAAGCTGCCATCTTGCCATTCTGGTATCGGCGAAGTTGGGGCTTCTCTGACTAGTTCTTTTCCTCCAGTATGGGCGACCGCTAAGCAAAACGTCGATGGTGCCATGGTAAACAGTTGAGACATGGTCAACCTCTGCTGATGGGTTCGATGGTTGAAATGTGTGAAAGGAGCCTTTCAACCGCGTCAATGTCCTGGATTGCTTTAGTCACAATCACTGGATTGTTTGACTCTTTCGCATATGCGTTCAACTTTCTCATTAGAAATCTGATGGCGCTGCCAGCACGCATAAGGTCTTGTCTCAAGTCACTTAGTTCGGTCTCAATGTCGTTTAGTTGATGAGAAAGGCTCCGCAGCGTCTTTTTCTTATGGGTCGCGCTGCGCTCCTCATATCCGATAACAACCCCTAGAGCAGCACGACGCAGCGTGTCAAATGCTCCGAAGCCGCCATCCAGGCAGCGCGCACTCGCCTTGAAGGTGCCAAGTGCCATGGGGAAGACACCAATTTCCGGGATATTGATGCCCGCTGTCATCTCTTGTCTTTTGAGGCTGTTCGAGCAAATCTGAGGATAAGCAGAGTAGCCATCTTTCTCAATAACCGCTTTGAGCTCTTGAAATAGTCGTGTGATGGAGGCGTCCTTGCCTTCTCTGAAATTCATGCAAACACCTTGCTGAATACGGTTACACCAACATGGACGTCAACAAACTCATCCTGACTAATAAAAATGGGATGCAGCTCTACCTCACTAGTTGATTGCAAATATTCGATTCTTTGGGTGAGTTCGTCTTCTGAGACCAAAGACAAATCATTGACTCCGAAATGAATTTGGAGTAAGTCTGAGAGCGACATTAGTTCATTGCAACCGTCCCTGAGCAGTTGGGATGCGGTTACTGCAAAATAATGATTCAGAACGTGGCCGGGCACAGAGCTGCGAACATATGCCCACACTTGCCTCATATCCACATGCCTTAGCATCCATCTAAGCGCGTCGAGCCCCGCAAACCGGCAGCAATGAAAAAAAACTGCGGCAAAAAATTTGCGAAATTGATGCTGTCTAAAATAATATCGACGCCCATGCGAATCTAGGTCAATCTCAATAAAGTCAAGAAAGATGTCTAGTGCCTCGTATAGAGCCTCATCACTATTAGAGAAGCCTCCCCTGACACCTGGGACGGAGAGCAGATGGCTCGAAGTACCAACGCTCTTATGGAATCTGTCGAGTAACAAGAGCATGTCCAGCGCGACTTTTGGAAGGGGGACTTCGTCCTGCCGCCGATGTTCGCCATGCCCTGTTTTCATCGAATAGAAAGCAAGGAAGAACTCATCGTCTGAGATGTCCTCGTATTTAATGCTCAGCAGTTCGGTGCTGCGGGGCGCCAGGACGATACCCAACGTCACCTGGCAAGCTCCGAAGAGGACAAGAACCATGTCGAGCAATCCGGCCCTTGTCTTCCGTAGCGCCGAGGCATACCGCTTGCCGTGCTCTGCCCCGCTCGAGACCGTGAGAGACCACTCTGTAATGCCCAAAGCTACGCTACGAGGGTCAAGGTATTTCTGGAAATCACACGCGGCCGCCTTGCCAGTCTTCAGTATTGCTGGGTCAGATGATGTCAGCACGCGAGCGCACGAATCCAGAAGGTGTTCGCCGTGTTCGTAAAAAAATTCGATTGAAGCCCGCAATGCCTTTAAAACCAAATCCGGAGGTGCGTGTTTAAAGCCACCCGCTTCAGTCAACTGGAGCAGTTCTGTGTGGTCGATTTGTTCAAACTCATCCAACACGTCAGCGGGAATGCTCAGCCCAGCGTTGGAGAGACGGCGCGATGAGAGGATTGCTCCTTTAAAAGCATTGAATCCCTTCTTCTGGATGTGTTCTGCTTCATAATTCTCAGGAACGTACACGCGCGGGTATTCACGATAGAGTTTTCGCCGTTTTCCAAATTTCATCTCATTTGGAAAATGAAGATTTGAAAGAAAGTTCGTACCACCCAACAGGGTGTCAGAATAAATATCACTGCGCACCGCAGTGCAAACTGCTCCCAGGCTATTTGTTGACCAAATAGGGTCTATGGTCTCGACTCCCATCTTGTACAGCGCTACTCTTGCCCGGACCAGTTCATGGTCATTAATCTCAAGGATACGTAGGTCGATGTCTTTGAGTTCATCGATGTCAGGTACGACACTCTTAGTGATGAAAATTTCCCTATCGTCTACCTCAGCGCTCAGTTCTCGCAAATATTTGGAAAGCCTGCTGCGCCATTTGTATAAACCCTCATCTCCGCCACCAGATGTTGTATAGGCTTGAACAACCGAGTTCAACATATAGGTCGAAACCGCCTTGAATCCGAATCGCGCAATTTCCCCTTTGTCATGCATAAGTAGGCCGTCAACTACTTTACAGGCATTTATAAAATGCTCTCGTTGAGACCGGAGCGAGATGTTCCCTTTACTGTAGAGGCCGCGCACCCCCTGGAGGCAAAGATATTCTTGAATATCAATCAGGAGCTGGCTGTGATTTGGATGTGTTAATAGAAGGCCAGTCGACAAACGTACGGAGAAATCTAGTTCAATAATGCCTAAATCCTCGAAGTCCGCTGCAAAGATTGGACTACCTATAGCAGTTTTATGCCAACTCACGTTTTTGAGCTTTGATGCCATAGCATGATGAATATGGTTTAGGGTCGGCAGTGGCCTCATGCAGTGACCTCCTTGACCTGAACCCTTTTCAAAATTTCGTCAACCCGGTCGTCAATTGAGGGGTCAATTCCTCTACGTGTTTCGACGAATGCAAGAATGCGCTCACCTATTTCACCAAGGCTCGTAGCAGGAAGTCCCACGGCCTTGTTTTGAGAATTGCGCTTTGACAATGTCGCCCAGCAAAAAAATGCACTTTCTGATGCAACTGCAAGAAAGCTTCCGGTAGCGGGTGCAATTGTCTGTGGGTTGTCTCGAGTCGCCAAAATTACCTTGAGTTCTGGTAGCGCCTGCTCGTCTAAAAATTCTTCCATCTGTTCAATTGACGCAAAACCAGTAGCTTTCAGCTGGTATGCCGTGCCTTCAGTGGCATGAAGAATTAGGCAATTCTGAAATCTCCGGATTTCACGAGCGTGAAAATAGCTAATCAGACTGTCGGGAATATAGCGACGAAGTAGCTTAGGGTCAGGCTGACTGTGACCTAAGGCTTTTGAGAACTCATCTTCCGACCATGCTTTCAGGGCGCGACCTAAAGCTACGGTGGTTCTCAAAGTACGTAGTGAAAACTTCGTCGCCAACCGAATTGCGGCATCATTAGATATCTCGCTTGTTTGGCAGAATCTCTTGGCAATTTCGCGAACAGTGTCTGTGCGAGAAGTGTCACTGGAAAACTTCTTAAGGCGACCTGGTTTCCCAAATCCTTTCGACGTATCTATGAAAAGGAAGCGCCACTCATCGGATTGGTCCTGAATTAGACGTTTGCGGGCTTCACGTGTTATCAGCAGTATTTGAAGAATTAACCGTTTCGACCGTCTTTCGAGTTTGATTCTTGTCCAGGCTTTTTTCCCGGACCTCAATTTCACACATTCTAAATACCAATCGGAATTTACTTGATAGAAGTACCGTAGTTTCCCCCTCTCATCCCATAGGGTGAGATTTTCTAGCATGGATGGCGTGAGTTCTGGATGGAGTGCCACTAAGCCCGCAGCAAATGGCAGTAATGTGGCTCTTGTCGGAAGCGCAAGCTCGTATGCTGTAACAGCTAACGGGACCGGATATAGCTCGTTGAGGCGAATCTCATCGAAACTGGATAGCCCATATCGGTCTAGGGTCGCGGATGCATTTGCTAGATGTTCAGGATTGTTACGACTTAGCTTCCACTCCTCTACTCCGACATGCTTTGGCGCGGGAAACTGACGAACTTGCCCCTTCGTTCGAAGTCTCCGTCTGTGCAAGTACCTGCACATCGTTTCCGCGCATGACGCCTTGCACCAAGCGTCAATTGTGTTCAGTGATTGCGGTATTTCAACAAGCAGTAAGTCGAGAGCCTTTCTGTCGCCAGCGGATAGGGGGACGTCAACGAGCAATTTGCAGTCACTCTCATGGCGCTTAGGAGTCGCGTCTCCTCGTGTGTTTACTGAATGTGCTGCTGCTGCATCAGGACCATCGATGTTATCTGCATGAGCGAATAGCCCAGAACTGACGAGCGCAGTCTTAACAAAGTCACACCAGTGGTGATGCCAATCGACTATTATGGTATTTGAGGATTGAGTATTTTTCATCCTCGTCCCGTAATCAGACCAGAACTCTTCCCAGAGCAGGTGCATGCAATTTGCTGATTTCAAATCCTCGGCAAGATAGTTGCTATCTGATAAGAAGTCACAGAATTCTGAAAGGACAGGAATTGTTGTTGCGTGTCTCCCCGCAAGCCATGTCTTAACATATGAAAATAGGGTTCGTGTCCAGTTGCGGCCGAACTTTCGGTACAATTTTGGAAATGGTAGCCAAAGTGGGTCACCTTTAGCATTGGGCGCTGACCACGAATACCAATACTCTGCCTCGCGGACACAGAGCGGAGTATTTTGGAAGATTTGTACCTGTTCCCCTATTGCTTCGGTCGGTCCAAGTGTGCTCGGCCTTAGATGGCGTAGCTTTATGCCTATTACTGGCGCATATTGAAATGCCTCAATAAGCGCTTTTACCCATGAATACTTGGTGGGCGAACTCAGTTCAATGAAGTCGTTGCAATAGATGGCGCCAATAAAGCCCGCCAAGCTATCGGCGTAGATATTGAGATCGAGATTGGACCTGGGGGCAATCTGCGCGGAGGTGAGGGCTAGGTAGCAGCTAAAAGAATTACGCAACTTCGTCCGAAATTGCTTTGGAATCTGCTCAAAGCACTGCTCAATTGGGAGGTGAACGGCAACTGGGTCATGGTAAAGGAAGCGATTCCTTCCGCGAATTATGGGTTTCCCTCCGAGAAATCTTCGCAATGTACGTATTTGTGCTTTGCGAGTTGTCTGGGGCAGTTCTGGATTACGCATGGATGCATACCATACGTCCAAAAAAGCAAAGCGTCTATTATGATAACGTTATCTTAATATTCCGACTGATTGTTCTAAGTTGTTGATTCTTGATGGAAAATTACCGGCCGACTCTTATCATTTGATATGACGCGGTGCATTAAATGTGTAAATAAATGTTTCGCGGCTAATGGTTTGTGACCTCCGTGCACGGTATTTCCGAACACTTTCCTGGCCTTTCTTTATGGCGCCTCGGCATCTGGTGAGCCGGCCGTCTAGCTGACCGACCGTGTGTGTGAGGCCGAGGCGATGAAATTGACAACCGGGCGGCCTAGCTTCGGTTGAGCGACTACCGGTCTCCTTGTGGGTCCGTTTTTGGACCTTCTACAGAGAGAGAAAGCTACGGTCTAGGCATACCAAAACTCAAATTGACAAGAGCCTTGTAAAGAGCAAACCGCGGAACTCATCGAGGAACAGCACGCCCTGGTGCGCCATGGAGATCTCGCCCGGCCGGGGCGGCGAACCCCCGCCCACCAGGGCCACGGCGCTGGCGCTGTGGTGGGGCGCGCAGGTGGGGCGCTGGCCCCAGCGCTCCAGGCTGAAGCGCCCGGTCAGCGAGGCCACGGCGGCGGACTCCAGCGCCTCCAGCGTGCCCATGGGCGGCAGCAGGCCGGCAAAACGCTGGGCCAGCATCGACTTGCCCGAACCCGGCGGGCCGACCAGCAACAGGCTGTGGCCGCCGGCCGCGGCGATCTCCAGCGCGCGCTTGGCGGCCACCTGGCCCTTGACGTCGATCAGGTCGGGGTAGCGGGGCAGGGCGGCGCGCGCGGTGGGCGCCAGGCGGGCCCAGCCGGCCTCCTCGGGTGGCGGCGGTGGCGCCGTGTCGGCTTCGCGCTCGGGCAGGAAGCGCGCGACCACATCGAGCAGGTGGCGTGCGCGGTAGACCTGCGCCTGCGGCACCAGCGCCGCTTCTTCCGCGCTGCCTGGCGGCAGCACCAGGCGGGTCGGGCGCTCGGTGTCCTGCCGGTGCACGGCCAGGCTCATGGCCAGCGCGCCGCGCACCGGCCGCAGCTCACCACCGAGCGAGAGCTCGCCCGCGAACTCCCAGCCGGCCAGCCGCGCCGCGTCGATCTGTCCGCTGGCGGCGAGGATGCCCAGGGCGATGGGCAGGTCGAAGCGCCCGGAGTCCTTGGGCAGGTCGGCCGGCGCCAGGTTCACGGTGATGCGCTTGTTCGACGGGAACTCCAGCCCCGCGTTCGCGATGGCCGAGCGCACGCGTTCGCGCGCCTCTTTCACGCCAGTGTCGGCCAGGCCGACCAGCGTGAAACTGGGCAGGCCGTTGGCGAGGTGGACTTCGACACAGACCGGACGGGCTTCCAGGCCGAGCAGCGCCCGGCTGTGCACCAATGACAGACTCATGTGGGGTTTCTCCCTGTTTCGGTGCGCGCCCAAGCCGCCAACTGGGGCGAAAAGCGCACGGTGGACCGCACCCAATTGGTGCGCACAGCTTTGGTGTGGCTGTGGGCGATCGGGGCGGCACTGGCGCCTGAAAAATCCGGGCGCGTGGCCCAACTGTAGGTGGCCGCCAGGACCCGAACCCGGGGGGGTACGCGGGCGGGGCTGTTGGCACGGTCCGTGCTTGGGGGTGTAAGCGATTGAATCCGGGCCGTGGAGTTCCATGGTCCCTCCGCAAACCGCGGTGTCGGCCCTCCGGTCTGAGCACCCTTCCGTTCTAGAAGAGGAATCACAGCATGAAAATGGTTTCAGCCATCATCAAGCCGTTCAAGCTGGACGAAGTGCGCGAAGCACTTTCCGGCATGGGCGTGCAAGGCATCACCGTCACCGAAGTCAAGGGCTTCGGCCGCCAGAAGGGCCACACCGAGCTGTACCGCGGCGCGGAGTACGTGGTCGACTTCCTGCCCAAGGTCAAGATCGAGGCCGCCGTGTCCGACGAGCTCGTCGAGCGCGTGATCGAAGCCATCGAAGGTGCGGCGCGCACCGGCAAGATCGGCGACGGCAAGATTTTCGTCACTTCCCTGGAACAGGTGGTGCGCATCCGGACCGGCGAGACCGGCAAGGAAGCGCTCTGATCGCCGCCCCCTGAACAAGAAAGATCACGGACATGAAAAAACTCATTGCAACCCTGTTCCTGGGCATGGGCCTGGCCTTTGGCGGTCTGAACGCCATGGCGCAGACCGCCGCGCCTGCTGAAGCCCCTGCGGCGGCCGCCCCCGCCGAAGCCGCACCGGCTGCCGCTCCTGCGCCGGCCGAAGCAGCGCCTGCCGCTGCCGCAGAGGCCGCACCGGCCGCCGCCGCGCCCGCGCTCGACACCGGCGACACCGCCTGGATGCTGACCTCCACCATGCTGGTCATCCTGATGACCATCCCGGGCCTGGCCCTGTTCTACGGCGGCCTGGCCCGTTCGAAGAACATGCTGTCGGTGCTGATGCATGTGTTCGTCATCTTCTCGCTGATCACCATCCTCTGGTGCGTCTACGGCTACAGCCTGACCTTCGTGGGCGAAGGCAAGTTCGTGGGCGGCTTCGACAAGGTCTTCCTCAAGGGCATCACGGCCGACACGCTCTCGGGCCTGCTGCCGACGATTCCCGAGTTCGTCTTCGTGGCCTTCCAGTCGACTTTCGCGGCCATCACCTGCGCGCTGATCGTGGGCTCGTTCGCCGAGCGCATCAAGTTCTCGGCCGTGCTGCTGTTCTCCGTGATCTGGTTCACCTTCAGCTACATCCCGATGGCCCACATGGTCTGGGGCGGTGGTCTGCTGGGCGCCGACGGCGCGCTGGACTTCGCCGGCGGCACCGTGGTGCACATCAACGCCGGTATCGCCGGTCTGGTGGGTGCCTACGTGGTGGGCAAGCGCATCGGCTACGGCAAGGAAGCGCTCACCCCGCACAGCCTGACGCTGACCATGGTCGGTGCCTCGCTGCTGTGGGTCGGCTGGTTCGGCTTCAACGCCGGCTCGGCAGGTGCCGCCAACGGCGTGGCTGGTCTGGCCTTCATCAACACCATCCTCGCCACCGGCGCGGCCACGCTGTCCTGGATCGCGGGCGAAGCGCTGCACAAGGGCAAGGGCTCCATGCTGGGTGCCGCTTCGGGTGCCGTGGCCGGCCTGGTGGCGGTCACGCCCGCCGCTGGCTTCATCGGCCCGATGGGCTCCATCGCCCTCGGCCTGATCGCGGGTCTGGTCTGCCTGTGGGGTGTGGGTGGTCTCAAGAAGATGCTGGGTGCCGACGACGCGTTCGACGTGTTCG
Source organism: Hydrogenophaga sp. FG152 (assembly GCF_057809615.1). Taxonomy (NCBI): domain Bacteria; kingdom Pseudomonadati; phylum Pseudomonadota; class Betaproteobacteria; order Burkholderiales; family Comamonadaceae; genus Hydrogenophaga; species Hydrogenophaga sp. FG152. The sequence goes on along the minus strand of NZ_JBMDKH010000007.1, from coordinate 123,594 downwards.
GCGTGCACGGTGTCGGCGGTATCGTCGGCGCCATCCTGACCGCCGTCTTCGCCGCCTCCAGCCTGGGTGGCGTCAAGGCCGACGACTACGCCATCGGCGCCCAGCTGTGGGTGCAGGTCAAGAGCGTGCTCGTGACCATCGTATGGTCCGGCGTGGTCTCGTTTGTCGCCTACAAGATCGTCGACATGATGGTCGGTCTGCGCGTCAGCGAAGAAGCCGAACGCGAAGGTCTGGACATCACCTCGCACGGCGAGACGGCCTACAACCGCTGATCCCGAATCTCCTTTGGATGTTGAACCCGCGTTGCCTCAGGGCACGCGGGTTTTTTTTCGACATGAGAACTTTCGTATGATGCGCGCCCGGGACTCACCCATCCAAGGAGGACACCATGTTCAGGAACCCGTTGCGCCTGGGCGCCGTCGCCCTGGTGGCCGCTCTGGCGGCCGCCACGCTTCACGCCGCCGAGAGCTCGGCGCGCAAGCTGCCATCCAAGGTCACCTTCCACAAGTCCACCTCGGAGGAAGCGCCGGCCGCTCGCGAGAAGCGGCTTCTGCGCGAATGCAAGGGCCGGCCCAATGCCGGCATGTGCGCGGGCTACACAAGGTAAGCCCGGGCCGCGATTGCATCGCGGCGTGCAGAAAATTCAAAGCCAGCGAGTGGCTGCGCGACTACCATCGGCGCCATGTCTTTCCCGCCCCACGAGATCCCCGGCGAACTGATTGACCGGGTCCGCGCCGCTGCGGCCACGCGTTCGCCCTTGCACATCGCCGGCGGCCGCACGAAGGCCTTCTACGGCGAGCCGGGCGCGGATGAATTGCTGCCCACCACCGGCTGGTCGGGCATCGTCAGCTACGAGCCGACCGAGCTGGTGGTGACGGTGCGCGCGGGCACGCCGCTGGCCGAACTGGAGGCGGTGCTGGCCGAGCGCGGCCAGTGTTTCCCGTTCGAGCCACCGCACTTCGGCCCTGGCGGCACGGTGGGCGGCATGGTGGCCGCCGGCCTGGCCGGCCCGGCGCGCGCCAGCGCCGGCGCGGTGCGCGACTACGTGCTCGGCGCGCGCTTCATCAACGGGCGCGGCGAGCTGCTCACCTTCGGTGGCCAGGTCATGAAGAACGTGGCCGGCTACGACGTGAGCCGCGTGCTCGCCGGCTCCCTGGGCACGCTGGGCGTGATCACCGAAGTCAGCCTCAAGGTGCTGCCGGTGGCGCCGGCCGAGGCCACGCTCTTGTTTCCACTCGGCCAGCACGAGGCGCTGGAGCAAGTGCACCGCTGGGGCGGCCAGCCGCTGCCGGTCAATGCCAGCCGCTGGGCTGCGGACCGCCTCACCGTGCGCCTGCGCGGTGCCGTCGCGGCGGTGGAGGCCGCCTGCGAGCGCCTGGCGCTCGAGGCCGGCGGCACCCGCGTGGACCCCACGCAGGCCGGCCGCGACTGGGCCGACACCCGCGACCAGCGCCTGCCGTTCTTCGATGCACCGGCGGCCGACCTGGGCCTGTGGCGCTTGTCGGTGCCGCAGACCGCGCCGGTGCTGGACCTGCCCTGGGCGCCGCTGATCGAATGGCAGGGCGCGCAGCGCTGGCTGTGGGCACCCGCTGGCGCGGCCGGCCAGATCCGGGCGGCCACCGCGGCCGTGAACGGCCACGCCACGCTGTTCCGCGCCGGGGCCGACGGCGCGCCCGGCGTGCCGCGCTTCCACCCGGCGGCCACGGCGATCCAGACCATCACGCAACGCCTGCGCGCCGAGTTCGACCCGGCGGGCATCTTCACCCCGGGCCGCATGGGCTGACGGGAACCGAGCCATGCAAACCCAGCTCTCTCCCGAATACCAGCAGCGCGCCGACGGCCGCGCGGCCGAGGCCATCCTGCGCAAGTGCGTGCACTGCGGCTTCTGCACCGCCACCTGTCCCACCTACCAGTTGCTCGGCGACGAACTCGACGGCCCACGCGGGCGCATCTACCTGATGAAGCAGGTGCTCGAAGGCGCCGAGCCCACGCGCAAGACCCAGCTGCACCTGGACCGCTGCCTCACCTGCCGCAACTGCGAAAGCACCTGCCCGAGCGGGGTGGACTACGGCCATCTGGTCGACATCGGCCGCCAGATCGTGGATGAGAAAGTGCCGCGCCCGGTGGGTGAAAAGGCCGTGCGCTGGCTGCTCAAGGAGGGCCTGACCTCGCCGCTGTTCGCGCCGGCCATGAAGCTCGGCCAGATGGTGCGGCCGCTGCTGCCCAGCCTGCTGAAGGACAAGGTGCCCGCGCCGCGCGCGGCCGGTGCCTTGCCCACGCGCACGCACGCGCGCCGCGTGCTCTTGCTCGCGGGCTGCGTGCAGCCGGCGATGCTGCCGAGCATCCACGCCGCCACGTTGCGCGTGCTCGATGCGGCCGGCATCCAGGGGGTGGTGGCGACCGAGGCCGGGTGCTGTGGCGCGGTGAAGTTCCACCTGAACGACCAGGACGGCGGGCGTGCCCAGATGCGGGCCAACATCAACGCGTGGTGGCCGCTGATCGAAGGCGGGGTCGAGTCCATCGTGATGAACGCCTCGGGCTGCGGCGTGACGGTGAAGGAGTACGGGCACATTCTTCAGGACGACCCGGCCTACGCCGCCAAGGCCGCGCGCGTGAGCGAACTCACGCGCGATCTGAGCGAGCTGCTGCCCGCGCTGGTGCCGGTGTTGCGGCCCTTGCTGAAGCAGGCGCCGGATGCGGCGCGCGTGGTGGCCTTCCATCCGCCCTGCACGCTGCAGCACGGCCAGCAGCTCAAGGGTGGGGTGGAGCAGCACCTGGGCGCCTTGGGTTTCACGGTGCAGGTGGCGAACAACGAGGCCCACCTGTGCTGCGGTTCGGCCGGCACCTACTCGGTGCTCAACCCCGAGATCGCGCACACCCTGCGCGATCGCAAGCTTGGCCACCTGGATGAGCTGCGGCCGGCGGTGATCGCCAGCGCCAACATCGGCTGCATCACGCACCTGCAGAGCGGCACGGCCACGCCGGTGCGGCACTGGGTCGAGGTGCTTGACGAGGCTTTGGGGTTCTGAGTTTTCCGCTCCACCGCGGTTGGCAAGGTCGGGTGGTCCGGGCAGGAGGGCGCCGGCCGCTCGCGGGTGTCTGCCCGGGTCTGCCGCTACCCTTTCGTCAACACCGGGTGGGCGCGCACCCTCTGTGGCAACCGCGAATGGGGCCAGCGCCCTCCTGCCCGGACCACCCGCCCCACGACAAAAGCAGGCGTGCCAAGCTGGGAGTGCCCACGCTTCTTGCAGGACAGTGGCGGGATCCGAATGCGCAGGCCCCCATTCGCGGTTGCCACAGAGGGTGCGCGCCCACCCGGTGTTGACGAAGGGGCGTTTGCGGACCCGGGCAGACACCCGCGAGCAGGGCCGGAGCAGTCGGATCCCGCCACTGGCCTGACGCGAGGTCTCCGCACGAGCCTCCCCTAAAAGGTATTCAGCGAGGTGCCACCGCCCCAGAGCCGGGTGAGACGCTGCCGCGCTGGCCGATCGCATCCCGATGGCGGCGGCTGCAGGGCACCGTGGAGCCATCGCTCATGGTCCGGCGCGCATCGCCGCTGTCCAGCGGCTCGATCTCGGCGACATGGTCGAGGTTCACCGCGTGGCTGCGGTGCACGCGCACGAAACGCTCCGGGTCCAGCTGCTGCAGGAACTCGGTGAAAGTCGAGCGCAGCAGACAGTCGTGCCCATTGACGTGCAACCCCACATAGTTGCCCTGGGCCTGCACCCACTCGATGTCCGACGCGGCCACCAGGAACTCGCGGCGCAGCTTGCGCACCAGAAAACGCGCCGGACGCGGCGCGGGCAAGGGCGCCGCGTCGGCACCGCCAGGGGCCGGCTCCGGGGCATCGAGCAGCTTCGCCTCGCCGGTGAGCCGCAGCATCAGAAAGCGGTAGCTCATCAGCGCCGCGACGATCAGGGCGTCTTCGGCCTCAGCCCGCGAGCGCGGCCTCGATGTCCTTCGCCAGCTTCTCCGGCGCGTCCTGCGGCGCGTAGCGCTTGAGCACGCGGCCGTCCTTGCCCACGAGGAACTTGGTGAAGTTCCACTTGATGGCCTTGCTGCCCAGCAGGCCCGGGGCCTCGGCCGTGAGCCACTGGTAGAGCGGGTGCGCGTTCGCGCCGTTGACGTCGATCTTGCCCATCATGGGGAAACTCACGCCGTAGTTGAGCTGGCAGAAGCTGGCGATCTCGTCGTTGCTGCCCGGGTCCTGGCCACCGAACTGGTTGCTCGGAAAACCCAGCACCACCAGGCCGCGCGCGCCGTACGCCTGGTGCAGCTTCTCCAGCCCGCCGAACTGCGGCGTGAAACCGCAGGCGCTCGCGGTGTTGACGATCAGCAAAGGCTTGCCTTCGAACTGCCGCAAAGGCACGGGCTTGCCGTCGATGGACTGGGCTTCGAAGTCGTAGATGCTGCTCATGCGGGCTCCTGGGACGGGGGTGGGTGCAGTGTGACGGATTGTGCGCCGCAGCGGAGATGTACGACGAAAGGTGCATTCTCGGGCGCTGGCGTAACGCTTCCCTCTTCCCCCGGCCTGGGCGGTGCGGGCATACTGACCCGCAACATCCAATAACGAATCTGGGGCTGGAGAATGGTGGCTGCATACACGGTGGCGCTGGTGGGGTTCTCCCAGACCGAGTCGTCCACATTCGAATCGTTCTTCCGCCTGGCCTCGCGCCGGCCGCCGGGCTACCTGGTGCAGGACGAGGTCATGGACGCGCAGATCCTGATCGTCAATGCCGACAACGTGCAGGCCGTGGTGCTGGTGCGCGACGCCGAGTTGCCCGGCCGGGTGATGCTGGTGGGCAGCTCCGACGGCGGCACCGGCTGGCCCCTGCAGCGCAAGCCCGTCAAGCTGGTGGCCATGCTGGCCGCGCTCGACGAGATGGTGGGTGCCACCCGGCCCCCGCCCGCGCGGCGCCGTGCGGCCGATGCCGCGAGCGGCGGCGAGCCCTTCCAGCCGTCCCAATTCCAGGGCCTGGATGCGAGCATGCAGCTGGCCAGCGGGCGCGCGATGCCCACGCCCCCGCACCCGCCCCAGGTCGCGCCCGGCGCGGGGGCCGACCGGGGTTTCGCCCTGACCCAGCCCTATGGGGCCTTGCTGCCGCTGCCCGCCATGGCGCCGGCCGCGCGCGTCGGCCGGCGCCGCTCGCCCGACACCGAGTTCCCACCCACGCGACCCCTGGTGCGCGGCGAGGTGGTTGCTGCGCCCGCGCGCGGCAGCACCGTGCCAGCACCCGCGCCGGCCGCACGCCCTGGCGTGATGCGCATGACCGACTTCGGCAGCCTCGAAGACCTGCCCGCGCTGGCCGCGCCCCGCACCCGCTCACCCAAGTCCCGCCTCAGCGCCGACAAGGCCGCGCCCGTGCCCGATGCGCCACTCGGCGACATGCTGCTGGTCGCCGAGAGCCTGGTGGAAGGGCGCATCCTGCTCAAGCGCTTCAAGAAGTACGGCCTGACGGTGGACTGGTCGCGCGAGGGCGCGCAGGCGCTGGTGATGCTCAAGGCCCATGCCTACCGCGTGGTGGCGATCGACCGCCTCAAGGGTGAGCCCGACGCCAACCACATCTGCCGTGCCGCCAAGCAGACCAAGGGCCCGAAGGGCGCACCGGTGGTCATCATGTTCGCGCCCACCGCGGGCAGCATGGACCGCATGAAAGCCGGTCTGGCCGGCAGCGACGCCTACCTCTCCCGTTCCGTGGGCGAGGCCGAGCTCTACAAGGTGCTGGCCAACCACCGCCTGGTCAGTCTGAACGGCTTCGCACCCACCAACGTCGGGTTTTGACGTCGATGAAGTGGGGAGCGTCACGAGAGAAGAAACGCCGTCCAGAACACCGCGGAACCGGCTTTGCCGGGCCGCAGGTGTTGCCCCCTGGGGGGTGACGCACCGCAGGTGCGGCGCGGGGGGATCAACCGTGCAAGTCGTCGCGGCGGGCGATTTCCAGCAGGCGTTCCAGCTCGTGCGGGTGCGTGCGCTGGTTGTGGCGGTGCCACAGCGCGATCAGCGCCATGCAGCCGGCCACCAGCACGCCAAAGGCCGTGATGGCAGCGAACGCCGACCAGCCCATGCCGGTGGAGAAGCTGTAGAGCGCACCCAGGGTCAGGATGCAGGCCTGCTCATTGAAGTTCTGCACCGCGATCGAGCGGCCCGCGCCCATCAGGTTGTGGCCGCGATGCTGCAGCAGCGCGTTCATCGGCACCACCAGGAAGCCGCCCAGGCCGCCGAGCAGCACCAGGAAGGGCGCGGCCACCCAGACGTTGTCGATGAAATTCATCAGGATCACCAGCACCCCCATGGCGATGCCCAGCGGCATCACGCGCGTGGCCTGGTCCAGCCGCATGCGCATCGACGCGACCACCGCGCCCACTGCCGTGCCGATCGCCACCACGCCGACCAGCGAAGAGGCCTGGGTGGTGCCGTAGCCCAGCGCGGCACCGGCCCAGGCCAGCACGATGTAGCGCAGGTTGCCCGAGACGCCCCAGAACAGCGTGGTGGTGGCCAGCGAGATCTGGCCCAGGCGGTCGCGCCACAGTCGGCTGTTGCAGCGCCAGAAATCGGGCAGCAGGGCCAGCGGGTTCGTCGGCATCGGCCGCGGCGTGACGCCGGTGAGCGGGATGCGCGTATTGAACCAGGCGGCCAGCGCGTACACCACCACCAGCGCGGCGATCGCCGCTTCGGCTGCGTGGTGGATGCCGGGGAGGTCGACGGCCAGCAGCCGGGACGAAATCCAGGGGCTCACCAACTGGCCGCCAAGCAGCACGCCCAGGATGATGGAGGCGATCGTGAGGCCCTCGATCCAGCCGTTGGCCTTGACCAGCTGCGAAGGCGGCAGCAGCTCGGTGAGGATGCCGTACTTCGCCGGCGAGTAGGCCGCCGCGCCCAGGCCCACCAGGGTGTAGGCCAGCAGCGGGTGGACGCCCACCAGCATCAGCAGGCAGCCCGCCACCTTGATGGCGTTGCTGATGAACATGACCTGGCCCTTGGGCCTGGCGTCGGCGAAGGCGCCCACGAAGGGCGCGAGCACCACATAGAACAGCGCGAAGAGCGGCACCAGGGCGGCGCTCTGCCACTCGGGGGCGCCACGCGTGCGAAGCAGTTCGATCGCGGCCACGAACAGCGCGTTGTCCGCCAGCGAGCTGAAGAACTGCGCCGTCATGATGGTGTAGAAGCCGCGCTTCATGGAGATGATTTTGTGTGCCGGGGCGCTTCAGCCAGGGGGAGCTGAGCCGATGCACCGGCCTTTTTTGTGCGACAGTTGACGGGTCTCCAGACGATGCCGGGTTATAGCACGCCACCCTGAAAATACCGGGGCGGGTTCCCCCCGGTGTCGATCCGACGGCCCGTCCCGCGACTTCCCGCACGTTCCCCCGACGCCTCCCGCCGCCCGTCATGCCCCGTCCCATTCTTGCCACCGTCCATGCCGACGCCCTGCAACACAACCTGGCGCGCGCGCGCCACTTCGCGCCCGACGCCCGCGTGTGGGCGGTGGTCAAGGCCAATGCGTACGGCCATGGCATCGAGCGCTGCTTCGACGCGCTGCGCAGCGCCGACGGTTTTGCCCTGCTGGACCTGGCCGAGGCCGAGCGCCTGCGCGCGCTGGACTGGCGCGGCCCCATCCATTTGCTCGAAGGCGTGTTCGAGCCGCGCGACCTGGAGCTGTGCTCGCGCCTGCACCTGTGGCACACGGTGCACTGCACCGAGCAGATCGACTGGCTGGCCGCGCACAAGACGCAGGTGCCGCACCGCATTTTTCTCAAGCTCAACAGCGGAATGAACCGCCTGGGGTTCACGCCCGCGGCCTTCCGCAGCGCCTGGGCGCGGCTCAACGCGCTGCCGCAGGTGGACGAGATCTCGCTCATGACGCACTTCAGCGACGCCGACGGCGTGCGCGGCATCGCGCACCAGGTGGCCGCGTTCGAGGCCGCCACCGCCGACCTGCCCGGCGAGCGCACGCTGTGCAACAGCGCGGCCATCCTGCGCCACGCGAAGCTGGCGCTGCGGGGGGCGCAAAGCCTGTCGGCCGACTGGGTGCGCGAGGGCATTGCGCTGTACGGCAGCGCGCCCGATTTCCCCGAAAAGCGGGTGAGCGACTGGGACCTGCAACCGGCCATGACGTTGTCCAGCCGGGTCATCGGCACGCAGACGCTGCAGGCCGGCGATACCGTGGGCTATGGCTCGACGTTCACGGCCGAGGGGCCGATGCGCATCGGCGTGGTGGCCTGTGGTTACGCGGATGGTTATCCGCGGCACGCGCCCACGGGCACGCCGGTGCTGGTGGATGGGGTGCGCACGCGCCTGATCGGGCGGGTGAGCATGGACATGATCACGGTGGATCTTTCTTCCGTTCCGTCTGCGGGGATCGGGTCGGAGGTGGTGCTGTGGGGGCGGGCCTCGTCGTCTTGCGGCGAGGTGCTGCCGATCGATGAGGTGGCTTCTTCTGCGGGCACCATCAGCTATGAGCTGATGTGCGCGGTGGCGCCCCGCGTGCCGTTCGCCGCGGCCTGATCAGGGACGCCCGGGCGCGCAGGCCTCGAACCCGTAGCGCTCGCAGAAGGGGCTGCCGAGGATGGGCAGCCATTTCGGGATGTCGTGGAACTCGCGGGCGACTTCGGCCAGCACGGTGTCGTGGAAGGGCTGGTACTTGAAGCCTTGGCCGTCGACCGCGTAGAAGGCGACGCCGTCCACGTCGAAACGCTTGGCGCTCACGCGCTCGAAGTAGGGAGCGAACTCCTCCAGCTTGGGTTCGTCGTAGAGGAACACGCGGATGGGCTGGCCGTCGTAGCGGCGGAAGTCGATGATCTGGTCGTCCTGCCGCGCATGGTGTTTGCCCACGCCGAAGACGGGCACGTATCGCTTGTGGTGGAAGGCGAGCATGGCCGCCGGGTTGTAGGTGCGGCCCATCAGGGTGGCGCCCGCCGGCAGGTCTTTCTCCAGCGCGGCGACCACGGCGGCGGTTTCGCGCAGGAAGACCGCGCGGTCGTGGATCTTGAAGGGCTGCCACCAGGCGAGCGGCGCCCAGGCGATGGCGGCGACCACGAGCAGGTGCGGCACCGAGAGCGCCACGGTCCAGGTCAGGCAACGGCGCAGCGCGCGCGCATCCAGCCGCAGGCCGGCCCAGACCACGAACAGCGGCACGAAGCCCAGCACCCAGTGCAGGCCGATGGTGCGGCGCGTGCTCAGCAGCGCGAACAGGATCAGCGGGAACAGCCACAGCACGGCCAGCGTGCGGCTGGTGGTGGGCGAGACGCCGGAGGCCGTGCCGCGCGCACTCAGCGCGCGCCAGAGCAGCCAGGGCGTGAGCAGGTAGAGCGCCATCGCGAGGTACACGCCGAAGGTCTCGAACGACCAGGCCGAGCCCTCGTTGCGGTTGAACACGTTGAACATCACGTTGGTCCAGCCGTGTGTGGCGTTGAAGGCGATGTTGAGCGCGATCGAGGGCAGGGCGAGCACGAAGATGAGGAACGGGGCCCACCAGCGTTCGCGCCGCCAGCCGAAGCAGTGCGCCGCGTAGGCGAAGCCCAGCAGCGCCGCGAAGTACTTGGAGAGGAAAGCCAGGCCGAGGAAGGCGCCGGCCAGCGCGTACCAGGGCACGCTGGCGCGCTGCGCGCTGGTGTCGGCGCGCAGGTAGCACCAGGCCGAGAGCACCATGAAGAAGATCAGCGGTGTGTCGGTGGTCACCAGCACGAACATCCACGACCAGGGCATCGCCAGGTAGACCGCGCCCGCCAGCCAGGCGCTGGCCTCGCGGTCTTCGGGCAGGAAGCGGCGCAGCAGGTCCACCACGCCGAGCGCGATGACGCTGGTGAGCAGCAGCGTGAAGCTGCGCAGCGCCAGCGGGTGGTCGCTGATCTGGCGCAGCGCCGCGATCAGCCAGCCCACCATCGGAGGGTGGTCGGAGTAGCCCCAGGATGGGAACACGCCCCACTGGTAGAAGAAGGCCTCGTCGCCGGTGATGGGGAAGCCGGCGGCGATGACGAGCTTGAGCAGCAGGGTGGCGGCGAACGCGACCCAGAAGATCTGGCGCGAGGCGTGGGTGGAAAACTCGGAAGCGTGCATGGTCAGGGGGTCAGGCATCCAGGGCGAGCAAGCTCACGCCCACCACGATCAGCGTGCAGCCGGCCACGCGCAGCCACGAGAAGGGCTCACCGAGCCAGAGCACGCCCAGCGCGAGCGTGACCACGAAGCCCAGGCTCACCAGCGGGTAGGCCACGCTCACGTCCAGCCGGGAGAGCACCCACAGCCAGAGCACGGCACTGGCGCCGTAGAGCATCAGGCCGACCCACACCAGCGGGCTGCTGAGCGCCTGCAGGTAGGTGCTGCCGACGTCGGCGGCGGCGCTGGGCGCGCCCATGCCGCGCTTCATGGCGATTTGCGCGGCCGAAGACAGCAGCACGCAGAACAGGGCCAGGCCCAGGGCGATGGATTTCATGAAGGGGTGTCCTGGGTTCAGAAACCGACGGTGGCCACGAAGCCGATGCCGCCCATCACGAGCAGCGTGACCCAGCTGAACGGGTCTTTCAGCGCGAACTGCAGCGGGTCCTCGCCGTGCAGCTCGCGCCGCCCGGTCTTGAGCCAGATGCGCATGATCCACAGCAGCAGCACCGGCGCGGCAGCCCACAGCCAGTCGGCGTGGGCGTAGAGCTTCTGGCTGTTCTGGCTGTCGATGTAGAGCGTGAGCACCAGCACCGCCATGAAGCCGCTGGACATGCCCATGGCGCGCAGCGAGGCCAAGTCGCGCGGCTGGTAGCCCCGGCCCGGCGCGAGTGTGCGCTGGTCATCTTCCAGCTCTTCCAGCTCGGCGCAGCGCTTGACCAGCGCCAGGCTCAGGAACAGGAAGATCGAGATCGCCAGCAGCCAGTTGGACAGGTCCACGCCGGAGGCCACCGCGCCCGCGCCGATGCGCAGCGTGTACAGGCCCGAGAGCACCAGCACGTCGATGAGGGCCAGCCGCTTGAGGTACATCGAGTACGCGAGCGTGGTCACGGTGTAGGCCAGCAGCATGACGGCAAAGCCGATCGAGACCGCGAAAGCCAGCACGAAGGCCAGCGCCAGCATGGCCGCACCCAGCCCCACGGCCGTGGTGATGCCGATCGCCCCCGAGGCCAGCGGGCGGTGGCGCTTGATGCGGTGCGCACGGTCGTTGGGCAGGTCCAGCAGGTCGTTGACCAGGTAGGTCGCCGAGGCGCACAGGCCGAAGGCGAGGAAGGCGAGCAACACCGCGCCCCAGAGCGCCGGGTCCAGCGAGTGCGCGGCCAGCAGGGGGATGAACAGCAGGCCGTTCTTGGACCATTGCTTGAGCCGGATCGCGCGCAGCACGGTTTTCAGGCGCAGGGGCTCGCGCTCGAACACGCGGGCCTGCGGGTGCGTGCGCTGCAGCGAGGCCACCACGCCGCTGGAGGCGTTCACCGCCACTGCCTCGGCGCTGCCGGCCCACACGTCGAGGTCGTCGCGGCTGTTGCCGGCATAGGCCCAGCTGCCGTGCCCCTGGGCGCGGGCGTGGGCGTCGATCGCCGCGCGCTTGTTGCCGCGGCTGAGGTTGATGCCGTCGGCCTGCGCGTTGGTGCCCAGGCTGTCGTCGAACACGGCCAGGTGCGAGGCCACGTCCTGCACGATGCGCGCGTCGGCCGCGCTGGCGAGCACCAGGGGCCGGCCGCGCGCGTGTTCGTCGCGCAGGTACTGAACGAAGGGCTCGTTGTAGGGCAGGCGCGCGGGGTCGGGCCGCACCGCGCTGGCCAGCCGCTGCTTGAAGCCGGCCTTGCCCAGCGGGAGCCAGGTGAGCATGCGCAGCAGGTTCAGCGGGTTGGCGCGCACGAACAACATGGCCGATTCGTGCAGGGTGTCGCTGCGCGTGAGCGTGCCGTCCAGGTCCACATAGAGCGGGCAGGCATCGGTCGGCGCGGGGGTGGTGTTGGGCGTCAAGGTGTGCGTCCAGGGAAGTGTGGGCCGATTTTAGGGGTCGGTCCTCACTTCCCTCGTGACGCGCCGGCCCGTTTCTCCCCGGTCCGTGCATTGCGCACGCTGCTGTGGTTTCGGCGCGCCGCGCCCCGGGGGCTCAGCCCCTGGCGGGTCGCGGTGGCAGCTTCAGGCGGCCGGCCACCCAGTGCAGCGCGATCGCCGGCACCAGCAGGCACAACAGGCCCAGCGCCCAGGCGATCCACACCAGGGGCGTGACCCAGGCCATCAGGCCACTGCCGGATGGCAGAACCTGGCCCAGCCACTGCACCAGGCCCAGCCACGCGCCCTGCATGGCCTTCACCCAGGCCGGATCGACCCACAGCGCCAGCCACTCGGGCACCGGCCATTGGCCCGCGGCGGTGGCCAGGTCGGTCGCCTGGCCTGTGCCCACCAGGGTCAGCAGCCATTCGGTGATCTGCACCGAGGCAGCGGCCAGGCCGGTCCAGCACAGGGCCAGCAGGCCGAACACCCCCCAGATGAGCGGCTTCATGACAGGGCCCCCACCGACCAGGCGACCCGGCGGGTCGCCAGTGGCTGCCGCCAGGCCCGGGTGAAGGTGTCCAGCAGGGCGGCTTCGCCATCGGCCTCGTGGCCGTCGGCCTGCACGATGGCCTGGCACAGGTCCACCACCAGGTCGCGCAAGGCGGGGTCGCGCACCTCGTCCAGCAGCTGCTGGCGCAGGGCGCCGTCCATGTCGGCCGAGCCGCTCCAGCGGCCCTGGGCGGCGGCCAGCAGGTCTTCGCAGAAGTGGTCGAGCACGGTCTTGAGGGCGCTGGCGCTCAGGCCCAGCCGGCGCGAGGCCCGGATGCGGTCGAGCGCGCGGATCTCGGTCAACGAGTAGTTGCCGTCGGCCACCAGGGCCATGGCCAGCAGGCGCGCGGCCGCCTGCGGGCTGTTGGTGGGATAGGTGCGCATGGGCGTCGATGTCCTTGGAGGGGAAAGCCTCGACGATACGCAGTTTTGAACTTCGCAAAAAGCAGCAAATCAGAGAACCAATATCCTAAAAATACGAAGCGTGGACCCGCAACTCAACTACAAGCACCTGTATTACTTCTGGGTCACGGCCAAGGAGGGCGGCATGTCGCACGCGGCGGCCCGCCTGGGCATGGCGGTGCAGACCGTGAGCGCGCAGGTGCGCCAGCTGGAGCAATCGCTCGGCCACGCGCTGTTCAAGCCGGCCGGGCGCGGCCTGGCGCTCACCGAGGCCGGGCAGACCGCGCTGGCGCTGGCCGAGCAGATCTTCTCGCTCGGCGAACAGCTGCGCGGCGCGGTGAGCGATGCCGCCAGCCAGCAGCGGGTGCGCCTGGTGGTGGGCATTTCCGACGGCCTTCCCAAACTGGCGGCGCGCGAGCTGCTCGCGCCGGTGCTGACGGAGGCGAACCTGCGCCTGCTCTGTCACGAGGACAGCTTCGACGACCTGCTGGCCGCGCTCGCGCTGCACCGGCTCGACGTGGTGCTGTCCGACCGGCCCGCGCCGGCCAACCCCAACCTCAAGCTGTACAGCCACGCGCTGGGCGCGTCGCCCCTGGGCTGGTACGCGCCCCCGGCCCTGCTGGCCCAGGCGCAGAGTGACTTTCCGCGCGGCCTGTCGCAGGTGCCGGTGCTGCTGCCCACGGCGCAGTCCTCGGTGCGCCTGCGCATCGACCAGTGGTTCGAGCGCCAGCGGGTGGCGCCGCGCGTGGTGGGCGAGTTCGAGGACAGCGCCCTGTTGGCCACCTTCGGCGCCTCGGGCATGGGCGTGCTGCCGGCCGCCGAGCGCATGCGCGAGCAGCTCGCGCAGGCCTATGGCCTGGCCTGGGTCGCGCCCTGCGACGGGGTGCAGGAGCATTTCTATGCGATCGGCACCGCGAGAAAGGTGCAGCACCCGCTGGTGCAGCGCCTGCTCAGCGCGGCGACCGCCTGAGCCGCCTCCCCGGAACAGGCCACCAGAGGGTTCAGGCGCGGTGGCGCCAGGGCATGTCAGCGCGCGGCCGGGGCCGTGTTGGCGGCACAGACGAAGACGCATCCGGGTGGTGTGCGACCGACGAAGCGGCCGTCGGGGCACTGCAGCACATCCTGCGTGCACATGATGGGTGAGCGCTCGCTCGCGGGCGGTGTGGGCGTGGTGGTGGAGCAGGCGGCCAGCCACGGCAGCAGCGTGGCCATGCAGAGCGCGAGTTTTTGGTTCATGGGCGGCATGGTCAGCGCGGTTCGCTGCCGGTGTCAATGGGCGGGGCAGGGGGCGTGACGGCGGGTGGGGCGGCGGATTCTGCGGTGTCGATGCCGAAGGCGGCCGCGCGCGCGCGCACCCGGGTCGCGGTCTGGATGTCCCAGACCGCCACGAACATGGCGGCGATCACCGGGCCGATCACGAAACCGTTGATGCCCATGACCGCGATGCCGCCCACCGTGCTGATCAGCACCAGGTAGTCCGGCATGCCGGTGTCCTTGCCGACCAGCAGCGGGCGCAGCACGTTGTCGACCAGGCCGATCACCAGCACACCGTACAGCGCCAGGCCCACGGCCTGCCACACCTCGCCGGTGGCGAACAGCCAGATCGCCACCGGGCCCCAGACCAGGCCCGCGCCCACCGCCGGCAGCAGCGAGAGCACCGCCATCAGCACCGCCCACAGCAGCGCGGCGTTCACGCCCAGCACCCAGAACGCCAGGCCACCCAGCGCGCCCTGCACCAGCGCGACCACGAGGTTGCCCTTCACGGTGGCGCGCAGCACGGTGCCGAACTGCTCCAGCAGCTCCTGCTTGTCGTCGGGCGGCAGGGGGATCGCCAAGCGGATCGAGCGCACGAGAGAGCCGCCGTCGCGCACCAGGAAGAAGGCCAGGTAGAGCGCGATGAACAAACCGATCACCAGGCCCAGCATGTCCTGACCGAGGTTGAAGGTCTGCGCGGCGATGAACTGGCTGCCCTGCGTGAGCGCCTGCGTGAGCTTGCGCTGGATCAGGTCGAAATTGCCCAGGCCGAAGCGCGCGAGCAGGTCGGTGAGCCAGTCGGGCAGGGCATTGAACAGGCCGCGCAGCCACAGCGCGGGCTTGATCTCGCCCGACTCGATGCGGGCGTAGAGCTGGCTGGCCTCGCGCGTCAGCGAGGCGGCCACCAGCACCGTGGGCAGCACCACGATCACCAGGGCGGCCAGCATGGTGGTGAGCGCCGCGAGGTTGCGGCGCTGACCCAGGCGCGGCAGCAGCCAGCGGTTCAGCGGGGCGAACAGCAACGCGATGATCGCGCCCCAGAGGATGGTGCCGTAGAACGGCAGCAGGATCCAGATGAAGGCGATCGTCACCGCCCCCAGCAGCACGCGCAGCATGAGCGAACCGGAGACCGGCGACATGGACGGCGGGCTGGGGCGGGGCGGCTCGGGCGTCGGGACCGGTGGCGCTTCGTTGGAGGATGGCATGGGGCGCTGGGGCAGAAAAAAGGGTGCTCAAAGTATGGGGCCGATTGCGCCACCCCAGGAAGGCTGTTTAGAATGCCATCCATGTGGAATCCATATGGATGGTAAAATGACAGCTCGAACCCTTGAACCCAAGCCCCGCGTCGGGGACTCCGAGAAGATGACCGTGAACCTCGGGGTGGTCGATCTCGGCCAGGTGGACCTGCTGGTGCAGGAAGGCTTCTATTCGAACCGCTCGGACCTGGTCCGCACGGCGGTGCGCAACCTGCTGACCCAGCACGGCGACACCTTGCGGCAGACCGTCGCGCGCCGCACCCTCACTTTGGGCCTGCAGCACCTCCGCCGGGCCGATCTCGAGCGCGCCGTGGCGGCGGGCGAGCGCCTGCGCGTGCAGGTCGTGGGCCTGGCGCGCATCGACGACGACGTCACGCCCGAGCTCGCGCGCGCCGCGATCGAATCGGTTTCGGTGCTCGGCGCCTTCCACGCCAGCGCCGCGGTGCGCCGCGCGCTGGCCGACCGCACCGTCTGAACCGGTTGTCTTCCTCTGTCTTCTCCTTCGAAAGCGCCCATGAACCCCCATTCCACGATCCCGGTGAGCGTGCAGCACACCATCGAGCAGGCCCTGGCCCGCGCCGGGCTGGACGGCCGCCCGGGCCCGCTGCAGGGGGTCACCGACACCATCCGCCAGGCGCTGGCGGGCGCCGGTCTGGCCGACGTGTTCGCGCCGCGCCGCCCATCCCCGTCCCCCACGGCAGCAGGGGGTACCGAGGTCATCGACGTCGTCGCACGCGATCTGGGCGAACCCCGCCGCGCGCCCGAACGGGGTGCGGTGCGGGGCGAGGGCCAGTTCCTGCGCCGCCGCTTCACCCATCCCACCGGGTCGCGCGACTACAAGCTCTACCTGCCGGCCGCGCGCGTCGGCGCGGCCAGCGCCGAGCCCCTGCCGCTGGTGGTGATGCTGCATGGCTGCACGCAGTCGGCGGACGACTTCGCCGCCGGCACGCAGATGAACCGCCTGGCCGACGCCCACGGTTGCCTGGTGGTCTATCCCGAGCAACCTGCGGGCGCCAACCCTTCGCGTTGCTGGAACTGGTTCCGCGCCGAAGACCAGGGGCGCGAGGGCGGCGAGCCCGCGCTCATCGCGGGCATCGTGCAGGCTGTGGCGGCCGAGCATGCGGTGGACCCGCGCCGCATCTTCGTGGCCGGCCTTTCGGCCGGCGCGGCGATGGCGGTGATCCTGGGCGAGACGCACCCCGATCTGTTCGCCGCCGTGGGCGTGCACTCGGGCCTGCCCTACCGCAGCGCGAGCGACATCCCCTCGGCGCTCGCCGCGATGAAGGGCCGGGGCGCGGCCGCGCCGCCGCCCACCGGGCGGGCCGTGCCCACCATCGTCTTCCATGGCGACCGCGACCACACCGTGCAGGCGCGCAATGGCGAGCGCGTCGTCGAACACGCCGCCCAGGCCCACGGCCCGCAAGGCCTGCACGTCCACACCGACACGGCCACGGTGCCCGGTGGCCGGCGCTACACCCGCACCGTGCACGCCGACGCGGCGGGCCGGCCCTGGGTGGAGTGGTGGACCTTGCACGGCGCCGGCCATGCCTGGTCGGGCGGGCATGCGTCGGGTTCGTACACCGACGGCAGCGGCCCCGACGCCTCGGCCGAGATGCTGCGCTTCTTCCTGGCCCAGTCGCCCGCGCCATGACGCCGCCACGCCCTTCTTACGCATCCCTGGCCGCGCGCGCCGGCCTGCTGCTGGCCCGTTTCGACGGCGCGGTGATGCGCGTCGAGTCCACCCGGCCCATTGCCGAGGGGGCTGGGGCCCGCCATGCCCTGGCCCCCGCCACCTGGGCGGCCCTGCAGGCCTGGTGCTTCACGGGCGAGCGCTTTGCGCTGGCCACGCTGGCGCAGGGGCCGCCGGCCGAACGCGCCGGGCTGGTCGAGGCGTTCTCGCGCCGGCTCGACGGCAGCGACCAGCTCGCCGCCGCCGGTGGCGCGCTCGCGGGCCTGCTGCTGCGCTTGCGCGTGAAGGGCCAAGACGCGATGTGGTGGCGCCAGCGCCAGCCCTCGGACCCCTGGGACGCCGGTTACCTGATCGGCGAACCCCAGGCCCTGCGCGCCTTCCGGCCGCGCCGCGCCACGCTGATGGTGGCCGAGCCCGAGCTGGACGGTGCCGCGCTGAGCGAGGCCGTGCAGACCCTGGCCGCGAACAGCGCGGGCTTTCACCAGCCGGTGCGGCTGCTGGTGCTGGGCCGCAGCATCGACGCCCGGGCCTGGTCCAGCACGCCGAGCAATTCCGTGGCCATCACCGAGATCGCCTGGCCTTCCGAGGCCGTCGGTCCGGCCGCGAGCGCCTCCACCGCCAGCGCCAGCCGGTAGGCCCGCTCCAGGGCTTCGGCCAGGGCCAGCGCATCGGGGTCGGGCGGCATGGCGGTCCCTACAGGGCGCGCGCCAGCATCAGCGCACCCAGGGCGATGAACACGCTGTAGAGCGCGCGCTGGAACACCCGCAGCGGCAGGCGCCGGCGCAGCACCGAGCCAAGCCAGAGCCCGGTGAAGGCCGCCCCCAGCGCGATGGCGTGGCCCGCCAGCGGCACCGCCGCGCCGCTGAGCACGGCCAGAGGCCCGAGCCGCAACGCCAGGGCCAGCGTGGCCACCAGGAAGCTCAGGCCCAGGGCCTGGATCATCACGTCCTTCTCCAGCCGCAGCGACTGCAGGTACGGCACCATGGGCATCACGAACACCCCGGTGGCGGCGGTGAGCAGGCCCGAGAGCGCACCCGCCACGCCGCCCAGCGGGCGCGCGAAGCGGCCTGGATCGGGCAGGGCCGCCCTGGCCAGGCCCCACAGGCCGTAGGCCACCAGCACCGTGCCCAGGGTGAGGCGCGCGCCCGCGCCGGCGCTGCCCAGATCGGGCAGCGGGCTGGCCGCCGTGGCCGCCGCCAGCATCAGCCACATGGGCCACAGGCGGCGCGCCAGGGCCCGGGCGTGCGGCCCGATGCATTGGGCGATGTTCGTCAACAACGAAGGCAGCAGCATCAGCGTGGCTGCGGTGGCGGTGGGCATGAACAGGCTGAGCAGCGCGACGGAGAAGGTCGGCAGGCCCATGCCGGAAATGCCCTTGACCGCGCCAGCGGCCAGGAAAACGACGGCGATCAGCCCAAGCAGCGAGAGGTCCATGGGCGGCATCGTGCGGTCCGGGGCCCGGCCTGTCCATCGCGCATCGCCAGAGGTATCCTTCGCCGATTCCGGAGGATCGCCCATGATTGTCCCGCGCGCCGCGCCCACCTACCGCGTCGATCCGTTCGACCTGCGCCTGTTCGCCGCCGTCGTGGAGCACGGCTCCATCACCGCCGGGGCGCGCCACATCCACCTCTCGCTGGCTGCGGCGAGCGCGCGGCTGCAGCAGCTGGAGCACGCGCTCGGCGCCACGCTGCTGCGGCGCTCCAAGCAGGGCGTGTGCACCACCGACGCCGGCCGCACCCTGCTGCTGCACGCGGCGCGCCTGCAGCGCGGCATGGAGGCGCTGCACGCCGACATGGCGGCCCATGCCCACGGTGTGCGCAGCACGGTGCGCGTGATCTGCAACACCGCCGCCATGACCGAGCACCTGCCGGGGCTGCTCGGCCGTTTCCTGGTCGAGCACCCGGACATCGACGTGGACCTGCGCGAACTCAGCAGCCTGGACGCGCTGCTCTGCATGCGGCAGGAGCAGGCCGACATCGGCATCGTGTCCGACCACGTGGGCACCGAAGGGCTGGCCACCCGGGTCTTCCGCGAAGACCGGCTGGTGGCGGTGCTGCCCCGGCAGGGCGCGCGCGCCACGCGCCGGCCGCTGCCTTTCGTGGACTTGCTGGAGCGCCCCTTCGTCGGGCTGCCGGTGGAGAGCGGCCTGAGCCGGCTGCTGCACGACCAGGCCTTGCAGCACGGCCGGGGCCTGCACCACCGGGTGCGGGTGCGCGGGCTGGACGCGGTGGTGCAACTGGTGGGCGAGGGCGTGGGCGTGGCGGTGGTGCCGCAGGCCACGGCGCTGCGCCTGGCGAACGAGCGCGTGGTGGTGCGCCCGCTCGGCGATGCCTGGGCCACGCGGCGCCTGCTGCTCTGCACGGCGGGCGATGCGCCGCCCGGCGCGGGGGCGGCGGCCCTGCACGCCTTCCTCGCCCGCCACAGCGAGGCCTAGCCAGAGGCGGCCAGCGCGCCGAGGCCCACGCCAGCAGGGTGGCCGCGCCGAGGCGCCGTGAGGTCTCTCGGCGCTTTTTTCATGGCGAAACGCCGTCCAACCCCAGTCAACCGTTCGTCGGATTGATTTTTAACAATCTTTTAACTAATTGTTAGCCAATATAAGTGAGTGAGTGCTCGCGGTTGCTATCGAATATAGAGCTGAAAAATTGTCCAAAATGTTGGTAATATTTAAAAAACCAGAATAAAAACAACAATCTTTTAACAATTGAATTCATGCAAAGGCATGTTTTTTCCTACAGCACTTTTTTAAATTCATGACTTTTAACGCACTAATTAAGTCGTGAATTTGTAACAAGTTGCATGCCCCGATACAGTGCGCACCTGTAACCAAATGCATTGAAGTGCCTGGACCCCGGTCCTGCGCTGCCGTGCGATGGCGTTTCAGGTCCACCGGGCCGGGCGCCCCAAGGGACACGCGACGTTCGTTCGCGTGCCACTCAGAGGGAAAGAAACATGCTTCGATTTTTTGCACGTGGCCAGGCCACGGGTAGGGGCGCGCCTGCGCGTTCGCCAGCAGCCTTCCTGCGCGCGTCCGGCCGGCCCGTTCGCGCGCTTGGCCTGTGGGCGGCGGCGACGGTGTTCTCGGTGGGCGCGGCCCAGGCCACCCTGGTGGTGAGCCAGGCGGTGAGCGCCAGCACGATCGCGGTGGGCGACCGCACGCGCCTGACGATCACCATCAACAACAGCGACGCGCAGGAAGACAACGCCTCGCTCACCAACACGCTGCCGCCGCAGTTGCGGTTCTATCCCGCCGGCCACCCGGGCCATGTGGCCCCGACGAGCACCTGCGCGGGCGCGTCCATCAACCTCGGCGCGGGCCCCGGCGGCGTCGATCGGCTCCAGGTCACCGGCTTCACCATCCCGCCCCACGTCGGCGGTGTGGACGGCAGCTGCACGATCTCGGTGGACCTCACCTCCTACGACGGCGGCAGCATCTGGGACAACGTGATCAACGCGGGCGACCTGACGCCCGCGGCGGTCTCGGGGGCGACCCAGAGCGTGTCGGTCACCGAGCTGCGCGACCCCACAGTGACCAAGGACCTGGGCGGCGCGACGCTCACCCAGGGCCTCTCGCGCACCGCGACCATCACGCTGAGCAACCCCAACAGCGCGTACAACATCCCGCTGACCAGCTTCACCGACAACCTGCCTTCGAACCTGCAGGTCACCGGCGTGGTCGCCAACACCTGCGGCAGCACGGCGGGCTTCACGGCCGGCAGCGTCACCCTCACCGGCGGTGCGATTCCCGCCGGCTCGCCCGGCACCTGCCGGTTGCAGTTCACCGTGCGCGGCGTGCTGCCGGCCGCCACCGCCTCGTTGGCCGGCACCAACAGCCTGCCCGCCGGCGCCGTGGGCAACACGCGCGGCCTGACCTCGCCCGCGGACACCACCGACATCACCGTCAACAGCCCGATCACGGTGGCCAAAGGCTTCTCGGTCACGCCGCTGACGGCCGGTGCCGACTCCCTGATGACCGTGCGCATCGGCAACAACAGCGCCGCCGCGCTGACCAACGTCGGCCTGAGCGACACCACCACGGGTGCGCGCTGGCCGGCCGCGCTGACCAACTCGGGCGCCATCGGCGCGGCCCAGCTCAGCGGCTGCGGCGCGGGCGCGACCCTGGTTGCCGGTGCAGCGAACCAGGGCTTCGTGCTCGGGGGCGCCGAGATCGCGGCCGGCGGTGAATGCCGCATCCAGTTCAACGTCACCTCGACCACCACCGGCACCCACACCAACGCGCTGCCCGGCGGCGCGGTGAGCAACGCCCAGGGCTTCACCTCGCCCCCGAGCTCGGCACCGATCGAGGTGCGCGACAACGCGCTCACGGTCGCCAAGGCGATCACCCCGACCACCGTGGCGCCCGGCGACGTGGCCCTGTTCTCGGTGGCGGTCACCTCGTTCAGCCTCACGCCGCAGACCAGCGTGAACTTCACCGACACCCTGCCCTCGGGCATGGTCTACGTGGACGCGACCACCGGCGGCATCACGCCCGTCATCAGCGGCGGCTGCAGCTTCGCCGCCGGCGTGCCCATGCCCACGCCGCTGGCCACCGCACCAGGCTTCAGCTTCAACTTCCCCGGCGCCGCACCCGGCGGCACCACCTGCGTGGTGAGCTTCACCGCGCGCGTGCCGGCCAACGCCGTGCCGGGCGCCACGCTCACCAACGGCAGCTTCAGCGCCGGCAACGGCACGGTCACGGGCAGCGCGGGCGCGGTGAGCCTCACGGCGGTCAACCCGCTGGTGGTCACCAAGACCTTCGACGGCGTGACCGCGCGCCAGCGTTTCCAGGGCGCGCCCTCGGTGGCGCAGATCGAGCTGACCAACAACAACTTTTCGGCGCTCGCCGGCCTTGCCTTCAGCGACAGCCTGCCCGCCGGTCTGCGCGTGGCCGACCCGGCCAACGCCACCACCACCTGCGGCGGCAGCGTCAGCGCCAACCCGGGCGACACGTCCTTCTCGCTCAGCGGCGGCAGCCTGCCGGCGCGCGCGGGCACCAGCCCCTTCTCGCCCGGCCAGTGCAGCGTGCGCGTGAACGTGGTCGGCGGCACGATCGGCGTGCACACCAACAGCATCCCGGCCTACAACGGCAGCAACGCGGCCGCCACCGTCAGCGCCACCGGCACCGTGGCGAACGTGCCCGGCACCACGGTGCGCAACCTCAACGCCACGTCCGCCACGCTGGAGTACCTGCCCGCGCTGACCGTGGCCAAGACCTTCCTGACCAACCCGGTGCAGGTGGGTGGCACCAGCCGCGTGCGCATCACGCTGGGCAACACCGGCAACGGCCAGCTCACCGGCGTGCGCGCCACCGACCCGCTGGCCGGCACCGGCCTCACGCTCGCCACCCCCGCCAAGGCCAGCACGACCTGCGCCGGCCCGGTGGTGATCAACGCGCCCGATGGCGGCAGCACCGCTTCGATCAGCGGCGCCACCATCGCCGGCGGCACCAGCTGCGACTTCCTGTTCGACGTGCTGAGCACCAGCGGCACACCGTCGGTGAACACGCTCGCGCCCGGCGCCGTCACGGCCGACGGCGGCGTGGCCAGCACCGGCACCACCACGGCCACGCTCAACAAGGTCACCAGCCGCGTGAACCTGACCAAGAGCTTCGCGCCCACCTCCATCGCCGGGCCCGGCAGCGTCTCGCGCCTGACGATCGTCATCGACAACACCACCGCCACCGCGCTCACCGAGCTCGCGGTGGCCGACAACATGCCCGCCGGCATGGTGGTCGGCGTGGTGCCCAACGCCAGCACCACCTGCCCGGGCGGCCGCGTGGAGGCCGTGACCGGCACGCGCGTGGTGCGCCTGAGCGGCGGCACGCTCGCCGGCAACGCCAACTGCACGGTCTCGGTGGACGTCACCTCCAGCGTCGTCGGCACGCTCAACAACACCCTGCCGGCCGGCGCGGTCACCAACACGCAGGGCGTCACCAACGCCAGCCCCTTCACCGCCAACCTCGGCGCGCTCGCGGGCATGGGCGTGGAGAAACACTTCGAGCCCTCCGCCGTGGCGGCCGGCCAGCCCGCGCGCCTGGTGATCCAGGTGCGCAACTCGCTGCCGCAGGCGCTCACCAACATCTCCACCACCGACCACCTGCCCGCCGGCATGGTCGTGGCCAGCCCGGCCAATGCCAGCACCACCTGCGCGGGCGCGGTGATCACCGCCGTCGGTGACAAGGTCTCGTTCCGGGGCGCGCAGCTGCCCGTCGGCCCGAGCGTCTGCGAGGTGCGCGTCAACGTGGTCGTGCCGGTCGCGGGCGCCTACGTCAACACCATGCCCGGCGGCACCGTGATCGCCAACGACGGCGCGGTGACCAACCCGCAGCCCGGCCCCAGCGCCACGCTGCACGTGCTGCAGCCGCCCACCATCGCCAAGGCGTTCGCGCAGGGCACCGTCGCGCCCGGCGTGGCCAACCGCCTCACCGTCACCATCAGCAACCCCAACGCCGCCCAGGCCCTGACCGGTGTCGCGCTGCGCGACGCGCTGCCCACCGGCCTGTTCGTGGCCCAGGTGCCCAACGCCTCGACCACCTGCGCGGGGGGCACGGTGAGCGCCGTCGCCTCGGCCGACAGCGCCCAGATCGCTGGCGCCACCGTGCCGGCCGGGGGCTCGTGCAGCTTCGCCTTCGACACCGTCTCCAACGTGCCGGGCCTGTACACCAACACCATCCCCGCCGGTGCGATCACCAGCAACGAGGGTGTCAGCAACCCCGACCCGGCAAGCGCGCCGGTGCGCGTGCTGGAGCCACCGACGGTGGTGAAGGCCTTCGTGCCACCGAGCATCTCGCCCAACGGCGTGTCCCGCCTGACCATCACGCTGGGCAACGCCAACCCCGCGGCCCAGACGCTGGCGCAGGCGCTGGACGACACGCTGCCGGCCGGCGTGCTGGTCGCGCCCACGCCCGCCATCGGCGGCACCTGCAGCACCGGCTCGGTCACGGCCGCGGCGGGCACGGCGCTGGTGCGCTACGCCAGCGGCGCGAGCATCCCGCCCGGCGGCTGCACGATCTCGGTGAACGTCACGGCCAGCGTGGCCGGCACCTACCCCAACCGCATCCTGGCCGGCGCGCTGCGCACCGACGCGGGCAGCAACCCCACGCCGGCCGAGGCCCCGCTGGTGGTCAGCCCGCTGGGTTCGATCTCTGGCCGCATCTACCTCGATGCCAACAACGACGGCGCCTTCACCGCCGGTGAAGCGCCGCTGGCCGGCCAGGCCGTGAGCCTGCTGCGTGCGAGCGACGGCCAGGTGCTGCAGAAGACCACCACCGACGCGGGCGGCTTCTACGTGTTCAGCGGCCTGGTGGATTCCGCCACCCTGGGCTCGGCCTACACCGTGCGCTACCTGCGCTCGGGCAGCGACTCGGTGGGCGGCAGCGCGCTCGCGCCGTCGAGCGCGCTCAACGCCTCGAGCCGCAGCCACCAGGCCCGCGTGACCGCCGCGACCGCGGCCGAAGCCAGCCTGGTGGGCGGCACCGGCCAGGTGGCCACGCCCAGCGTGGACGGCATCAACGCGGTCTCGCTGCGCAGCGGCATCCGGCTCGACGCGGCCGGCGGCAACGTGGCCAGCTCGGTGGGCAACCACTTTGGTGAACTGCGCGCGTCCGAGATCGCTGGCCAGGTCTACCGCGACGACAACCACAACGGCGTGCCCAACGGCACCGAGCCCGGCCTGCCGGGCGTGCAGATCACGCTGGTGGGCGTGGACGACCGGGGCAACCCGGTCTCGCTGAGCACCACCACGGATGCCAGCGGCCGCTACCGCTTCACCGACCTGCGGCCCAGCTGCAGCCCGCTGGCGGCCCCAACCTGCCCGGGCTACGTGGTCACGCAGGGCGCGCAGCCCGCCGGCACGGTCAACGGCATTCCCACGGCCGGCACGGTCAACGACCTGGGCTCGGGCGGCGCCACCGGCACCGCCGGCACGGCCTCGAACAACGCGCCCGCCATCAGCCACGGCGCACCGGCCTACAGCATCCCGGCCGGCACCAGCCGCATCGCCGGCATCGTGCTGCCGCCCAACGCGCGCTCGGCCGGCAACAACTTCGGCGAGATCGGCAACGACCGCAGCATCAGCGGCCGCATCTTTACCGACGGCAACGGCGACGGCGCCTTCAACGGCAGCGATGCCGGCGTGGGCAATGGCGCGGGCGGCGCGAACAACGTGCCGCAGACGCTGACGCTCACCGGCAACGACCTCAACGGCAACCCGGTGTCGATCACCACCGTCACCGACGCCAGCGGCCAATACAACTTCACCGGCGTGCCGCCGGGCACCAGCTACACCGTCACCTGCACTACCTGCGCGCCCCCGGCCGGCTTCCTCAACAGCACCGCACCGCTGGCCTGGCCGGGCAGCACCGGCGGCACGGCCGGCGGCACCCAGGCCGTGCCCGCGATCACCGGCATCGACCTCAGCGGCGTGAAGACCGCCTCGGTGGACAACCACTTCACCAAGACCCTGCCGGGCAGCCAGATCTCGGGCGTCGTCTATTTCGACCCCGACAACAGCGGCGGCGTGTTCACGCCCGACGACCAGCCGGTGCCGGGCCGCACCCTGGAGCTGCGCGACCAGGCGAGCAACGCGCTGATCACCACCACCACCACCGACGCCAGCGGCGCCTACAGCTTCAGCGGCCTGCCGGTGGGCAACTACCGCGTGCTCATGCCGGCGCTGCCGGCGGGCACCACCCACGGCATCACCAGCGCCGGCACGCTGGCGGGCGCGCCCAACGGCACGCCCAGCGCGCCGGGCGCGGCGCCCGCGTCCATCGCCCACATCGCGGTGGCCGCGAACCAGAGCACGGCGCACCACAACTTCCCGCTGGTCGCCAACATCCAGATCGCCGGCCGCGTCTACGAAGACCGCGACTTCGACGGCCAGTTCGGCGGCACCGACGTGGGCCTGCCGGGCGGCACCCTGGGCCTGGTCGGTACCGACGCGTTCGGCAACGCCATCACGCGCTACACCACCACCAACGCCAGCGGGCAGTACAGCTTCACCGGCCTGGCGCCGGGCAACTACACCGTGCGCCAGACCCAGCCGCTGGGCTACACCAGCGTGGCCAACACGCCCGGCCCCGTGACCGGTGGCAGCGCCGGCACGGTGGGTCCGCTCGGTGGCGCCGTGGAAACCCTCGCGCTGCGCTTTGTCGCCACGCCCGGCGCGGCGCTGCAGGTGAACTTCGGCGAAACGCAGGGCGAGGGCGTGCGCGGCTACAAGTCCGCCCGCATCGTCTCGCCGGCCGCCGCCGTGGGCGTCTCGCCCGGTGCCGAGGTGGTCTGGCAGGTGATCTACCAGAACGACAGCGCCTACCCGGTCACGGTGGACGTGCGCGACACGCTGCCCGACTTCATGACCCGCGCCGGCGCGCCCGCCATCACCCATGGCGGCGGCAACGGCGGCGTGTTCACGCCCAACGCCGGCTTCACCGGCACCGCGGGCGGTGACCTGCTGGGCGCGGCGAACCTGCCCGCGGGCGCCTGGGTGTCGGTCGACATCCCGGTGATCGTCACGGCCGGCGCCACCACCACGCGCTTCAACCAGGCCACGGCCGGCCCCACCGGCATCCGCACCGACACGGTGGACAACGGCACGCCCACCGGCGGGCCGGGCCAGCCGCCCTCGGGCGTGATCCCCCCGGGCAGCGTGCCGCAGACGCCGTACCAGACCCCGGGCCTGGACGCCACCGGCGTGCCGCTGTCCTCGCTGCCGGCCGCGCTCTCGGGCTTCGTCTGGCGCGACAACAACGGCGACCGCCGCCGCGACGGCAATGACACGCCCATCCCCGACTGGGCGGTGGAAGTGGTTGGCAGCGACGGCCAGGCCGTGGCCTGCCGCCTGGTGCCGTCCAACAGCGCGCAGGGCTGCGTGAGCATGCCCGACGGCCGCAGCCTGTTCCGCACCGGGGCCGACGGTGCCTACGGCGTGATCGGTCTGGTGCCCGGCGACTACAAGGTGTACTTCCGCGACCCGGCCAACAACGTCGTCTACGGCACGCCCCAGAACAGCGGCGCCGACGCGAACTCGCGCCTGGCCCGCGAGCGCGACCACCTGGCCGTCTCGCTTCAGCCTGGCGCCAACCTGCAGCAGCAGGACCTGCCGCTGGACCCCTCGGGCGTGGTCTACGACGCCAACACCCGCGCGCCGGTCGACGCCTCGCTGGTGCGCTTCTGCGGCCCGGCCGGTTTCAACCCGGCCACCATGCTGGTGGGTGGCGCGAGTTACGTGGCCGTGGGCAACTGCGCGCAGATGACCACCGGGCCGCTGGGCTTCTACCAGTTCCTGCTGGCCCCGGGCGCACCCACGGGCGAGTACACGCTGAGCGCCTCGGCGCCCAACTACGCGCCCACGCCGATCGCCTCGATCCCGCCGGCCCCTGGCGTGTTCACGCCCTCGGGCGCCTCGCCTTACCTGGTGCAGGCGCAGTCCGGCCCGCCGCCGATCGGCCAGCCCACCACCTACTACCTGCGCCTGAACCTGGCGCCGGGCATGCCCGACCTGATCCACAACCACATCCCGCTGGAGCCCTTCAACGGCGCCGGCCTGTTCCTGCAGAAACAGGTGCTGCGCGACGTGGTCGAGATCGGCGATTCGGTGCAATACACGCTGCGTGTGCAGAGCCCCAACGGCGCGGCGAGCAACGTGGTCATCACCGACAGCCTGCCAGCCGGCCTGCGCCTGATCCCGGGCACCGTGGCGCAGGACGGCGTGGCCGTGGCCGACCCGGCCGGCTCGCCCGGCCCGGTGCTGAACTTCGCGCTGGGCAACTTCGCCGCCAACACGCCGGTCACCGTGACCTACCGCGTGCGCGTCGGTGTCGGCGCCCAGCAGGGCGACGGCATCAACCGCGCCCAGGCCGCGGGTGTCGTGGGGGGCGTGCCCGTCACCTCCAACCGCGCGCAGGCCCGCATCCGCATCACCGGCGGCGTGTTCTTCCAGGAAGCCTGCGTGGTGGGCAAGGTGTTCATGGACTGCAACCGCAACCGCATCCAGGACGCCGAGGAAGTCGGCATCCCCGGCGTGCGCCTGTACCTGCAGGACGGCACGCACCTGGTGTCCGACAGCGAAGGCAAGTACAGCCTCTGCGGCCTGCCCGCGCGCACCTCGGTGCTGCGCGTGGACCCGACCACGCTGCCCGACGGCAGCCAGCTCGTGACCAGCAGCAACCGCAACGCGCTGGACGCCGGCAGCCTGTTCCTCGACCTCAAGTTCGGTGAGCTGCACCGCGCCGACTTCATCGAAGGCAGCTGCTCGCCCGCCGTGCTCGAGCAGGTGGAGAACCGCCGCCGCCTGGGCCAGATCGTCGCCCCGCTGGTCGACCCACCGACACCCACCCCGCGCGTCTTCCGCTCCGGCCCGCCGGCCCGCGTGGGAGGTGCGAAATGAAAGCCCGTCTCCCCATGCGATCCGCTCTGACCTCGGCCGTGCTGCTGTTGCCCTTGGGCCTGGCGCTCGCGCAGACCACCGCGCCCCTGGCCCCGCGTTTCACGCCCCTGGCCCCGGGCAGCGACCCGGCCCGTGGGCCGGGTGAGACCGCGCTGCCCGCGCCCACCACCGCGCTGCCGCTGGCCGCGAACTGGCGCGCCACCCGCCTGGCCGACCACGGCCAGCTGGTGCTCGAAGCCGCGCAGGACCAGGTCGCCGCCGACGGCCGCTCGGTGGTGCTGCTCACCCTGCGCCTGTTCGACCGCGACGGCCAGAAAGTGACCACGCCCACCGACGTGACCGTGGCCACCACCCGGGGGCGCGTGCGCCTGCCCGATGCCGGCGTGGACGAACCGCCGCGCCAGAACCTGCGCCTCACGGTGCGCGGGGGCGAGGCCGTGGTCGAGCTCGTCGCGTCCCATGAGCCGGGCGATGCCGAGCTGCAGGTGCAGTCCGGCAACGTGGTGGTGCACGGGCGCGTGGGCATGGTGACCGAGCGCCGGCCCATGATCGCCGTCGGCGTCATCGAAGGCACGCTCGACCTCAGCCGCCTCAAGGCCTCGCAGGTCAGCCCGGCGCGCGAGAACGACGGTTTCGAGCTCGAAATCCAGCGCCACGCCAACGGCTTCGACAACGGCAAGGGCTCGCTGGGCGCGCGCACCGCCTTCTTCCTCAAGGGCGTGGTCAAGGGCGACGTGCTGCTCACCCTGGCCTACGACTCCGAGAAGGAGAACAACGGCCGCCTGTTCCGCGACATCCAGCCCGACCAGTACTACCCGATCTACGGCGACTCCTCGCTGCGCGGCTTCGACGCGCAATCGCGCCAGCGCCTGTACGTGCGGGTCGACCAGGGCCGCTCCTTCGTGCTGTTCGGCGACTTCAACACCGGCACCGGCGGGCCCGCGCGCGAGCTCAGCCGCCTCAATCGCTCGGTCTCCGGCCTGCAGCTGCACCACGAGGGCGAGACCTTCGAGGCCAACGCCTGGGTGGTGCGCGACAACGTCGCGCAGGTGGTGGACGAACAGCCCGCGCGCGGCGTCTCCGGCCCCTACCGGCTCTCCAGCAGCGAGGGCATCTCGGGCTCCGAGAAGGTCGAGATCCTCACGCGCGACCGCAACCAGCCCTCCATCATCCTGCGCGCCGAGCCCATGGTGCGCTTCGTGGACTACGAGTTCGAGCCCTTCGCCGGCAGCGTGGTGTTCCGCGCGCCCGTGCCCTCGGTGGACGCGAACATGAACCCGATGTCGGTGCGCATCACCTACGAGGTGGAGCAGGGCGGGCCCAAGTACTGGCTCGGTGGCGTGGACGGCTCGTGGCGCATCACGCCCGCGCTCGAGATCGGCGCCAGCCACGTGGAATCGCAGGACCCGTCCGACCCCTACAGGCTCAGCGGCGTGAACGCCACGCTGCGCCTGGGCGAACAGAGCTGGGCGCTGGTGGAGCTGGCCCGCTCCGACCGCGAGGCCCTGGGCGAGCGGGGCAAGGGCGACGGCGCGCGCGTGGAAGTGCGCCACCAGGGCGAGCGGCTCGACGCGCGCCTGTGGGCCGGCGAGACCGACCGCGAGTTCTCCAACCTCTCGTCCTCGTACAACGGCGGGCGCGCCGAGGCCGGCGCGGTGGCGACCTACCAGATCAACGAGGACTGGTCGCTGCGCGTGGATGCCATGCGCTCCGAGGACAAGGCGGTGCAAGCGGTGCGCGAGACGGCCTACGCTGGCGTGCAGTACCGCCTCACGCCCAAGTGGACCGTGGGCGTGGGCCTGCGCCATGGCCGCGACGAAGGCGGCGTGCCCAACGCGGCCTCGGCCTGGGGCGTGAACATCCCGCAGACCTCGGGCTTCACGCCGTTCCAGATCAACGCGCCGCTGTTCTCCGCCGCGCCGGGCCAGACGCGCAGCTTCACCGCGCTCTCACTGAGCGCGCAAGGCCAGCTGAGCGATCGCCTCACCGTGCTCGGCGAGCTCGAGCAAGACGTGGAGAACGCGCGCGGCCAGCGCATCACGCTCGGCGCCGACTACCGGCTGAGCGAGCAGTTCCGCGCCTATGGCCGCGCCGAGGTGTCCAAGGGCCTGGGCGGTGTCAACGGCCTGGCCACCGAGGGGCGCGAGACCGCGCTCGTGGCGGGCCTCTCCAGCGAGACCTTCCGCGACGGCGAGGTCTTCAACGAGTACCGCCTGCGCGACGCGATCTCGGGCGAGGACGCGGTCAACGCCATCGGCCTGCGCCAGACCTTCCGCGTGGCCGAGGGCGTGCGCTACAGCGCCAGCGTCGAACACCAGAAGGCGATGGCGGGCGATGCGTCGTCCGCCACCGCGCTCACCGGCGGCATCGACCTGGCCTACGACCCGACCTGGCGCGCCACCGGCCGCCTGGAATGGCGCCGCGACCGCAACCACGACGCCTGGCTCTCCACCCTGGGCACCACGGTGAAGATCGACCGCGACTGGTCTTTGCTCGCGCGCAACACGCTCTCGCTGCAGAACGCGCGCCACGCGGGGGCCTACGACCAGTGGCAGGACCGCTTCCAGATCGGCGCGGCCTACCGCCAGACCGACCTCAACCGCGTCAACGCACTCGGCCTGTACGAGTTGCGCGCCGAGAACGACCAGAACCCCGGCGTGGAATACCGCCGCACCTCGCACGCGGTCTCGCTGCACGCCGACTACCACCCCAGCCGGCCCTGGTGGCTCACCGGGCGCCTGGCCGGCAAGCGCGTGTCCGAGCGCTTCCTGGGCGGCATGCGCTCGAACTACACCGCCTGGCTGGCCGGCGGCCGCATCACCTGGGACCTGTCCGAGCGCTGGGACGTGGGCCTGCAGCACCACCTGATGTGGAGCCCGCAAGGCAACACACGCCAGGACTCCTTCGGTGTGGAAGCCGGCTACCTCGTCAAGGCCAACCTCTGGCTGTCCTTCGGCGTGAACCTGCGCGGCTTCCGCGACGACGAGCTGACCGGCGCGGCCTACACCCGCAAGGGCGTGTACCTGCGGCTGCGCTTCAAGTTCGACGAGACCCTGTTCCGGGGCAGCGATCCCGCCACCAACCGCGCCCTGAGCCCGCTGGCTTCGGCCGCCCGTCCCTGACCTGTTGAGAGACCCTGCCATGACATCCAAACGCTTTCTTCTCTCCCTGCTGGCGCTGGCGGCCCTGAGCGGCTGCGCCGTGACCGACCCGCGCGCCACCGACCGCGCGCCCGGCGCCGTGCCGCCCTTCGCCGAAGCCACGCGCTTCACCGACGAGGCGCAGCGCGCCGACCACCGCACCCTGCAGGCGGTGCAGGACCGCCTGGCCGCGCTGCAGAAAGACGGCCGCGTGCCCCAGACCAGCTACCCCTGGGCCAAGGCGCAGTGCTGGCTCGACATGGCGCGCCAGAACTACCACGAGAACGACCGGGGCTCGGTGATCGGTGAGGCGCTGGCCGAGTCGGTCAAGCTGGTGGAGGCGCTGGAGAAGGGCGCCACGCCGGTGGTCACCAACCCCCTGATCGGCGGCGCCGTGCGCCTGCGCGAAGACCTGTGGGCGCGCGCCGAACGCGGACGCACCGGCGCGGGTGCGGCCTGCGTGGCGGCCCAGGCCGCGTGCCTGGACGTGCAGCTGGTGTGGATGGGCCACGAGTACGCCGAAGGCGGCTGGCGCCACGCCAACCCCTACATCGGCATGGCCGAAACCATGGCCGCGCGCCTGGAGACCGAGCAGGCCGCCTGCGCCGGCCCGGCCGTGGCCGCCGCGCCCGCGCCGGCACCCGCACCGGTGGTGGTCGAGCGGATCATCGAACGCCTGGTGCTGGCCACCGACGCGGTGTTCGAGTTCGACCGCTCGGGCCTGAACGACATCGGCGCGGCCGGCCGCGCCCGCCTGGACGTGCTGGCCGATCGCGCCAAGGGCCTGCAAGGCATCGAACGCATCGTGCTGATCGGCCACACCGACCGCCTGGGCAGCGACGCGCACAACCAGCCGCTCTCGCTGCAGCGAGCCACCGCCGTGCGCGACCACCTCGTGGCGCGCGGGCTCGATGCCTCGCTGTTCACGGTCGAGGGCCGGGGCAGCGCCGAGCCGGTGAAGACCTGCGGCGACGGCCTGGCGCGCAGCGCACTGATCGCCTGCCTGCGCGACAACCGGCGCGTGGAGGTGGAGATCCGCGGGCGGGTGGTGAACCCCGCGCGCTGAGGGCTCAGGCCCGGGCGTCGAAGCCCTCCGCCAAGGCCCCGCGCAGCCAGACCACAAAAGCCGACACCGCGCGCGGCACGTGGCTGGCGTAGGGCCGGATCGCGTAGATCTGCGGGCTGAAGCTGCCCACCGAGGCCCAGTCCTCCAGCACCTCCACCAGCTGGCCCGAGCGCAGCGCCGCCTGCGCGCTGAAGTCCGGCACCAGTGCGATGCCCAGGCCCGCGATGGCGGCGTCGCGCAGGGCCTCGCTGTTGTTGGCGCAGAACGGGCCCGACACCGGCACCGTGATCCGCTGGCGCGGCGCCTTGCGCCGGCCTTCGGGCGGCAGAAAATGCCAGGCCGGCGTGTCCTGCGCGCGCGGGTAGTGCAGGCAGGCGTGTTGCGCGAGGTCGGGCGGCGCGGCCGGGTGCCCGTGGCGCCGCAGGTAGTCGCGGCTGGCCACCAGCACCGAGCGCGTGGCGCACAGCGGCCAGGCCACGTGCGTGTCCGGCGGCGCGGCGGTGTGGCGGATCGCGAGGTCGAAACCCTCGGTGGCCAGCGAACTCAGGCGGTCCGACAGGTCCAGCTCCAGCCGCACCTTGGGGTGCTCGCGCGCGAAGGCCGCGATGCGGGGCACCAGCTGCTGGCGCGCGAACGCCACCGGCGCCGTGACCCGCACCAGGCCGGCGGGTTCATCGGCCAGGTCGCGCACGCTGGAAAAACTCTGCGCGATGCGCTCGAACGGGTCGCGCAGGCCGTCCACCAGGCGCTGGCCGGCCTCGGTCAGGCGCACGCTGCGCGTGGTGCGCTGCACCAGGGGCAGGCCGGCGGCGCGCTCCAGCTCGCTGATGCGCTGGCTCATGGCGGCCTTGCTCACGCCCAGGCGCTGCGCCGAGGCGGTGTAGCTGCCCTGCTGCGCCAGCACCGTGAGCCAGTGCAGGTGCATCCAGAGGTCTTCCACTTTTTTGTCATTCATGGCCCTATTGTTCACCATGGCAAACAATCAATTCAGGTCCTGCCACTAGGCGAGGGGTTTTCCGCTGCCTAAACTGGCCCTCATTCCTTCGACACCCTCCCGCGAGACCGCCATGGCCACCACCCCCCATTCCATCGATCACTTCATCCACGGCGCCGTGAACGCCGGCAGCTCGCCGCGCCGCCAGGACGTGTACAACCCCGCCACCGGCGCGGTGAGTGGCAAGGTCGCGCTGGCGAACGCGGCCGACGTGGGCGCGGCCGTGGCCGCCGCGCAGGCCGCGTTTCCCGCCTGGGCCGACACGCCACCGATCCGCCGCGCGCGCGTGATGTTCAAGTTCCTCGAACTGGTGAACCTGCACAAGGACGACCTGGCCCGCCTGATCACCGCCGAGCACGGCAAGGTGTTCACCGACGCGCAGGGCGAGGTCTCGCGCGGCATCGACATCATCGAGTTCGCCTGCGGCATCCCGCAGCTGCTCAAGGGCGACTTCACCGACCAGGTGTCCACCGGCATGGACAACTGGACCCTGCGCCAGCCGCTGGGCGTGGTCGCCGGCATCACGCCGTTCAACTTCCCGGTGATGGTGCCCATGTGGATGTTCCCGGTGGCGATCGCCGCGGGCAACACCTTCATCCTCAAGCCCAGCCCGATCGACCCCTCGGCCTCGCTGTTCATGGCCGAGCTGCTCAAGCAGGCCGGCCTGCCCGACGGCGTGTTCAACGTGGTGCAGGGCGACAAGGAGGCGGTGGACGCGCTGCTGGTGCACCCGGACGTGAAGGCCATCAGCTTCGTCGGCTCCACGCCGATCGCGAACCACATCTACGAGACCGGCGCGCACCACGGCAAGCGCGTGCAGGCGCTGGGCGGCGCGAAGAACCACATGGTGGTGATGCCCGACGCCGACCTGGACCAGGCGGTGGACGCGCTGATCGGCTCGGCCTATGGCTCGGCCGGCGAGCGCTGCATGGCCATCAGCGTGGCGGTGCTGGTGGGTGACGTGGCCGAGCGCATCATGCCCAAGCTGGTCGAGCGCACCAAGGCGCTCAAGGTGCTCAACGGCACCAACCTCGCGGCCGAGATGGGCCCCATTGTCACGGCCGCCGCGCACACGCGCATCGCGGGCTACATCGAGGCCGGCGCGAAAGAGGGCGCCACCCTGCTGGTGGACGGCCGGGGCTTCCAGGGCGGCGACGCCGGCGAGGGCTGCGACCAGGGCTTCTGGATGGGCGGCACGCTGTTCGACCACGTGACCCCCGGCATGAAGATCTACAAGGAGGAGATCTTCGGCCCGGTGCTCAGCTGCGTGCGCGTGCCCGACTTCGCCAACGCCGTGCAGATCATCAACGACCACGAGTTCGGCAACGGCGTGAGCTGCTTCACGCGCGATGGTCACGTGGCGCGCGAGTTCGCGCGGCGCATCCAGGTCGGCATGGTGGGCATCAACGTGCCCATCCCGGTGCCCATGGCCTGGCACGGTTTCGGTGGCTGGAAGAAGAGCCTGTTCGGCGACATGCACGCCTACGGTGAAGAAGGCGTGCGCTTCTACACCAAGCAGAAATCGATCATGCAGCGCTGGCCTGAAAGTATCGGGAAAGGTGCCGAGTTCATCATGCCGGTGGCGAGGTAGCCCCCCTGCGCGCCTTCGGCGCTTCCCCCCGGTGGGGGGACGCTGTCTTGGGCCGGCGGAGCCGGACCCTTGACAGCCCTGGTATACGCTCCGGCTGCACAACAAAAATCGAGAGACAACCATCCATGAGTGAGACGACCTTCGACTACATCGTGATCGGCGGCGGCACCGCCGGTTGCCTGATGGCCAACCGGCTGTCTGCCGACCGGCGCAAGCGCGTGCTGCTCATCGAGGCCGGTCGCAAGGACGACTACCACTGGATCCACATTCCCGTGGGTTACCTGTACTGCATCGGCAACCCGCGCACCGACTGGCTCTACCAGACCGAGGCCGAAACCGGGCTCAACGGCCGCTCGCTGCGCTACCCGCGCGGCAAGACGCTGGGCGGCTGCTC
Organism: Hydrogenophaga sp. FG152; assembly: GCF_057809615.1. Taxonomy (NCBI): domain Bacteria; kingdom Pseudomonadati; phylum Pseudomonadota; class Betaproteobacteria; order Burkholderiales; family Comamonadaceae; genus Hydrogenophaga; species Hydrogenophaga sp. FG152. The sequence continues at coordinate 87,938 of NZ_JBMDKH010000007.1, read as the reverse complement.
CAGCATCAACGGCATGATCTACATGCGCGGCCAGTCGCGCGACTACGACCATTGGGCCGCGCTCACCGGCGACGACACCTGGCGCTGGGAAAACGCGCTGCCCGACTTCAAGAAGCACGAGAACCACTACCTGGGCGACGAGCAGAACGCGGCCCAGCGCGATCCGAACTTCCGTGCGTACCACGGCCACGGCGGCGAATGGCGGGTGGAGAAGCAGCGCCTGCGCTGGGACGTGCTCGATGCCTTTGCCGAGGCCGCGCAGCAGGCCGGCATTCCGCACACCACCGACTTCAACCGCGGCGACAACGAGGGCGTGGGCTACTTCCAGGTCAACCAGAAGGCGGGCCTGCGCTGGAACACCGCGCGCGCCTTCCTGCGCCCGACCTGCTATGGCCGGCCCAACTTCGAGCTGTGGAACAGCGCGCAGGTCACGCGCCTGGTGACGCAGCGCGGTGCCGATGGCGAGCTGCGCTGCACGGGCGTGGAAGTGTGGGACGGCGTGGCGCACGTGACGGCCGAGGCCACCAGCGAGGTGGTGCTCTGCGCCGGCAGCATCGGCTCACCGCAGATCCTGCAGCTCTCGGGCATCGGGCCGGCCGCGCTGCTGCGCCAGCACGGCATCGACGTGGTGGTGGACCTGCCGGGCGTGGGCGCGAACCTGCAGGACCACCTGCAGATCCGCTCGGTCTACACCGTCAACGGTGCGCCCACGCTCAACGTGTTGGCCTCCTCGTGGATGGGCAAGGCGCGCATCGGGCTGGAATACCTGTTCAAGCGCAGCGGGCCGATGAGCATGGCGCCGTCGCAGCTGGGCGCCTTCACGCGCAGCGACCCGGCCCAGCCGTACGCCAACCTCGAATACCACGTGCAACCGCTCTCGCTCGATGCTTTCGGCGAGCCGCTGCACAGCTTCCCGGCGTTCACCGCCAGCGTGTGCAACCTCAACCCCACGAGCCGGGGCACGGTCAACATCCGCAGCGCGAACTTCCAGGACGCGCCGCTGATCGCGCCGAACTACCTGAGCACACCCGAAGACCGGCAGGTCGCGGCCGACAGCCTGCGCGTGACGCGCAGGATCGTCGCGCAGCCGGCGCTGGCCAGGTACCAGCCCGAGGAGTTCAAGCCCGGCCTGCAGTACCAGACCGACGAGGAGCTCGCGCGCCTGGCCGGCGACATCGCCACCACCATCTTCCACCCGGTGGGCACCACCAAGATGGGCCGCGCCGACGACCCCATGGCCGTCGTCGACAGCCACCTGCGCGTGCGCGGCGTGGCCGGGCTGCGCGTGGTGGACGCGGGCGTGATGCCCACCATCACCAGCGGCAACACCAACAGCCCGACCCTGATGATCGCGGAGAAGGCCGCGGCCTGGATCACGGCAGGGGATTGACCCCCCTGCGCCAATGACGCGGCTTCCCCCCTGGGAGGGGGGACGACACCTGGGGCCGGCGGAGCCGGACCCTCGGTGTCTCTGGCATCAGGTCACCTCAGCCCGCCCACATAGTGGTTGCCGTCAGGCGCCTTTCGCAGCGCATCGGCCGCCACGTCGAGCAGGGTCTTGCGCGGAGCCACCCCCATGGTGGGGATGGCGGCCTCCAGTTTTTCGGCCCAGGGCAGCAGTTCCTCGTGCCCGTCGCTCGCGGCTTTTTCGCGCGCATGGCGCACGATCTCGCGCGCGTAGTCGGCGTTGGTCGCCATCCACTCGGTGTCGGTCACGCGCCCGGTCTTGCGCCGCAGCAGCACGTGCAGGTGGGCGGCGATGGCGAAGGGGTCGGGCGCGGTGCTCATGGGGGTGGTGCTGCTGCTCAGTGGCCGAGCTGTTCGTTGTGCAGGGACACATCCAGCCCGGCGCGCTCCACGCCTTCGCGCACGCGCAAGGTGGTGAAGCGCGAGGTGATCCACAGCACCACGGCCGTCATCACCAGGCTGTAGGCCAGCACCGCCACGCAGGCGATCAGCTGCGCCAGCAGGCTGGCCTGCACGCCTGAAATGGCCGGGTCGGCCAGCACGCCGGTGAGCAGCGCGCCCACCAGACCGCCCACGCCGTGCACGCCGAACACGTCGAGCGAGTCGTCCGCGCGCAGCTGGCGCTTGAGCGCGGTCGCGCCCCAGTAGCAGGCCACGCCGGCCACGAGGCCGATGAGGAGGGCGCCGCGCGGCGTGACGAAACCAGCCGCTGGCGTGATCGCCACCAGCCCGGCGACCACGCCCGAACACAGGCCCAGCAGCGAGGCGCGTTTGCGCGCCAGCCACTCGGCGGCCATCCAGGCGAGCGCGCCCGAGGCCGCCGCCACGTGCGTGACCAGCAGGGCCAGGCCCGCGCGGCCGTCGGCGGCCAGGGCCGAGCCGGCGTTGAAACCGAACCAGCCTACCCAGAGCAGGCCGGTGCCGGCCATGGTCAGGCCCAGGTTGAATGGCACGAAGGGCTCCTGCCCGTAGCCCGAGCGTGGCCCCAGGGCGTAGGCGCAGACCAGGGCGGCGGCGCCGGCGTTGATGTGCACCACCGCGCCACCGGCGAAATCCAGCGCACCCAGCTGCGCGAGCCAGCCGCCCGGCTCCCACACCCAATGCGCGATCGGTGCGTACACCAGCAGCAGCCACAGGCCGGCGAACAGCAGCAGCGCGCCGAAGTGCATGCGCTCGACCAGCGCGCCCACCACCAGCGCGCAGGTGATGATGGCGAAGGTGAGCTGGAACATCGCGAACACCGATTCCGGCACGTGCGGCGCAATGTGGCTCACCGCCACCTGGCCGGTGGCGACCAGGTAGTCCATGCCTGAGAAGCCCATGCGGCCGAGACCGCCGATGAAGCCGCCCAGCGCGCCGCCGGGGGTGAAGGCCAGCGAATAGGCCAGCGCGAACCACAGCACGCTGACCACCGCGGCGATGCCAACCACGCTCGCCATGGTGTTGATCACGTTCAGGCGGCGCACCATGCCGCCATAGAACAGGGCGATGCCCGGCAGCGTCATGAGCAGCACCAGGGCGGTGCTGACCATCAGCCAGGCCGTGTCCGCCCCCTGGATGGCGCTGGCCGCGACCAGGCCTGGCGCATCGATCGTGACTTTTGTCACAACCTCTGTGTTTTCGCCCTGCGAGGCGGCAAGAAGTGGCCAGAGCAAGGTGGGCAGGAGCAGGCCCCGCCGAACGAAATAGCGGTATTGGTGCATGAATAGCTCTCTTCCAACGACGAACAGACCGTTGCATTTCCTGTGCCAAACCGCCAAAAAGCAAGGGAAAGCCCGGATGCACAGCCCTGGTGCGGGCCGCTACAGTGCATGCACTCGCCAACAGCGCCCAGCGCTGGTGACCGCGGGGGACCGAGGAGACAACCCAGTCCAATTCGAACAACGGTTTCAGCGTCCTCCAGAGATGCCAGATTCCTCGAGCCGACCCCACAAGGGTCGGCTTTTTTTTGCCCAGGGCCGCCCGGCGACAATCCTGGGATGGAACTGCTTCTGGTCTCGCTGGCGTCGCTGTTCGCCGGTTTTGTCGATTCGATCGTCGGGGGCGGCGGCCTCATCCTGGTGCCGGCGCTGTTCGCGATGTTTCCCGCCACCCACCCGGCCACGCTGTTCGGCGTGAACAAGGGCGCTTCGGTCTGGGGCACGGCGGCGGCCACGCTGCAGTACGCGCGCCGGGTCGAGATGCCCTGGCACGCGCTGCTGCCGGCGGCGGCGGTGGGATTTGCGGGCTCCATGGCGGGGGCCTGGACGGTCACCGTGGTCTCGCCCGACTTCCTGCGCCGCGCCCTGCCGCTGGTGTTGCTGCTGGTGCTGGGCTATACCTTGGCGCGCAAGGAGCTGGGCCGGCACCACACGCCGCGCTTCAGCGGCAGGCGCGAGATGCTGGCCGCCAGCCTGCTCGGCGGCGTCATCGGCTTCTATGACGGCTTCTTCGGCCCCGGCACGGGCAGCTTCTTCGTCTTTCTGTTCGTGCGCTGGCTGGGCTACGACTTCCTGCACGCCAGCGCCAGCGCCAAGCTGCTCAACACGGCCACGAACCTGGCGGCGCTGATGCTGTTCGCCTGGAAGGGCCATGTCTGGTGGCATTTCGTGCTGGCCATGGCCATCGCCAACGTGGTCGGCAGCCTGCTGGGCACGCGGCTGGCCCTGAAGCACGGCAGCGGCTTCGTGCGCACCGTGTTCATCTTCGTGGTGAGCGCGCTGATCCTCAAGACCACCTACGACGCCTGGCTCCGGGGCTGAGCCTCTCCAAGGCGTGAGCGCGCCCTCACCTCAAGGCGCGGGTGCCATGGAGGCCGGCGGCCAGGGCTGCTCGCTGGCCTTGAGCGGCGTGCCGATGGGGGCGCTGGCCTGGCCCACGCGCACGGCGGCCAGGTCCTGCGGGTTGGGGTACTGGTCCATCAGCAGGTAGTCGAACACGCGGCGCGCGATCGGGGCGGCGTGTGCCGCGCCGAAGCCGGCGTTCTCCACGATCACCGCCAGTGCCACGCGCGGCTGGTCCACCGGCGCGAAGGCCAGGTACAGCGAGTGGTCGCGCTGGTGCTCTTCGAGCCGGCGCGCGTCGTAGCGCTCCTTCTGCCCGATGGTGACGGCCTGCGCCGTGCCGGTCTTGCCGCCGCTGGCGTAGCCCGCGCCGGCGAACACGCGGGTGGAGGTGCCTTCGGTGGTCACGGCCTGCATGGCGTTGAGCACGATGCGCACGTTCTCGGGCTTGAAGCCAAGGTTTTCGGGCGGCGGGCCGGGCAGCGGCACGCGCTCGCGCGTGATCACGTTCTCGGTCGCCATGGTCAGGTGCGGCTTGTACTTGATGCCGCCGTTGGCCAGGGTCGCCATGGCGTGTGCGATCTGCAGCATGGTGAAGTTGTTGTACCCCTGGCCGATGCCCAGCGAGATGGTCTCGCCCGCGTACCAGCGCTGCTGCTCGGGCCGCTTGTAGGTGTTGCGCTTCCAGGCCTGGCTGGGCAGCACGCCGCGCACCTCGCCCTTGAGGTCGATGCCGGTGATCTGACCGAAGCCCAGCGGCTTCATGAAGTCGTGCATGGCGTCCACGCCCATGTCGTTGGCCAGCGAATAGAAGTACGTGTTGCTGGACTTGACGATGGCGCGGTGCATGTCGACCGCGCCCAGGCCGTCGCCGTGGCTGCGGAAGCGGTGGCCGCCGAACATCCAGTAGCCGGGGTCGTTCATCACCAGGCTCGCGCTGCGCGAGCCTGTTTCGAGCGCGGCCAGCGCCATGAAGGGCTTGTAGGTGGAGCCGGGCGGGTAGGTGCCGCGCAGGGCCCGGTTCAGCAAGGGCTTGTCCATCGACTCGTTGAGCGCGCGCCAGTTCTCCACGTCGATGCCCTCGACGAACAGGTTGGGGTCGAAGGTGGGCTTGCTGACGAAGGCCAGCACCTCGCCCGAGCGCGGGTCGATCGCCACCAGCGCACCGCGCCGCTCGCCGAACATGTCCTCCACCAGCTTCTGCAGCTGGATGTCGATCGACAGCACCACGGCGTTGCCCGGCGTGGCCGGCGTGTTGGCCAGCGAGCGCACGGCGCGCCCGCCGGCCGAGGTCTCCACGCGCTGGAAGCCGGTGATGCCGTGCAACTCGCGCTCGTAGCTCTGCTCTGCGCCGAGCTTGCCGATGTACTCGGTGCCGCGGTAGTTGGCCTGGTCTTCTTCGGGCCAGTCGGCGATGAGCTCGGTCTCGCGCTGGTTGATGCGCCCGATGTAGCCGATCACGTGGCTCGCCACCTCGCCATTGGGGTACTGGCGCAGCAGGCGTGCGCGCACGTCCACGCCAGGGAAGCGGTAGCGCTGCGCCGTGAAGCGCGCGACCTCCACGTCGGTCAGGCGGGTGCGCAGCGGCAGCGAGTCGAAGCGGTGCGATTCCTCCAGCAGCTTGCGAAAGCGGCGCTGGTCGCGCGGGGTGACCTCCACCAGCTCGCTCAGGCCGGCGATGGTGGCGTCCATGTCCTCCACGCGCGAGGGCGTGATCTCCAGCGTGTAGGCCGAGTAGTTGGTGGCCAGGATGCGGCCCTTGCGGTCCAGGATCTGCCCTCGGTTGGGCACCACCGGCAGCACGGCCGTGCGGTTGCTCTCGGCCTGCGCCGCCAGGTCCTCGTGGCGGATCACCTGCAGGTAGACCATGCGAGAGGCGATCAGCCCGAACGCGAACACCACCGTGAGGCCGATCAGCAGCGCCCGGGTGCGGAACTGCGCCAGATCGGCTTCGACGTTGCGGATTTCCGTCATGACCGTGTTTTATCCGAGATGGCGAAGACCGCGTGAGTTTGCCGACCCGCGGCCAGTGCCAGCGCGGAACCGGCTTTGCCGGGCCGCAGCTGGCGCCCCTTGGGGGGTGACGCCGAAGGCGGCGCGGGGGGTGCTCATAGCGGTCTGTTGTCGTCGGGGTTGGGCGCGCGGCGCTGCGGCGCCAGCAGCAGCACGCTCACCACCGGCCAGAGCGCGGCCTCGATCACCGGGGCCAGCAGGTAGAACACGCCGGGGAAGCTGCCACCGGCGGCCATGCGCACCAGCAGTTCAAGCACGTGCGCGGCCACGAACAGCGGCAGCACCTGCACCGACTGGTTGGGCACGCTGAACCAGAGCAGGCGCCGGTGCATGGAGATGCCGAGGAAGCCGAGCGCGGTGTACGCCAGCGCGTGCTGCCCGAGCAGGGCGCCCTGGTGCACGTCCATGGCCAGGCCGAAGGCAAAGGCCACCCCCACGCCGATGCGCAGCGGCTGGTGCACGCTCCAGAACACCAGCACCACGGCCAGCAGGTCGGGCACCCAGGCAGCGCGGCCGAACAGGCCCATGTTCATCAGCATGTTGAACACCAGCGCGGCCAGCAGGCTGAACCAGATGAAGCCGGGGTTGGCGGGCAGCAACAGCTGCTGGCCGGGTCGCATGATCATGGCGCGGAGCTCCGGACACCGGGGCGGTTGGCGCGCGCCGGGCGGGGGGTGTCGGCGGTTTCGGCCAGGGGGGAGGGCGGGACCGAGGCCGCGATGGAGCCCAGCACCAGCACGTGCAGCGTGCCCTGCACGCGGGCCAGGGGCTCGCACAGGATGCGCGCGAACGAGGACTCGGCCTGGCGCTCGACCAGGGTCACGCGCGCCACCGGCAGGCCGGCGGGGTAGACGCCGTCCACCCCGCTGGTGGAGAGGAGGTCGCCTTCGGCGATGTCGGCGCTGGCCAGGGTGTAGCGCAGCTCCAGGCCGTCGCCGCTGGTGGACGGTTGGCCATAGGCCACGCTGCGCACGCCGGTGCGCGTGTTGAGCACGGGGATGGCCTGATCGCGGTCGATCAGCAGCGTGACCTCGGCCACCAGTGGGTAGACCCGCGTGACCTGGCCCAGCACGCCGCTTTCATCGACCACCGGGGAGCCGGCCTCGATGCCGTGCGTCTGGCCGCGGTCGATCACGATCTTGCGCGAGTAGGGGTCGGCCGCGTCGTACAGCACCTGGGCACCGATGGCCTGGGTGCCGATGCGCTCGCGCATGGCCAGCAATTCGCGCAAGCGCTGGTTTTCCAGGGTGATCTGCTCCAGCTGCAGGCTGCGCTCGGCCTGCACCGCCAGGCGCTGCAGCGCCTCGCCTTCGCTCTTCTGCGCGGCGTGCAGCGAGGTGAAGTAACCGCCCGCCATGGAGGCCAGCTGCACCGGCTGCAGCACCGCCCATTGCACCGGGTAGAGCACCACGGCCATGGCCGTGCGGATCGGCTCGGTGAGCCGAAAGCGCAGGTCGGCCACCATCAGGAACAGCGCCAGGGCGCTGAACACCACCAGCTTGGACAGGGCCGACGGACCCTGCTTGAAGAACGGGGGCGGGGTGCGGTCCAGGGTGCCCAGTGGCATGGCGCTCGGAGGGGTCTGGTCGGTGGTGGGGAGGCGCGGCCGCCGGGCGGCGGCCGGGGTTTATTCGCTGGTGAAGATCGTGCCCAGGCGCTCCATGCGCTCCAGGGCCATGCCGCAACCGCGCACCACGCAGGTGAGCGGCTCTTCTGCCACCAGCACCGGCAGGCCGGTTTCTTCGGCCAGCAGGCGGTCGAGGTCGCGCAGCAGCGCGCCGCCGCCGGTGAGCATCATGCCGCGCTCGGCGATGTCGGCGCCCAGCTCGGGCGGCGTGTGCTCCAGCGCCATCTTCACGGCCGTGACGATGTTGTTGAGCGGGTCGGTCAGGGCTTCGAGGATCTCGTTGCTGGAGATGGTGAAGCTGCGCGGTACGCCCTCGGAGAGGTTGCGGCCCTTGACTTCCATTTCCTTGACTTCGCTGCCGGGGAAGGCCGAGCCGATCTGTTTCTTGATGGCTTCGGCCGTGGGCTCGCCGATCAGCATGCCGTAGTTGCGGCGGATGTAGGCAATGATGGCGTCGTCGAAGCGGTCACCGCCCACGCGCACGCTGCCCTTGTAGACCATGCCGCCCAGGCTGATGACGCCCACCTCGGTGGTGCCACCGCCGATGTCGACCACCATGGAACCGGAGGCGTCCGACACCGGCAGGCCGGCGCCGATGGCTGCGGCCATGGGTTCCTCGATCAGGTAGACCTCGCTGGCACCGGCACCCAGGGCCGATTCGCGGATGGCGCGGCGCTCGACCTGGGTCGAGCCGCAGGGCACGCAGATGATGATGCGCGGGCTCGGCTTGAACATCGAGCGCGGGTGCACCATCTTGATGAACTGCTTGAGCATCTGCTCGGTGACGGTGAAGTCGGCGATCACGCCGTCCTTCATGGGACGGATGGCCTCGATGTTGCCTGGCACCTTGCCCAGCATGGCCTTGGCCTCGTGGCCGACCGCCTGGATGGTCTTCTTGCCCTGAGGGCCGCCTTCGTGGCGGATGGACACGACGGAGGGCTCGTCGAGCACGATGCCCTTGTTGCGAACGTAGATGAGGGTGTTGGCGGTGCCGAGGTCGATGGCCAGGTCGGTCGAAAATTGCCGACGAAAAGCTTCAAACATGGTGCATGGGTCCTGTGGGGCACGGGCGCGGCTGTGCGCGCTCGTCGCCGGGTATGGGGCCGGGTCGTTGGCCGGGCATCGGTGCTAAGTGGTTGATTCCTAGGCGAAAACCGCAACGGCACGGGCGCTGCCGTTAAACCTTGGATAATACCGTATCCCCTGTGTACAACTGCGCGCAAACAGGGTGCATTTTGTCCAGTTACAAGCCGTTTCAGGGCGGAAAACCTGCAGACGGTGCGTCTCTTCCCCATCCGGAACCCTCTTTTGCCATGTCCCTGACCCAGTCCGACATTGAGCGCATCGCCAACCTCGCGCGCCTGGAGCTCTCCGGCGCGCAGAGCGAGACCATGCGCACCCAGCTCAATGGCTTTTTCGACATCGTCGAGCAGATGAACGCGGTGGATACCACCGGCGTGGAGCCCCTGGCCCATCCCACGGCGGTGATCGACCACGTCTCGCTGCGCCTGCGCCCGGACGTGGCGAGCGAGCCCAACGACCGCGAAGCCAACCAGAAGAGCGCCCCGGCGGTCGAACGCGGCCTGTTCCTCGTGCCCAAGGTGATCGAATGAACGATCTGCATACCCTGGGCGTGTCCGACCTCGCCGCCGCCATCGCGGACAAGAAAACCAGCAGCCTCGAAGCCACGCAGCACCTGCTGGCGCGCGCGCAGCAGCACGCGTCGCTGGGCGCTTACCTGGCCTTCAATGAAGATGCCTCGCTGGCGCAGGCCCGCGCGGCTGACGCGCGCATCGCCGCTGGCGAACGCACACCGTTGCTGGGCGTGCCGCTGGCGCACAAGGACATCTTCGTCACCAAGGACTTCGCCACCACCGCCGGTTCGAAGATGCTGGCGGGTTACCAGAGCCCGTTCGACGCGACCGTGGTGCAGCGCCTGGCCGCGCAGGGCGCGGTGACGCTGGGCAAGCTCAACTGCGACGAGTTCGCCATGGGCGGCAGCAACGAGAACTCGGCCTTCGGCGCGGTGCACAACCCCTGGGACACCACGCGCGTACCCGGCGGCTCCTCGGGCGGCTCCGCCGTGGCCGTGGCCGCGCGCCTGGCGCCCGCCGTCACCGGCACCGACACGGGCGGCTCGATCCGCCAGCCGGCCAGCTTCTGCGGCGTCACCGGCATCAAGCCCACCTACGGCCGCTGCTCGCGCTACGGCATGGTGGCCTTCGCCTCCAGCCTGGACCAGGCCGGCCCGATGGCGCGCAGCGCCGCCGACTGCGCGGTGCTGCTCAGCGCCATGGCCGGCCCCGACATCGACCGCGATTCCACCAGCCTGGACCACCCGGCCGAGGACTACACCGCGCTGCTTGGCCAGCCGCGCGAAGGCGCCACCGCCGCCCAGCCGCTCAAGGGCCTGCGCATCGGCCTGCCCAAGGAATTCTTCGGCGAAGGCTGCGCGCCCGACGTGCTCGCCACCGTGCGCGCCGCGCTGGCGGAGTATGAAAAGCTCGGCGCCACGCTGGTCGAGGTCTCGCTGCCGCGCACCGAGCTCTCCATCCCGGTCTACTACATCATTGCGCCAGCCGAGGCCAGCTCCAACCTCAGCCGTTTCGACGGCGTGAAGTTCGGCCACCGCGCCGCGCAGTACGAAGACCTGACCGACATGTACAAGAAGTCGCGCAGCGAAGGCTTCGGGCCCGAGGTGCAGCGCCGCATCATGATCGGCACCTACGTGCTCAGCCATGGCTACTACGACGCGTACTACCTGCAGGCGCAGAAGATCCGCCGCCTGATCGCGCAGGACTTCCAGGCCGCGTTCGCGCGGTGCGACCTGATCGCCGGCCCGGTGGCCCCCACCGTGGCCTGGAAGCTCGGCGAAAAGAGCAACGACCCGGTGGCCAATTACCTGGCCGACATCTACACCCTCTCCACCAGCCTCGCCGGCCTGCCCGGCATGAGCGTGCCCGCCGGCTTCGGCGCGGGGGGCCTGCCGGTGGGCCTGCAGCTCGTGGGCAACCACTTCCAGGAAGGCCCGCTGCTGCAGGCCGCGCATGCCTTCCAGCAGGCGACTGACTGGCACACCCGCGTTCCGCAAGGCTATTGACATGAGTTCCAGCAAATCCCTTCTGGTCGGCGGCTACGAGGTGGTGATCGGTTTCGAGACCCACGCCCAGCTCGCCACGCAATCCAAGATATTCAGCCGCGCGCCCACCGCCTTCGGTGCCGAGCCCAACACGCAGGCCTGCGCGGTGGACCTGGCCCTGCCCGGCACGCTGCCGGTCATGAACCGCGCGGCCGTCGAACTTGCCATCCGCCTGGGTCTGGCGCTGGGTTCGCACATCGCCGAGCAGAGCGTGTTCGCGCGCAAGAACTACTTCTACCCCGACCTGCCCAAGGGGTACCAGATCAGCCAGTTCGAGATCCCGGTGGTGCAGGGCGGCGAGGTCTCGTTCTTCCTCGGTGACGAGAAGAAGACCGTGCGCCTGGTGCGCGCGCACCTGGAAGAAGACGCGGGCAAGAGCCTGCACGAGGACTTCATCGGCCAGAGCGGCATCGACCTCAACCGCGCCGGCACGCCGCTGCTGGAGATCGTGACCGAGCCCGACATCCGCTCCAGCGCCGAGGCCGTGGCCTACGCGAAGGAGCTGCACAAGATCGTCACCTGGATCGGCATCTGCGACGGCAACATGCAGGAAGGCTCGTTCCGCTGCGACGCCAACGTCTCGGTGCGCAAGCCCGGCGCACCGCTGGGCACGCGCCGCGAGATCAAGAACCTGAACAGCTTCAAATTCATGCAGCAGGCCATTGATTACGAGGTGCGCTGGCAGATCGAGCAGATCGAGGACGGCCACGCGATCCAGCAGGCCACCGTGCTGTTCGATCCCGACACCGGCGAGACGCGCGCCATGCGCACCAAGGAAGACGCGGCCGATTACCGCTACTTCCCCGACCCGGACCTGCCGCCGCTGGTGATCGCGCGCGACTGGGTGGAACAGGTGAAGGCCGCCATGCCCGAGCTGCCGCGCGCGATGGCCGAACGCCTGGTGCGCGACTACGGCCTGCCCGAGTACGACGCCACCACGCTCACGCAAAGCCCGGCGATGGCCGCCTACTTCGAGGCGGCGGCCCAGGCCAGCGGCCAGGCCAAGCTCGTCAGCAACTGGATCATGGGCGAGGTCTCGCGCCGGCTCAACGCCGAGGAGCGCGACATCGCCGGCGTGCCGGTGAGCGCCGCGCAACTGGCGGCCGTGATCGGGCGCATCGCCGATGGCACGGTGTCGAACAACGCCGCCAAGCAGGTCTTCGACGCCCTGTGGACCGGCGAGGGCCGCGAGGTGGACGCCGTCATCGAGGCCAAGGGCCTCAGGCAGATGAACGACAGCGGCGCGCTGGAGAAGATCATCGACGAGGTGATGGCCGTCAACGCCGAGATGGTCGAGCAGTTCCGCGCCGGCAAGGACAAGGCGTTCAACGCCCTGGTCGGCCAGGCCATGAAAGCAAGCAAGGGCAAGGCCAACCCGCAACAGGTCAACGACCTGCTGCGCCAGAGACTCGGTTGAGGGTCAGCGCCCGGCGGATGCCGGGCTGCCGACGCCGGTGCGGCTGCCGCCTGCGGCCGTCCAGAGCTGGCGCAGCTTGGCCAGCTCTTCGTCGAAGCGGGCGTTGATGCGCTGTTTTTCCTGGACCTGCTCGTCCAGGAAGCGCTTCTGCACCACCATCTGCTTCTCGTTGTCTTCGATCTTGCGCTTGAGCCAGTTGGGCGCCTTGCTGACGTCGTTCTGGTAGAACTCCAGCTCGACGTTGATGTCCTTGCGTTGCGCCACCAGCGCCAGTTCGCGCTTGTTCACCGCGCCGATGACCTCGTCGATCTGCGCCAGGGCGTCGGCCCGCTCCTTGTCGTGCACCCCCTGGTTGGGATAGCGGATCATCAGGGCGCGCTCGCGGCGCTTCTCTTCCTGCAGGCGGCTGCGCTGTTCCTCTTCCTGCTTGCGCTGGGCGTCGAGCCTGGCACGCTCGTCGGCGGTGTAGCTCGGCGGCAGCGTCTTGCGCACGGTGCCGCTGTTGCCCAGTTGCTGCTGCTCACGGTCCAGGCATTCGACGATGGGGCGGTCTCGAACGATGGTATTGCCCTTGGCATCCTTGCAGGTGTACATGCCCGCCTGCGCGTGTGCCGTGTCCCACAGGCCCCCGCCGAGCAACAGCGCGCCGCCGGCCAGCCACAGGCGACGGGAGAGAACAGAGAGCAAGGGGTGGTGCAGGGTCATCGTGGAAGAAGGGTCAGGACACGCCGTAGCGTTGCCGGTAGGCCAGCACCCGTTCGCGGTGCGAATCGAACTCACCGCCAGAGCGGGCGGTCAAATAGTGCAGCAAATCGGCCAGCCTCGCAATCGTGCAGACCTGCATGCCCAGCTCGCGCTGGACATATTGCACAGCGCTGTGGTTCACGTCGCGCACCTGGCCGTCGTTGCCGACCTCGGTGGCCTTTTCCTGGCGGTCCAGTGCGATCGCGATGGCGTGTGGCGTGGCGCCAGCGGCGCGGATGAGTGCGATGGATTCGCGCGCCGCGGTGCCCGCGGACATCACGTCGTCGACGATCAGCACGCGGCCCTTGAGCGGCGCGCCCACCAGCGTGCCGCCTTCGCCATGGTCCTTGGCTTCCTTGCGGTTGTAGGCGAAGGGCACATTGCGGCCCAGCCGCGCGAGCTCGATGGACACGGCCGCGCCCAGCGGAATGCCCTTGTAGGCCGGGCCGAAGATCATGTCGAACTCGATGCCGCTGGCGACCAGGGCTTTTGCATAGAATTGTGCGAGCCGGCCCAGCTTGGCGCCGTCGTCGAACAGACCGGCGTTGAAGAAATAAGGGCTCATGCGCCCGGCCTTGGTCTTGAATTCACCAAAGCGCAACACGCCGGCATCGACGCAAAACTGCACGAATTCCTGCGCGAGCGCAGCATCGGGCGCGCCGGCCTTCGCCGCGCCTGTATCCAACACCATGGAGAGATCCTTGTTCAAACTGACCAGCCTCAACCTCAACGGCATCCGTTCCGCCACCACCAAGGGGCTGGAGAAATGGCTCGCCGCGCACCGGCCCGATTGTATTTGCGTGCAGGAGGTCAAGGCCCAGGCTGCCGACGTGAGCGGCCGCTTTGAAGAAATCGCCGGCCTCAAGGGGCACTTCCACTACGCCCAGAAAAAAGGTTACTCGGGCACGGCGGTGTACACCCGCCACGAGCCGAGCGACGTGATCATCGGCTACGGTTCACCCGAGTTCGACGCCGAGGGCCGCTTCACCGAACTGCGCTTCGACACGCCCCAGCGCAAGCTCTCCATCCTGAGCGTCTATTTCCCCAGCGGCTCCTCGGGCCCCGAGCGGCAGGAAGCCAAATACCGCTTTCTCGATGGCTTCTACCCCCATCTGCAGGCGCTCAAGGGTGGGCGCGAGTTCATCCTGTGCGGCGACGTGAACATCGCCCACCAGCAGAAAGACCTGAAGAACTGGCGCAGCAACCAGAAGAACAGCGGCTTCCTGCCCGAAGAACGGGCCTGGATGACGAAGTTGCTCGACGAGGCCGGGCTGGTGGACGTCTACCGCCGGCTGCAGCCCGACACCACCGACACCTGCTACACATGGTGGAGCAATCGGGGCCAGGCCTACGCGAACAACGTGGGGTGGCGGCTGGACTACCACCTCGCCACGCCGGCCATGGCAGCGCTCGCGCGCAGCGAGTCCATCTACAAGGGCGAGAAGTTTTCCGACCACGCGCCGCTGACGATCGAATACGACTTCCAACACTGAGCGAAGGAGCGGTCCATGTTCCCGACGGAGATCCTGCTGGCCTACGTGGCCGCCTGCACCCTGGTGGTGGTGTCGCCCGGGCCCGACAACATCCTGGCCATCGGCCGGGGCCTGAGCCAGGGCCCACTGGCCGCCGCACTCTCGGCCTTCGGCGCGGGGCTGGGCATCCTGTTCCACACGCTCGCGGCCACCTTCGGCCTGTCGCTCATCATCCAGGGCTCGCCCGAGGCGTTCTGGGCCGTGAAGGTGGTGGGCGCGCTGTACCTGCTGTGGCTGGGTTGCAAGGCGCTGGTCGCCGGTGACCTGATTTCGTTCAAGCCCTCGGCGCGCGTGCCGCTGCGCAAGGTGCTGCTCACGGGCGTGTTGTCCAACGTGCTCAACCCCAAGCCGGGCCTGTTCGTGCTTGCTTTCCTGCCCCAGTTCGTGAGCGCGGGGCGTGGCCCGGTGGTGGTGCAGATGCTGGTCTACGGCGCGATCTTCGCGCTGATGACGGCGGTGATCTTCGCGCTCATGGGCGGCTTCGCGTCCCGCCTGGCGGGCTGGCTGCAGGCGCGGCCGAAGGTGGTGCGCGGTGTGAACGTGGGTGCGGGCCTCACCTTCATCGCCGCCGGTCTGTCGGTCCTGTCGCTCAAGCAGCGCAGCGTGCCCTGAGCACGCCGCTGCTGCCGGACGCCGTTCGCACTCAGATGTGCGACGGCAGCCAGGTGGCCAGCGCTGGCCAGACGTAGATCAGCCAGGCCAGGAACAGGATCAGCACCCAGTACGGCACCGAGCCCATGAAGATCTCGCTGACCTTGATGTTGCGGTCCGGGATGGCGGCCTTGACCACAAACACACCGATGCCGAAGGGGGGCGTGAGCACGCCGGCCTCGATCACCAGGATGCCGATCAGCGCGAACGTGATCGGGTCGATGCCCAGGGCCGTGGCCACCGGCCAGAAGATCGGCACCGTCAGCAGCATGATGGAGATGCTGTCGATCATCGCGCCCAGGACGAACCACACCACCACCATGAACAGCAGCGTTCCCCCGGTGCCCAGGCCCATGGACGCCAGCAGGCCCTGCACCTCCTGTGGCACGCCATTGAGCGCAATGAGCTTGCTGTAGATCGTGGCCGTCAACAGCAACAACATGATGGGCGTGACGGTGCGGCCGGACTCGACGAAAGCGTCGAACACGCCGCGCCAGCGCATGCCCTTGGCCCAGGCCAGGACGGCCGAGCCCACCAGGCCGATGGCGCTGCCCTCGGTGGGGGTGAAGTAGCCGAACCAGATGCCGCCCAGCGTCACCGCGATCAGAAGGCCTACGCCGAGCGAGCCGCCGATCTGGGCCCGGGTGAGGGCGACGCGGTCCTCGCTCGCGATTTCGGGGGCTGCCGAAGGCCGCAGCTTGGCGTAGACCATGCAATACACGGCATACATGAAGGCCAGCAGCAGGCCCGGGAACACACCAGCGGCGAACAGCTTGCCGACCGACTGCTCGGTGAGGATGGCCCAGACGATCATGAACACGGAGGGCGGGATCAACAGCCCGAGCACGGAGCTGCCGGCGATGCAGCCCGTGGCGAAGCTGCGGCTGTAGCGCGCCTCGCGCATGGCCGGGTAAGCGACATGGCTGAAGGCCGCGGCGGCGGCCACGCCCACGCCGGTCACGGCGGCGAACACCGCGTTGCCGCCCACGGTCGCCACCGCCAGGCGGCCCGGTACGCCCCGCAGCCCTCGGTTGACCACGTTGAACAGGTCGCTGGCCGCGCCGCAGTGCGCGATCAGCATGCCCATCACCGTGAAGCAGGGGATCACGATGAAGTTGTATTCCTTGATGCCCGAGAGCGCGGACTGCTGCAGCAGGTTGATCATCGGGTCGACACCGCCCAGCGCGAAGTACAGGCCCAGCGCGGCCGAGGCGGCGAAAGCGAAGACGATGGGCACGCCCACCACGACGAGGACGAGCAGCGCGATCAGGCCGCTCCACATTTCGAGAGACATGGTCTGTTTCCTATTCCGGCAGTTGTTCTTCTTCCTGGACGCCCAGGCGGCCGCGCACGCCTTCGGCGACGAAGCCGATGCACACCAGCGCGGCCACCACCCACAGCACGATGGAGCCGAAGCGCAGCGGCCACGCGGGGATGCGGAAAGCGTCGTTGCCAAAGAACTCGCCGCTGTTCCAGCCCGCCAGCGAGGGCTCCCAGGACGCGATCACCATGGCGATGAAGAACGCCGCGCCCAGCAGGTAGGTGAAGGCATTGAGCTGGCTGCGCACCGCCGGCGACAGCCGATCCAGGAAGAAGGTGACGCGCAGCAGCTTGCGCTCGCGGATCACGTATGGCGCCTGCATGAAGGTCAGCAGCACCAGCCCCACGCCCGCGAGCTCGGCGGTGCCCGCGAAGGGGCGGTTGAACAACAGGCGGCCTGCCACGTCGTAGCAGATCACCAGCGTCAGGATGGCGAGCACAACGGCGCCCGCCACATGCAGCCCCAGCAGGGCCCGATCGGTCCAGGTTTTCATTCAATCTCCTTGTTTTTCAGCTTCACGCATCTTTTTCACGGCGCGCGCTGGCGCCTTGACGATGGGCCGCGAGCAGGGCGAGCAGGCCCATGCCGACCATGATCAGCGCCACCACGGCCGTTCTCTGGGTGGCGGTGCCTGGCAGCAGGGCGGCCCCACCGCTGACCACCGCGCCCACCGCCATTTGCAGCATGCCGGTAAAGGCCGCTGCCATGCCGGCTCGCGAGGGCAGGGCCTGCATCACCACGCTCAGCGCCGATGGAAAGATCACGCCATGGCCCGCCGAGTAGGCCAGCATGCCGATGATCCACGCCAGGGGCGAGGGCCACCAGGCACATGCCAGGATCGCGATCACGCCCAGCGCCGACAGGCCGGCGCCCCAGGTGCACAGCGCCAGGCCACTCCAGAGGCGCGCCTGGCGCATGGCCCAAAGGCTGCCACCCAGAAAGCCCAGGTAGGTTCCGCCCAGCACCCAGGCGATCTCGCGCCCGTCCAGGCCCACGGACTCGCGCAGCGCTGCCGGACCTTGGGCGATCAGCAGGAAGAACACCGAGCTGATCGCGGCAAAACCCAGCGCCACCCAGCGCGGCACGCGGTGGTGCCAGAGCACGCCCAGCGTGTCCCAGTCCGGCGGGGTGGTGCCGCTGGGTCGGGTTTCCGTGTGGCGCCAGCCGGCGAGCACCACGCCCAGCGCGATCAACACCGGGACCACGCCCAGCGCCACGCGCCAGCCCCCGCCCCAGACCAGGAGTGCCCAGCCCAGCACCGGCGCCACGGCGGGCGTGAGCGCAAAGGCCACCGAGATGATGGCCATGCCGCGCTGCAGCGCCACGCCACTGCACAGGTCGCGCAGCGTGGCGCGAGGCACCACCAGCACCACGCTCAGACCCAGCCCGGTGAGTCCACGGCCCAGCAGCAGCACGCCGGCGTCCGGCGCCAGGGCGGCCGCCGCGCTGCCGGCCAGGGCCAGCAGCAGCCCCGCCACCAGGGTGCCACGGCGCCCCCAGCGGTCGGCGCTCACCCCTGCCAGGGGTTGGCCGATGGCCAGCCCCAGCACGTAGAGTGCGATCGCTGCCTGGCCCTGCGCCGCCGTGAGCCCGAGGGCATCGCGCAGTGCCACATCCAGCGGCACGAGCAGGTTGAGGCCCAGTGGCGGCAGGCACGCGATCGCGGTGAGCCAGATCAGCCATGAACGGGTGGTCCGGCCGGATGATGGGAGGGTGGTCACCAGAGCGCGGTGCCGTCGCTCAGAGCGGGTAGTCGATCGGGAACTTGTAGCCGGCCTCGTTCAGGAAGCGCACGTAGGTCTTGAGCACCTCGGTGGCGGGTTGGCCTTTGCCGTCGAGCTCCTTGGCGGCCTTGCCGGGCAGGTCCTTGAGCAGCTCGGCCCAGCGCTTCTTCTCCGCGTCGGGCAGGGTGTTGACCTTGACGCCAGCGGCCTTGGCGCGCGTTTCCACCTCGATGTCGCGCTGCTTGCTGATCTCGGCCACTCGCATGGACGACTCCTCGGCCACTTCGTCGATGATGGCGACCACCTCCTTGGGCAGCTTGGCGCGCGTGTCCAGGTTCATGAACGCGACCAGCGTGCTCAGCGAGCCGAAGCCGGTCTTGTTGAACACCTTGGCAACTTCCTGCAGCTTGAAAGCCTCGAGGCCGGAGATGTAGAACAGGCTGCCGTCGGCCAGGCCGTTCTGGATCGCCTGGTAGTGCTCGCCGATGCCCAGCGTGACCGGCACCGCGCCCAGCGGAATGAACAGCGGGGCATTGGTGCCCGCCAGGGCGATGCGCTTGCCCTTGAGTTCGGCCACGCTGTTCCAGTCGAACTTGGTCGTCACACCATAGGCTTCCGAGGTCATGGCGCCGAGCACGTGGCTGTTGTAGGGCTTCATGCTGGCCTGCAGGGCCGGCACTTCCTTGATCATGCGGTTGGACACCTTCTGCTGCAGCACCGGGTCGGGGGAGGTGAAGGGCACGTAGGCGCTGTAGTTCAGCAGGCCGGCGCGCGATTGTTCGAAGCCGATGGGCGACAGGCCGATGTCCAGCGTGCCTTTCTGCACGGCCTCGATCACGCCATCGACCTTGGCGACGCTGCCGCCCCAGGCCTTGATGAAACGGATGTCGTGACCGGTCTTTTCCTTCACGCGCTTGCCGACTTCGGTGGCGAAGTAGGTGTCGTACACGCCCACGTAGGTCAGGCCGGTGGGGTGGCCGCCGCCCATGCGCAGCGTGAAGCTGGCGGCGCTGGCGCCGCCGATGGCCGCGGCCAGCGCGGTGAGGGTGAGCAGTTGTTTGATTTTCATTCTTGTCTCCTGGTTGTCGGGGTTACGTGGGATGGGTGAGCAGGTCTTCGTAGCCTTGGGGGTTCAGCACATGGGGGTAGTGGCCACCACTGGGCAGGCTCACATGGCGCGCCCCCGGGTATTGCTGCCGCAAACGTTCGCGCACGTGAGGCGGAATCAAGGGGTCGTCGTCGCAATCGAGCACTGTGATGGCCGTGTCGGGCAAGGGCAGGGGAGGGCAGGCCTTTGAACGTACCACGCCCAGGAAGCGGGCTTGCAGGTTCAGTGGCGACTGCCGCTCGGCCAGCATGATTTCCTGCAATTGCTGCAGCGGCGCGGTGGGCGCGGCGCGAACGCGCGTGAGCCACTCGCTGTGCAGGTCCTGCGCGCTGATGCCCTCCACGAACGCCCGGTCGAACATCGGGTTGGCGGCCAGGTCGGTGCCGTCCACGAAGCCATTGCCCAAGACCAGGGACGTGACATTCTGCGGATGGCGCAGGCCGTAGAACTGCAGCCAGTAGGCCGAGAACGACGAACTCACCACACGGCCAGGCGGCAGGCCCAGGTGCTGAACCACGGCGGCCAGGCCATCGGCCAGCTGCGCCGGGTCGGACAGCGCCGGGTAGGTCACCGCGATCAGGCGCAGGCGCTGACCGAGCGAGAGCAGGGTGCGCACGAACATCGCGCTGTCGCCCACCGAGCCCGGCAGCAGGATGGTGGCAGGCCCTTCGGCCTGCGTGTCCAGCCAGCGCCACTCGTGGCCATCGACCGTCAGCGAGCGCCAGTCGTGGCGGGCCTCGAGTTGCGACAGCAGCTCGCGCATGGTGGGCTCAGAAGCTGCCGTTGGCATCGACGTAGCCCTTGGCTTTCAGCTCTTCCATGGCCTGCGGCGAGAACTCAGCCTCCGGCTGGTTGCCGCCGATCACGAACAGCAGCCAATGCGTGCTGTTGGGTTCCTCGAAGGTGATGTTCTCGAAGCGGCGCTGCACGCCGGCGGGAAACGAAATTACGTCGCGTGGGCCCAGCTCGAAGGCTTCCACCCGGCCGTCCACTTCCCACGAACAGCGCCAGCGGCCGGTCAGCGGCATGAAGGTCTCGTTGGTGTCGTGGTTGTGCATCATCGGGCCCTTGCCGGGCGAGGTCTCGCACATGCCCATGTTGAAACCTTCGTTGATCTTGATCGCCGCGTTTTGTGCAGAGTTCGCGCCCACCGGCGAGTGCTTGTCCGGATCGCCCTCGGGCGGCTGGAAACCGATGATGTTGTAGAGCGTGCGCTCGGCGCTGGGGTAGCGGCTGTCCGGCAGGCCGCCGTCAGAGCCCTTGAGCTCGCTGAACAGGGCGACGCGCTTGCGCATCTCTTCGCGGGTGACACGGATGGTGGGGATGGTGCCCATGGTTGACTCCTCGGATGATGAAGCGGACGCGACGGCCCAGGCGGCACATGCGTCGTTTGAAAACGCGGGTCATGTGTGGTTGTCTCCAATGCCCGCTCGAGAAAGCGCATTAAAGGCGCAGCCTGTGCCAGGGGGCAATTGCCTCAGCCGATAGCCGTTATCGACCTCTGGATAGGCACAATGGAGCCGGGAGACACCGGGCCGGCAAGAGCCCCACCACAAGGATTTGCCCATGCGACTGCGCGACGCCGACCTGAACCTGCTCGTCGCCTTCGACGCGCTGATGCGCGAGTGCCACGTGACGCGCGCAGCCAACCTGCTGGACATCAGCCAGTCCTCCATGAGCCTGGCCCTGGCCAAGTTGCGCGTGATGTTCCACGACCCACTGCTCATCAAATCGGGCAACGCGCTCATTCCGACCGTGCGCGCGCGAGAGCTCATTCCGCACGTGGAGAAGGTGCTGCGCAGCGTGGACGTGCTGATCCACGAACAGGCGCCGTTCGATCCCGCGCATGCCAGCCAGGTCATCACCATGATCGTGGTCGACTACATCGATTTCGTGGTCATGCCCACGCTGATGGCCGCGCTCGAGCGCGAGGCGCCCGACGTCTCGCTGCGCCTCATCAACCCCAACCCGCGCCGGCTCGGCGAGATCATGAGCCGGGGCGACATCGATCTGGCGCTGTCCTATTTCCCCACGCCACCGGAGAACATCCGCACGCGACCGTTGTTCACCGACCGCCTGGTGGGCATCGCTCGAACGGGCCACCCGATGTTCGAGCGCCCGTTGTCGCTGGAGCGCTTCTGCGAATACGGCCACGTCGCCATCGAGCCGGGCGAGGGCGCCACCATGTACAACGCGCTGGTGGACGACGCGCTGCACAACGTCGGCATGCAGCGCCGTGTGGTGCTCTCCAAGCCCACCTTCCTGGGCATCCCCTTCGTGATTGCGCAGACCGACCTCATCGCGACCTTGCCGGAGCGCCTGGTGCAGCGCTTCACCGACATCGCGCCGGTGCGCATCTTCGAGCCTCCTTTGCAACTCGACAGGCTCAACGTCGTGCTCATGTGGCACGACCGCACGCACAACAACCCCTTGCACCGCTGGGTTCGCGAGCTGGTGGCGAAGCTGTTTGCGCGCTGAGCCGCGAGCTCAGCGGTAGGCTGCCGCCGAGATGAACTCCTTGAAGGTCTCGCACCAGACCACGACTGTGTTGTAGCGAGCCAGATCCACCGCGGGCGGCAGTGCGACGATGAAGTTCTCGAAGGTCTTCACGTCGCCCACACGCAGCGAATCGGCCTTGATGCGAAGGAATCCGGCTTCATCCTGCACGAAGGCGGGTGCGAGGTAGAGCTTGTAGTCCGGGCCGGGCGCCAGGCGGCCCTGGAGGGCGACCATGGTGGGCCCCACCGAGACCGTGCCCTCGCCCCAGTGCAGCGCGTCGCTGCCGGCGAGGTCGCGTCGGAACTGGCCGCTGAACTGCGCTTTAGCGGCGAGCGCGCCCACTTCGGTGGCTTCGGGAGCGGGCGGCGCAATGAGCAGGGGCAGGACATAGATGCCCGCGGCAAAGCCCAGGAGCGCGACCAGGGCATGGGTTGTCAGCAGGACGAGGGCCTTCTTCATGGAGGGGTTGTACCGCATGCCACCTAGAATCGTGCTTCTTTTCCCGTCGCCATGCTCCGCTACCACACCGTCCCTGTCACCGCGTTCGCGCAGAACTGCTCCCTCGTCTGGTGCGACGACACCATGGACGCGGCGGTCATCGACCCCGGCGGTGACCTGGAGCGCCTGTTGGCCGAGGTGCAGCGGCTGGGCCTGAACCTCAAGGCCATCTGGCAGACCCATGCGCACATCGATCACGCGGGTGGCACGGCCGAACTCGCGCGCCGCCTGAGCCTGCCCATCATCGGCCCGCACCCCGACGACCAGTTCTGGATCTCGGGCCTGCCGCAGCAGGGCGCGATGTTCGGTTTTCCACCGGCCGAGGCCTTCACACCCACGCGCTGGCTGGCCGATGGCGACACGGTGCAGATCGGCCATTGCACGTTGAACGTGCGGCACTGCCCCGGGCACACGCCGGGCCACGTGGTGTTTCATTCGCCGCAGGCCAAGCGCGCATTCGTGGGCGATGTGCTGTTCGCCGGCAGCATCGGCCGCACCGATTTCCCGCAGGGCAACCACCAACAGCTGATCGACAGCATCACGGGCCGCCTTTGGCCCATGGGAGACGACACGGTGCTCATTCCCGGCCATGGGCCGGAGAGCACCTTCGGCCGGGAGCGTCAGAGCAACCCGTACGTGCGCGGGACCTGAGCTCAGCCCTTGCGGGCCTGTTCGTAGAGGCTCTGCACCTTGGGCACGTTGGCTTCCAGTTCGCGGATGCGATCAGGGCCGCTGGGGTGGGTGGAGAGGAAGCTCGCGCCCGAGCCCCCGCCGTTGGCGGCCATCTTCTGCCACAGGCTCACGCTTGCGCGCGGCTGGTAGCCCGAGCGGGCCGCGAGTTCCAGGCCCACCAGGTCGGCCTCGGTCTCGTCCTCGCGGCTGAACTTGAGGGTGAGCAGCTGCGTGCCGAGGTTGGCGGCCACGTCTCCCAGCTGGCCCAGGCCCAGCAGTTGTGCCGCAATCGACAGGCCGATGCCGGTGGCGTTGCTCTTGGCCACGCGCGAGCGGGCGTGCTCGCGCAGCGCATGCGCCATTTCGTGGCCCATGATCATCGCGGTCTCGTCGTCGGTGAGGCCGAGCTTTTCCAGGATGCCGGTGTAGAACGCGATCTTCCCGCCCGGCATGCAGAAGGCGTTGATCTGCGTGCTCTGGATCAGATTGACTTCCCACTTCCACTGCGTGGCGCGCTTGTTCCATTGCGCCGAGTGGGGAATGATGCGGCGCGCGATGGTGCGCAGGCGCTGCACCTGCGGGTGGCCGTCGGGCATCAGCAGCTTCTTGGCGTTGGCCTCGGCCATCATCTGGCCGTACTGCTGGCCGGCGGCGTTTTCCAGCTCATCGGCCGGCACCAGCTTGCGCAGCGTGGAGCCCTCGCCCACGTTCACCTGCGCGACGGCCGGCAGGGCCGACGCCGCGGCGGCGGCGGTGCCGGCCAGCACGAAGGCGCGGCGTGCCGACCACACGTGTTCGGGCCGAGGGGCTTCAGGGGCGGGGGACTTCAGGTCGCAGAGCAGGCACATGCGTGAATAATAGACAAAGCCGGGCGTTCGTGCCTGCCCCTTTCTTCCTTTTTGTCCACATCCATGTCCGTGCCACCGACCTTGCCGCAGGCTGCTCCCACGGACGCTGAAGTCACCCCCCCTCGGCCCAGCTGGGGCGAAACCTTGCGGGTGTACCTGGAGCCGGCCAGCCTGCGCATGTTCGCGCTCGGTTTCTCCGCCGGCCTGCCGCTGCTGCTGGTGCTGGGCACGCTGAGCTTTCGCCTGCGCGAGGCCGGGCTGGACCGCACCACGATCGGCTACCTGAGCTGGGTCGGCCTGGCCTACGGCTTCAAATGGTGCTGGGCGCCTTTGGTGGACCGCCTGCCCATTCCGCTGCTCACGCGCTGGCTCGGCCGGCGGCGCAGCTGGTTGCTGCTGTCGCAGGCGTTGATCATGGCCTCGCTGGTGGGCATGGCCCTGGCCGATCCGCGCACCGAGCTCCAGCTGGTCGTGTGGTGCGCCCTGGCCGTGGCGTTTGCCTCGGCCACGCAGGACATCGCGCTGGACGCCTTCCGCATCGAATCGGCCGACGTGCGCCACCAGGGCGCGCTGGCGGCCACCTATCAGACCGGTTACCGGCTGGCCATGATCTGGGCCGGGGCAGGCGTGCTGTGGATCGCCGCCCGCGCGGAAATCGCGCCCACCGCCGGGGCCACCGCGCCCGGCGCGCTCTACCAGCAGGCGGCCTGGACCACCGCCTACCTGGTGATGGCCGCGAGCATGCTCGTGGGGGTGCTCACGGTGCTGTTCTCGCGCGAACCCGCGCGCGTGGCCTTGCCACCCGCGAGGAACGCCGCTGACTGGCTGCGCGGCGCTCTGATCGAGCCCTTTGCCGACTTTCTGCGGCGCTATGGCAAGCAGGCGCTGCTGATCCTGGCGCTGATCGGTGTCTACCGCATCAGCGACGTGGTGATGGGCATCATGGCCAACCCCTTCTATGTGGACATGGGCTACACCAAGGACGAGGTGGCGGCCGTGACCAAGGTGTTCGGCGTCATCATGACGCTGGTTGGCGCCTTCATCGGTGGTGCGCTGTCGCTGCGCCTGGGCGTGATGCGGGTGCTCATGCTGGGTGCCGTGCTCTCGGCCGCGAGCAACCTGCTGTTCGCCTGGCTGGCGGGGCACGGGCACGACGTGACCGCGCTGATTCTGGTGATTTCCGCCGACAACCTCAGCGCCGGGGTGGCCTCGGCCGCGTTCATCGCCTACCTCTCGGGCCTGACCAACGTGCGCTACTCGGCCACGCAGTACGCGTTGTTCAGTTCGATGATGTTGCTCGCGCCCAAGTGGCTCGCGGGTTATTCGGGTGCCTTCGTCGACGCCTACGACTACCCGACCTTCTTCATCGCCACGGCCTGTCTGGGCGTGCCGGTGCTGCTGCTGATCTGGCTGGCCACGCGCCTGGCACCCGTCGAGCCCAAGGCCTGAGGCTCAGCCTTCGAGCAAGGCCCTGACGGCCGGTTTCTGCACCTTGCCCAGCGCGGTCTTGGGCAAGGCCGCCACGCGGTGCCATCGGCGCGGCCACTTGTAGCGCGCCAGCCGGCCGTCCAGAAAGCCCTGCAGCGCGGCCGCCCAATCGTCGGCCGCGCCGTCGCGCAGCACCACCACGGCCACCACCGCCTCGCCCCAGCGCGGGTCGGCCTGGCCGACCACCGCACATTCGACCACCCAGGGGTGCTCCACCAGCAGGTTCTCGATTTCGGCGGGGTAGATATTCTCACCGCCCGAGATCAGCATGTCCTTGGCGCGGCCGACCACGGTGAAGCTGCCGTCGGCCGCCTGTTGCGCGAGGTCACCGCTGTGGAAGAAGCCCTCGGCGTCGCAGGCGGGTTGGTCCGGCCAGTAGCGCTGCACCACGTTGGGCGCGCGCAGCCACAGTTCGCCGACCTGGCCAGCGCCCACCGGCTCGCCGGCCGCGTCGCGCAGCGCCACCTGTACGCCGGGCGCGGGCCAGCCGCAGGCGCCCAGGTGACTGGTGGCATGGGCGGGCGGCAGGGCGATGGAGAACGGGCCGGTCTCGGTGCTGCCGTACACATTGCACACCGGCACGCCGCGCGCGTGGCAGGCTTCGATGAGCGGGGCGGGCAGCAGGCTGGAGCCGGCCCAGATGGCGCGCAGGCTTGTGAGGTCGGAGCCCGGCCAGTCGGCGTGCATGGTGAGCGCCTGCAGCGTGGCGGGCACCTGCAGCGTGAGGGTGGGACGGTCGTCGCGCAGGCTGCGCAGGGTGGTGCCGGCGTCGAAGCGGCTGTGCAGCAGCACCTGCGCGCCCACCGAGAGCGCGGGCAAGGTCTGGATGCACAGGCCGCCGACGTGGAACAGCGGCAGCACGGTGAGCACCGTGTCGTCTTCGCTCAGGCCCTGCACCTGCGCGGCGATCGCCATGTTGGCGAGCAGGTTGCCCTGGGTGTGCACCGCACCTTTGGGCGCGCCCGTGGTGCCCGAGGTGTAGACCAGCAGCGTCGGGTGGTCGGCGCTGTCCAGCGCGCCTGCGCCGCCGGCCCCGGGATCGACCGGCAGGCCGTCCAGGTGGAGTGTGGCGGGGTGGGCGAGCGATCGGGCCGCGTCGGCCAGCGCCGTGTCGTGCACCAGCAGGGTGGGGCGGCAATCCTGCATCAGCGCGGCCCACTCGGCGGGCGAGAGGCGGTGGTTCAGCGGCACCAGCAGCGCGCCCAGGCGCGCCAGCGCGAAAAGCAGGGCGATCTGCACCGGGTGGTTCAAACCCAGCCAGGCCACGCGGTCGCCCTCGCGCACGCCGTGGGTGCGCGCGAGCCCCTGCGCCAGCGCGTCCGCGCGCCGGGCCAGCTCGGCAAACGACAGCTGGCCCCAGCGCGGGTCGGGGCCGGCCTGGCCCGGCTCGCGCCAGCGCAGCGCCGTCGCCAACGGTCTTGCCTGGGCCTGCTGGCGCAGCAGTGCGGCCAGCGAACCGGCAGGCAGGGTGGGGGGCGGGGTGGGCGGTGCCATTTACATGACTTTACGTGACCCGAAAGCCCGCTTCACACAGCGCTGACACGATGATGGGCTTCGGCGCCCGCCGCTACACTGAAAACCATGAACGCTCCCCTGCTGATGATTGAAGACGACGGCCGCCTCGCGCAGATGGTGGTGGAGTACCTGGGCCAGTCGGGTTTCGAGGTGACCCACGCCAGCGATGGCGAAGCCGGCCTGGAGCAGTTGCAGCTCATTCAGCCGCAGCTGGTGATCCTGGACCTGATGATGCCCGGCATCGATGGGCTGGAGGTCTGCCGGCGCATCCGTTCGATGCCGGGCGACGCCGCGCGCGTGCCGGTGCTCATGCTCACCGCCAAGGGCGACCCCATGGACCGCATCATTGGCCTGGAGCTCGGCGCCGACGACTACCTGCCCAAACCCTTCGAACCGCGCGAGCTGCTCGCGCGCGTGCGTGCCGTGCTGCGCCGCCGCGGCGAGCCCACCGGCAGCGCGGCCGTGTCGCGCTCTACGCCGGTGCTGCGTTTCGGTTCGCTCGACATCGACCGCGACGCCCGCACCGTGCAGGTGGCCGGCCAGCCCTGCGAGCTGACCTCCTACCAGTTCGATCTTCTGGTGGCCATGGCCGAGCGCGCGGGCCGGGTGCTCACGCGCGACCAGATCATGGAAGCGGTGCGCGGCCGCGAGCTCGAAGCCTTTGACCGCTCGATCGACGTGCACATCGGGCGCATCCGCAACGCCATCGAGGCCGACAGCAAGGACCCCAAGCGCATCCTCACGGTGCGCGGCGTGGGTTACGTGTTCGCGAAGCAGCAGGAATGAGTTCGCTCTTCGGCTCCCGGCTGTACGTCCGCATCTGGCTCGCGGTGGTCGCCGCCGTCACGGTGCTGACGTTGGTCACGGGCTGGCTGTGGCAGCAGGCGCTGGACGAAGACCGCGCCGAGCGCGAGGCGCGGGTGACCCGCACGATCATCGTGCGCGATGGCGCGCGCGACATCGTGGGGCAGGCGCCTGCGAGGGCGGTCAGCATTCCCGGCGAGGGCTGGGAATTCGAGGTGGTGATGAAGGATGGGCAGACCCTGTACGTGCTGCTGCCGCGCCCGCCGCGCCCGTCCGGAGGCAACAATCCGGGGCGCCGCGCGCCCGAGTGGTTCCAGACACCGACCGGGTTTGCTTGGCTGCTGGGCCTGGTGGCTTTCGCCGTGGCCTTGGGCGCCTACCCCATCGTGCGGCGCCTGACCAAGCGCCTTGAAGCGCTGCAGAAGGGTGTGGAGCGCTGGGGCGACGGTGACCTCTCGACCCGGTTGCCCATGCAGGGGCAGGACGAGGTCGCGTTTCTGGCCACCCGTTTCAACGCCGCGGCCGAACGGGTGCAGACACTGCTGCAATCGCACAAGGCCTTGCTGGCCAATGCCTCGCACGAACTGCGTTCGCCATTGGCCCGCATTCGCATGGGCTTGGAGCTGCTCGACAAGGACAATGCAAGGGCGCCGCAGCGCGCCGAGATAGCCCGCAGCATCGAAGAGCTCGACCAGCTGATAGACGAGATCCTGCTGGCGAGCCGGCTGGACCTGATCGACGCGCGCGACGCGAGCGCTCTCGGCCCCACGGAAGAGGTCGACCTGGTGGGCCTGGCGGCCGAAGAATGCGCGCGCACCGGTGCCGACCTGGAGATCGCCGCCGGTGCCACGCCTGTGCTGGTGCACGGCCAGGCCCGTCTGCTGCGCAGGGTGTTGCGCAATCTGCTGGAAAACGCACGCCGCTATGGCCATGTCGGCGCGTCGGCCGATTCGCAGGTGCGCCTGAGCATCTTTGCGCCCACGTCCGCCTCGGGGCAGGGCGCACCGCGCGTGACACTCTGGGTGGAGGATCGGGGTCCCGGTGTACCCGCCGATCAGCGCGCGCGCATCTTCGAGCCTTTCTACCGCCTGCCCGGTGCCAGCGAACGCGAAGGCGGGGTGGGCCTGGGCCTGTCGCTGGTGAAGACGATCATCGAGCGCCACGGGGGCCGCGTGCGCTGCGAGGACCGTCCCGGCGGCGGCGCGCGCTTCGTGGTGGACCTGCCGGTCTGACGGATGGCGAGGCAGGCCAGCTGTCGCTGGGCTGCTGGGCCGGCGGGGATCGCGCGCGCCTGGATGCCGGCAACCAGGCAGTTCTTGGATTTCGAAGGGTTTTTCGGGTTTTATTCACCAAGAAAGCGGCCCGGTTCCCACAAATGGGGGATGGCCGAAACCAGTGCCGCGGCGCACAATTCGCATCGATGCTGTCACAACATCAGAACAACGGATCCGGCAAACACCACACGTCATGAAAAACGTTTGAATCTGGTCTCCCAACGACGTCCCTTCAAGGACTTTCAAAAGCCACCCTGCGGTGGCTTTTTTTTTGTTCAGACGCGGGTGGATTCCAGGCTGCTCCCGGGAGAGGAGTGCAGCCAGTCAACGACCTCGCCGGTGGGTTGATAGCCCTGCACGCAAGCCTGCAACAGGGCCCGCAAGGTGGTCACGTCGTTCAGCTCCATGGCCTCTTCCAGCGACTTCAGCAAGGCCTGCAGCTCGCTCCAGGGCAGCATGTCTTCCTGTGCCTTCATGATGCGAGCGTGTTGCGTGGGTTGAGGGTTGTCGCCGATCAGCAGCTCCTCGTACAGCTTCTCGCCCGGTCGCAGCCCGGTGATCTGGATCTCGATGTCGCCAGTGGGGTTCTGCTCGCTCTTCACCTGCAGGCCCGAGAGTTCGACCATGCGCCGGGCCAGATCGATGATGCGCACGGGCTCGCCCATGTCCAGCACGAACACGTCGCCGCCATGCGCCATGGCGCCGGCCTGGATCACCAGCTGAGCGGCTTCGGGAATGGTCATGAAGTAGCGCGTGATGTCCGGGTGGGTCAGCGTGATCGGTCCACCGTTCCTGATCTGCTCGCGGAACAAGGGCACCACCGAACCGCTGGAACCCAGCACATTGCCGAAGCGCACCATGGCGAACGTAGTCGCGCCACCGGGCTCGGCGGCCATCGCCTGCAACACCATTTCGGCCAGGCGCTTGCTCGCGCCCATGACGTTGGTGGGGCGCACCGCCTTGTCGGTGCTGATCAGCACGAAATTGGCGGTGCCGGCGGCCTGCGCGGCGCGCGCGCACACCCAGGTGCCCCAGACGTTGTTGCGCAGGCCTTGCACCGGGTTGTGTTCCACCAGGGGCACGTGTTTGTAGGCTGCGGCGTGATACACCGTCTCGGGCCGCCAGGCCTGCATGATCTGCGCGATGCGGGCTTCGTCCTGCACCGAGGCCAGCAAAGGCACCAGTTGCACGCCTGGCGCGGAGGCCTCGTTGTCGAACAGCGCTTCCAGTTCGCGGTGGATCTGGTAGAGGGCAAACTCGCTGTTCTCCACCAGCAGCAGGATGTGCGGCCCGCAGGCAGCGATCTGCCGGCACAGCTCGCTGCCGATGCTGCCGCCCGCACCCGTGACCGCCACCACCTTGTCCTGGATCAGGTTGTGAAGCAGCGCGGTGTTGGGCGTGACGGGATCGCGGCCCAGCAGGTCTTCGATGTCGAGCTCACGCACGTCGCTCATCGTCACCCGGCCCGCCGCGAGGTCGGACATGCCAGGCAGGGTTCGCACGTGCACGGGCAGGTGGCGCAGGGTGTCGAGGATGTCCAGACGGCGCTGGCGCGTGATCGAAGGCAGCGCGAGCAGCACGTCCGTCACGCCCAGCTCGGGAATCAGCCGCACCAGCTCGGCCGGATCGTGCACCGTGCGGCCATCGAGGCTGTTGCCTTGCAACTGGTCGTCGTCGTCGATGAAGCCGAGCAGGCGCTGTTCGCTGCCGCGCGAGAGCGCTGCCGCGAGCTGCCGCCCCGCCACGCCGGCGCCGTAGATCAGGATGCCCGGCAGATGCTCGCGCTGCAGCATGGTGCGGTACAGGCCGCCCAGCCAGTAGCGAACCACCAGGCGGCTGAATCCGATGGTGACGAGCAGCAGCAGGGGCTGGATCACGCCCACGGTGCGGGGCACGCCTGGAATGCCGATCACGGTGAACACCGTGGCATAGAACAAGCTGTACAGCACCATGGCCTGTGCCAGGCTGACCATGGCGTTCCAGCCGGCATAGCGGAAGATGGCGCGGTACAGGCCGAAGCGGATGAACAGGGGCAGGGCGATCAGCACCGCTCCCATGATGGCCAGCACATGCGCGGGGGTCAGCTGCACCCAGTGCTCCAGCCGCAGGCAAAGCGCGAGCCAGACGGTCAGCGCACACAGTGCAATGTCCACCAGCACCGCGGACAGGCGCTTGGCGGCCCGTGGCATGTGCAGAAGCGTGGCGGCGGCTTGGCTTCTATGGTCCCTGTTTTTCATTTTTTTAGTGGGCCACACCATCCCGGCGCAGCACTTTGACAAACGTCATCCAGAGTATCTGCAGGTCGAATCCCAGGCTCTGGCGCCGCAGGTATTCTGCATCCAGCGCCACTTTCTGGGGAATCGGCAGCTCGTCGCGGCCATTCACCTGGGCCCAGCCTGTCAAGCCAGGGACCAGTTCGTGTACGCCCTGCTGCGTGCGCAGGGCGATCAGGTCGTCCTGGTTGAAGAGCGCGGGGCGAGGGCCCACGAAGCTCATGTCGCCTCTGAGAATGCTCCAGAGTTGGGGCAGTTCGTCCAGGCTGCTCTTGCGCAGGAACGGGCCGATGGGGGTGAGGTATTTGGCTGGATCGGTCAGCAGGTGGGTCGCCACCGCAGGCGTGTCGGTGCGCATGCTGCGGAACTTGGGCATGCGGAAGATGCGGTTGTGGCGGCCGACGCGGTCGGACCAGTAGAGCGCGGGCCCGGGGGATGTGAGCCGCACGGCCAGAGCCACCAGCACCACGGGCACGAGAAGAACGAGGCCCGCTGCGAGGGCGAGTGAGAGATCGAACAGGCGTTTCATGAGGGCACCTTGGGGGCGGCCCGCCGCAGGCCTTCCTCCACCGTGATCGGCGGTGACCAACCCAGTGTGGCTTGGGTGTGGTCGATGTTCACCTGCAGGTTGCCGAGCACGCGCTGGGCCATGTCCCGCTTGCCCAGCACCGTGGCACCCAGGTGCAGCAGAAACACCGGGACCGGCAGCAGGCGCGCCGGACGGCCCATGGCCTGGCCCATGCGCTGTATCAACGCGGTGGTGGAGAGGTCTTCGCCGTCGCTCACCAGAAAGGTCTGGTGGGCAGCGGCCGGATGGTCCACGCAGGTGAGCAGCAGGTCGATCAGGTTGTCCAGCGCCACCAGGCTGCGCCGGTTGTGCCGGACCGCACCCAGCGGCAGAGGCAGGCCGCGCTGAACGGCGCGCAGAAGGCTGCCGAAGTTGGCTTTCACGCCTGGGCCATACACCAGGGGCGGGCGGACGATGGTCACTTCCAGCCCGGTCTGCTCGGCGACCTGACGCAGCCCCTGTTCGGCTTCTGCCTTCGAGACGCCGTAGGGGTCCTGGGGTGCGGGTATGTCGCTGGCGAAAAAGGGCCGCTGCGCCTGCGTGGCCTCGCCGTTGACCTTGATGGAACTGACGAACACGAAGCGTCGCACGCCGGCCGCTGCTGCCTGTCGCGCGAGGTTGAGCGTGCCGTCCACGTTGACGCGGCGGAATTCACTCAGGGGGTCGGTGGCCGACTCGTTCATCACATGCACACGCGCTGCGGCGTGGATGACGCTGTCGCAACCTTGCAGGGCGTCGGCCCACGGGGTTTGGCCGTCGATGGACGGCACGGTGACCGACGGCACATTCGTGGCTGCGCCGCCAGCGGTGCGCACGGCAGCGAGCACCGCACGGCCGGTGGACTGGGCCTGGCGGCACAAGGCGGTACCCACAAACCCACTGGCGCCGGTGATCAGCAGCGTGCTCATGACGGTGCCCTGACCTGGATCTGCACGGCTTCCTCCAGCAGTTGCTCCAACCGGTCCATCAGCGCGTCGCGGTCGAATTCGTTCTTCGCGTAGACGCGCCCGTTGCTGCCCATGGCCCGACGCTCGTCAGGGGTCATCGCGGCCATGGCCAGCGCGGCATCGGCCAGGCCGGCCGCATCGCCAGCTTCGCACACAAGGCCCGCTTGTGCCGAGCGGATCACGTGGGCTCCCTCGCCGTCGAGCATGCCCAGCAGCGGAATGCCGGATTGCAGGTAGCTCTGTACCTTGCCGGGAATGGTCAGACTGAACACGGGGTCCTTCTTCAGCGAAACGAGCAGAGCGTCGGCGTGAGCATAGAACGACGGCATGCGTTCGACCGGGTACCGGCCGAGCAACAGCACGCGCTCTTCCAGCCCGCGGCGGCGCACCTCTTCCTGAAGCCAGTCCGACTTGCGGCCGTCGCCGACAATGAGCCAGCGCACGCGGGGATTGTCCTTGAGCCGCGTCGCGGCTTCCACCACGGCGGGCAGGTCCTGCGCTTCGCCGATGTTCCCGGCGAACAGCACGCTGAACGCCTCCGGCAGGAGGGGCACTTCGGGGGCGGGGGTGACCAGGTCCTGGGCGAACACCGGCTCCGACCAGCTGGGAAAGTAGCGGATCTTGCCGGAATCGGCGCAGTACTGGGCAATGCTTGCCTGGAAGCCGCGGGACTGGCCCAGCACCAGCGTGCAGCGGTTGTAGATGAAGCTCACCAGGCGCCCCACCGCACCCAGCAGGCGCGGCGAGCGCACCACACCGATGGCGGCCAGCGTCTCGGGCCAGAGGTCGAGCACCCAGAACACCACTGGGGCGCGTTTGAGACGGCCCATCAGAATGGCCGGCAGGCCCACTGTGATGGGGGAGGGCTCGAACACGAACACGGTGTCGAAGGCTTCGCCGCGCAGCCGCCAGGGTCCTGCCAGACTGGCGCCCACCACGTAACTGAGGTAATTCAGCGCCAGCCGCAACGAGCCTTGCGCCCGCGCCAACATGGGGGCTCGGACGACGCGCGCGCCGTGGTACGTGTCAAACTGCGCAGGATCGTCGCGAAAGGCAGGGAAGACCTGGCCGGCGGGGTAGTTCGGCTTGCCGGTCAGCACCGTGACGGCGTGTCCGCGCTTCGTCCATTCCTGGACGAGATCGTTGACGCGGAAGTTCTCAGGCCAAAAGTATTGGCTGACCACCAAGATTCGCAAGGCAGGCACGGATCAGGTTTTTTTCCAGACCACGCGGTTGACGTAGTCCGTGTAGCTGTGAACGATGCGCACCACCTTGTCCGACACATTGGGCATGCTGTAGTCGGCCACCTGGCGCAGCAGGCGTTGTTCGCCGCGTGGCTGCGAGGCCAGGATCGCCAAGCCTTGCAGCACCCGTTCAGTGTCGAGGCCGACCATCATCACGGCGGCCTCTTCCATGCCTTCCGGTCGCTCGTGCGCCTCGCGCAGGTTGAGCGCGGGAAAGTTCAGGATCGAGGATTCCTCGTTGATCGTGCCGCTGTCGGACAGCACGGCCCGCGCCTGGATCTGCAGCTGGTTGTAGTCGGTGAAGCCCAGTGGCTTGAGCAGCCGCACCAGCGGGTGGAAGGCCACCGCCTGGCTGTCCACCCGCTTCTGGGTGCGAGGGTGGGTGGAGACGATCACCGGCAGGGCGTGCTGTTCGGCCACCTGGTTCAACACGTCCACCAGCTTGAGGAACTGCGCGTCCGAGTCGATGTTCTCTTCGCGGTGCGCGCTGACGACGAAGAAGCGGTTTTTCTCCAGGCCCAGCGTGGTAAGCACCTCGGACGCATCGATGCGTTGGCGGTAGTGCGCAAGCACCTCGGCCATCGGGCTGCCTGTCTTGATCACCATGTCAGGCGGCAGGCCTTCACGCAGCAGGTACTCGCGGGCGATGCTGCTGTAGGTGAGGTTGATGTCCGCCGTGTGGTCCACGATGCGGCGGTTGATCTCCTCGGGCACGCGCATGTCGAAGCAGCGATTGCCCGCCTCCATGTGGAAGATCGGAATCTTGCGCCGCTTGGCCGGGATGACCGACAGGCAGCTGTTCGTGTCACCGAGCACCAGCAAGGCCTCGGGCTTTTCCTGCAGCAGCACCCCGTCCATGGCGGCAATGATCTTGCCGATGGTCTCGGCCGCGCTGCCGCCCGCCGCGTTGAGGAAGTGGTCGGGCTTGCGGATGCTCAGATCGTCGAAAAAGATCTGGTTGAGCTCGTAGTCGTAGTTCTGTCCTGTGTGCACGAGCACGTGTTCGCAATGCTCGTCCAGCCGCGCCATCACGCGCGAGAGCCGGATGATCTCGGGCCGCGTGCCCACGACCGTCATGACCTTCAGTTGTTTCAAGAAAGCTCCTTCAGACGGGGCAGGCATAGGTGTCGGGTCGCTCGCGGTCAAAGACCTCGTTCGCCCACAGCATGACCACCATCTCCTGCGTGCCGGTGTTGGTGATGTCGTGCGTCCAGCCGGGCACGGTCTCCACCACCTGCGGGCGTTCGGCGTGCGTGTGAAGTTCGTGCGTTTCGCCGGTCAGCATGTGGCGGAAGCGAAAGCAGGCCTGGCCCTGGATCACCAGGAACTTCTCGGTCTTGGTATGGTGGTAGTGCCCGCCGCGGGTGATGCCCGCGTGCGCCGTGAAGAACGAGAACTGGCCGCAGTCCGGCGTCTTGAGCATCTCCACGAAGACGCCGCGCGCATCGCCATGGCGGGTCAACGCGTACGCGAAGTCGTCGGGTGGCAAGTAGCTCACGTAGGTGGCGTACAGCGCGCGCGTGAGGCCGGTGCCCACGCGGTCGATCACCAGCGTCTCGCGGCTGGCGCGAAAGCCCTGGATCTGCCGGTCGATGTCGCCCACGGTGGTGCTGTATTGCGGTGTGAGTGTGGCGAAACCCTGGGCATCGAACGAAGCCTCGGCACCGTCCATCAGTTGCATGAAACGGGCGATGACATCGTCCACATACACCAGCGTGAGTGGCGCGGCGGGATCGTTCACCTGGATCGGCAGGCCGCGCGTGGTGTTGTGGCAGAAGGTGGCGATGGCCGAGTTGTAGTTGGGCTTGCACCACTTGCCGAACACGTTGGGCAGGCGGAACACATGCACCGGCACGCCATGGCGCTGCTGCAGGTCGAACAACGCCAGTTCCGCCTCGCGCTTGCTGCGGCCATAGGGGTTTTCGTTCGCCGCCTGCGTGGACGAGGTCTGGATGACCAGCGGCAGCCGCGCGCCCCGTTGCGCCTGCGCTTCCAGGGCGGCGCACAGCGCGCGCGTCAGGTCGGCGTTGCCGGTGGTGAATTCCTGGGGATCCTGAGGGCGGTTGACCCCCGCGAGGTGAAACACGGTGTGCACGCCCTCCAGAAGGTCGGGCAGCGCCTCCAGCGAGTTCTCCCGCGTGAAGGACACGACCTCCACGTCGCGGCGCTCGGCCAGGTGCAGAGCCAGGTTCTTGCCGATGAAGCCTTGTGCACCGGTGATGAGGACTTTCTTCATGCCCGTCTCATTCCTCGGCCACCGCGGCTTCGCCGCGAACGATGCGCTGCATGAAGTCCAGTTTGAGCAACAGTGCCTTCATGCCCGCCACGTCGAGCTGTTCGGTGTTGTGCGAGTGGTATTCGTCACCGTGCAGGGCCTGCGTGAGTTTCTCCTCGCCCTCGTCGACGTACTTGGCGTAGTTCAGGTCACGACCGTCCGGGGCGACGCGGTAGTAGCGTCCCAGGTCCTGCGCGGATGCCATTTCCTCGCGGCTGAGCAAGGCCTCGTAGAGCTTCTCGCCGTGGCGGCTGCCCATCACGCGGACCGGGTGGTCAGGCTGGCCGAGCAGTTCCAGCAACGCGCGCGTGAGCACGTCGACGGTGGCGGCGGGTGCCTTCTGCACGAAGATGTCGCCATTGTTTCCGTGCTCGAAGGCGTACATCACCAGGTCCACCGCGTCCGCCAGCGTCATCATGAAACGCGTCATGGCCGGGTCGGTCACGGTGATCGGTGCGCCGTTGCGCACCTGGTCCACAAACAAGGGAATCACCGAGCCGCGCGACGCCATCACGTTACCATAGCGCGTGCCGCAGATCACCGTGCTGGTCCCCTCCAGGTTGCGGCTGGCTGCAACCATGACCTTTTCCATCATTGCCTTGCTGATGCCCATGGCGTTGATGGGATATACCGCCTTGTCGGTGCTGAGACAGATCACCCGCTGCACGCCAGCAGCCACCGCTGCACCCAGCACGTTTTCCGTGCCCATCACGTTGGTGAGTACCGCCTGCATGGGGTGGAACTCGCAGGACGGCACCTGCTTGAGCGCGGCGGCGTGGAACACGAAGTCCACGCCGCGCATGGCCTGGTCGATACCGTTGCGCTCGCGCACGTCGCCAATGTAGAAGCGCAGCTTGGGATGGGCGTAGCGCTTGCGCTGGTCGTCCTGCTTCTTCTCGTCGCGGCTGAAGATGCGGATCTCGCCGATGTCCGAATCAAGGAACCGCTTGAGCACCGCATTGCCGAACGAGCCAGTGCCGCCGGTGATCAGGAGGGTCTTGTCCTTGAACATGCTGTTCGTGGTGGTGGTCGTCATGGTTCTGCGTTACTTCGGCAGTGCCGCCGCGAACAGGGCGTCCTTCTGCTCAGGGGTGGGGTAGTTGATCAGCACCGCGCGGTACTGACCCTTGAAAACGAACAGGCTGCCGGCCGCCGCGCCGACCACGCCGCAGCGCTCGATGAGCGCACCCACGTTGTCCAGCGAGCCTGCGCCGCCCAGCACGGTGAGCGGCACGCTCAGGGCGCCGCGCAGGCGTTGCGCCAGGTCCAGGTCGTAGCCTTTCATGGTGCCGTCACGCTCCACCGAGTTGAACACAATCTCGCCGGCGCCAGCGGCTTCCAGTTGTCGGGCGAGTGCAACGGCGTCCTGAGGATGGGCCCGGGTGGCGTTGTGCGTGCAGACTTCGTGGCCACTGGCGAACAGGCCGGACTTCTTGCGCACGTCGATCACCGCCACCACGCTCTGGCGACCGATGGCCGCGGCCATTTCGCCCAGCAGAGCCGGGCGTGCGATCGCTGCCGCGCTGACGGACACCTTTTCAACGCCCAGGTCGATGATGCGGGCTGCCTGCTGCGCCGAGGTAATGCCGCCGCCATAGCACAGCGGCATGCGGCATTCGGCGGCCAGCTTCGCGATCAGCGCATAGTTGGGCTCGGCGCCTTTCACGCTGGCGTCGATGTCCAGCACCACAAGTTCGTCTGCCTCTTTCTCGTTGAAGATCTTCACGGCGTTGATCGGGTCGCCGACGTACTTCGGCGTCTTGAAACCAACGGTCTTGACCAGGCCGCCGTTGTGCACCAGCAGGCACGGAATGATTCGAGGGCGCAACATGGGGTCAGGTCGTGGCGAAGTTCTTCAGCAACTGGGCGCCGAAGTGGTGGCTCTTTTCGGGGTGGCATTGCACGCCGTGGATGTGGCCGGCCGACACCACGCAGTCGAAGTCCAACCCGTACGTGGCCGACGCGGCCACGAGCGACCGGTCCTCGCAGTCGAAGTAGTACGAGTGCAGGAAGTAGAAGCGCGGTGCCGGTTCGAAGTCGCTGAACAGGCGGCTGTCGGGGCGCACCTGCAGGTCGTTCCAGCCCATGTGAGGCTGTGGCAGCTGGGCCGACGCGGGCGTCTGCGAGAAGGCCCGCACGCGGCCCGGAATCCAGTTCAACCCGGGCAGTTCGCCCTCGTCGGAGCCGCCCGCCAGCATCTGCATGCCCACGCACACCCCCAGCACGGGCACCTGTTCGCGCTGTACGCGGGCTTCCAGCGGCTCGCGCAGGCCCGACTGGTTGAGCAGCGTCATGGCGTGATCGAACGAGCCCACACCGGGCAGGATCAGGCGTGTCGCGTCGGCCAGTTCGGCGGGCACTTTGGCCCGCTCGGCGGGCAGGCCCAGGCGCTTGAACATGTTCAGGAAGGCCTGGATGTTGCCCACGCCGTAGTCGACGATGCGGATCATCGGAAGTGCCTCTTTTCCAGGCCGAGCGTGCGCAGCACCGTGGTGCCCAGGCCGATCATCCAGCGCTTGTTGCGGTAGTCGCGGTAGGTCTTTTTGGGCGCATCGAAGATCTGTTGGAGTTCGTCGACGGTGAGATCCAGCTTGTGGGCCACGTACTCGAACTCCTGCTTGAGGAAGTGCTCGTCCATCTCGGGCGATGCGATGCGCTCCAGTGCCGCCTCGCGGGTCATCTGGCCCGTCATGATGAGGCTGGAGAAGTGCGCGCGCCGCTTGTGGAAACCGAACCGCCGGGGCAACCAGTAGTCCTCATAGAAGCGGGTGAATCGCGACTCGTGGTGCTTGTGCTGGAAGCGCTGCCAGCCAAAGCGCCGGTTCAGCTCGTCCTCGGCATCCTTCTTGACGTAGGGCACCAGGTTGAGCGGGTGGTGCACCTTCATGCCCAGGATCTTCTGGTAGTACAGCTTGTAGACCAGGATGTCGGTGAGTGGGAAGCTCTCCAGCGGCCGCTGGCCGAACTGGCGGTGGATGTCGTTGAACAACCACGTGTCGATGCCCAGATAGCCGCCCCACTCTTCGGGTTCGCGACAGCACTCGGTGGAAAAGTTCGACCCCGTGATGATGTGCTTGACCTTGTACTGGCGGGCAAACTTGTACAGGCCTGAGAAGAAGGCGCCGTCCTGCGGCAGGTCCTGATCGGGAATGCCCGAGCGCAGGAACGCGGCCTGCAGATCCTTCATTTCCTCCCAGTTGACCACCTCCGTGAAGAGCTCCAGACCGAGCCCGTCCACCAGCTTCTCGATGTTGCCTACCGCTTGGTCGGTGTTCCAGCCTGCGTCGACGTGGAACAGCAGTGGTCGCAGCCCCATCTTTTCCTTGGCAATGTAAGTCGCATAGGAACTGTCAAGGCCGCCGGAGAGACCGATGATGCAGTCGAAGTCCTTGCCTTTGCCATCTGCTTTGATGCGTTCGGCGAGTGTGGCCAAGGCCTGAGCGCCCCCCGGTCCGGTGTCCCAACGGGGCGCGATCGTGGTTTCGAAGTTGGCGCAATAGTCGCAATACCCCCGCTCATCGAACGTGATGTTCGGGTCCGAGGTGTCCATGATGCAATGGGAGCAGATTTGATAAGCGCGGGTTGACATGTTCTATCTCATGTGACTGGGGATGCGTCCGCCGGGCGAGCCAATCCGAGACACCGATTCAATACCTGAAGGTGCTGGGTCCGGCGATATTCCGTCGACGCTTGTCGGGCATTCATATGGCCCATGCCTGCCACTGAATCAAACTCGGAGAGAGATCGAAGGAGCGCATCGGTAATGGATTGGGCCGAACGCGGCTGCACTTCCCATCCGTTTTCTTCCGGAGTGAAGATATCGAAGATCCCACTGTGATTGGTAGTGATGACCGCACAACCCGAGGCATAGGCTTCGAGGATGCTGATGGGCTGGCCTTCATAGGGGTAGTAGGTAGGCAGGCAGAACAGATGTGCCGCATGAAGGAGGCGCTTTTTGACCTCACCGGAGACCGTGCCATGATAGGTCACGTCATCTAGCGTCGCAATCCGCCCGAGAAATTCGGACTTCGACGCTTCGTCCTCGAACCCACCGGCAAAATGGAAATCCAATTGGGCGCGCTGGTTGGGTGGAATCAGTTGAATTGCTTCGATCAGTTCCCGATAACCTTTCCCGGGCAGATGGTTGCTGAGAAAAAGCACGTTCAATCTGTTGCGCCTGGCCCATTTTTGCGCAAGGGATTGGTTGTCGATAAACCATTCGTCGCCAGCAAAGTTCTTCACCACATGAATTCGAGCGCGGGGCACGATGTGGCTGTAGATCGAGACATGGCGCTCTCCCAGCACAATGACTCCAGCAACCCTTCGAAGAAGCCAGGCGTTCATTCTGTGCAGCCATGGATGGCTATCGCTCAGAAGCTTGCGCATCCCTGCGCCTCCATGCAGATGCAGGAACGTGCGCTTGGTCTTCGAGCCGAGACAAAGCAGGATGGCCATATCCTTGAGGTTTCCCGCCACCGACTCTGCCGGCGTCAGATAGACGAGGTCGGCATTGCGCGCGTGCCGAAGCGTTTGTCCGAGAATCTGCACGATTTCCAACAAGCGGCCAATCGAGTTGATGCCCTGGCGGAAGCTCTGCTTGCTGAGATTGATCAGCGTCACTTCGTGGCCCTGGCCCGATAGGTCGATGTACAGCGCTTCGCATGCAACTGCCTGCCCGGTGATTGGTGGTGGGACAGGGGCGATAAAAAGAACGCGGAGCTTGGTCAAGTTTGCCGTCGCCATGCTGCTACGAAGTTCGAGGGCCGTGCGTGGAGCCGACTCCTTGGTTGTTCCACTTTTCCGCAGCCTCGAGCAGAACGGCAGAGTACTGTTGCGCAATGGGAACAAAGTCAAAGTGGCGAAGCACATATTCTCTTGCCTGGGTGGAGTAGCCTTGGAAAGTGGCGGGCGGTTGTGAGGCCAGCCAGATCAGCTTTTCTCGAAAGCTCTCGATGGAGCCAGGCTGAAAGGTGAATGCGTTGTCCCCAACCGCACGCATGTTGTTGATTTCGTTTTCCTCAAACAGCACGGGCAGTCCGCATGCCTGTGCCTCGAAGAAGCTCATGCTGCATTGCTTCGGAAAAACCGCCAAGTCTGCTGCTTGGTAGAACTTTGCCAGATCGAGGTAGCGTTGGGTGGGCCGGCGCACGATGCGGTTTTCACTGATCGTCAGGTTCTCTTCGACCTTCTTCCCGTACTCTCCGACAGTGTTGCCAATGATCAGGAATTCAATGGGTCGGTTGTCGGCTGCTTCAAGCTTTCCTTTGAGCGTCTCGCTGAAGAAGATGCCGCCTTTGTGTTCGTCAAGCTTGCCCGCATAGAGCACGACGAATGCATTGGGGTCGAGCCCTAGCTCTGCGCGGAGGTGGGCCTTGTTCGGAACATCCGGCTGGAAGAAGTCTGTGTCCGTCCCCAGTGACAGATAGTGGGTGCGCGACAGTGGAATTCCAAGGCATTTTTCAACGAAGTCGCTGTCGACCACGCGAATCAGTGGGATGTTCCGTTTCAGGATGACGGGGGTGACGAAGCGCCTGTAAAAGGAGCGGAAGTACTCGCGAAAGCGGTTCTTCGACGCCATCTCCAGCATATGGCAGTCCAGCACGAGGGGATATGGGAGCCAGCGCGCGAGCCAGATGAACAGTATGCCTGTCAGCGTGTCTTCCCCGTGCACGAACACCACGTCCGGCTTCAACTCCCGGACCTTGCGGAACAGCTTGAAGGTGTGGAAGATGGCCCTGCCGCTGTAGAAGCCATGCAAAGGCACCCGGTGTATGCGGGCGCCGGCCTCCCGGCGGTACCGTTCGTCCCTCTCCTGAATGCGCTCCCTGCCGAAGAAGGCGGTGAGGAAATCGGGAATCTTCTCCATCTCGCCCGTGACGATCTCGACCTGATGGCCTTGCTGGACTTGCAGTCGGCCCAACATGTTGACCTGATATCCCGCATCAGGATGGATGAAGTCTTCGACGTGAACGATTTTCATGGTGAACTCATTGTGGTGTGCGGGGTATCGAGCCGTCGCGCCGACCGACGCCTTGCGCCAATATGCCGGCGTGACAGCCACCAGGCCAGGAGGAATATGACCAATCCTCCACCCGAGAGGAGCGCGGTGGACAAGGGGACGTTCAGCAGTGCCATGAAGAAGCCACCCATCCACAGGACGGTGAACCTGGAGTTGAGATTCGATGTGATCCGATTGATCAGATACAAAACGCCTGCCACGAAAGGTGTCACCACCAGCACGCCGATGGGACCGAGGGCGGCAAATCCATCGCTGGCCCAGAAGCTGGCGTTGAAGTTGGCCTCAGTAGAACCGCTGTAGGCGAGCCCGATCATCTGGCCCAGTGACAGGTCCCCGAAGGGGTAGGAGTGCGTGAGCGCATTGATAGGGCCGATATGGCTGTAGTAGGTGAGACCTTCCGCGCCGAAGTGCTCCAGGTACTTGCTTGCCGTCCAGCCAGCTGTTCCCAGCACCCTGACGAGGAAGATGGATTTCATCCACATCCACACACCCGAGTCTGGCAGAACAAGCACGAGGACAAGGATGGAGAGCACCATGGCTCCTAGCAAGCGTGGCAGGAAGTCTCGCCCATTGTCCCAGAGCCAGTTCAGGCCCATGCTGACAGGCAGTAGAAGTATCGCGGTCTTGGCACCGGTGGACATGTACAGGGTAAGCGACATGGCGAGTCCGGCTGCGATATACACCCATTTTTGGTAAAACAAACCTCTGGCGTATAGATAGGAAATGAAACAGTAGGACAGC
This sequence comes from Hydrogenophaga sp. FG152, assembly GCF_057809615.1. NCBI lineage: Bacteria > Pseudomonadati > Pseudomonadota > Betaproteobacteria > Burkholderiales > Comamonadaceae > Hydrogenophaga > Hydrogenophaga sp. FG152. Next base: position 44,768 of record NZ_JBMDKH010000007.1, on the reverse strand, counting down.
CAGGAGATCAGGTAGGCGCTGGCGGTGCTTTGTGGCACGGCGGCGGATTCAAAACGCAGGTCGTAGACGTCTCCGAAAGACACCAGTCGCATATGTTCAGCATTGGCGGCAAGCAGCAGTGCTGTCGCCATCAGTGCAAGCGCGCCGATGACGCAATCCAATTGTCTGAACTGATTGGACCTCAGCTGGGGCGAGCGCTTGCGTTGAGCTTTTGCAACCGTGAACAGCACCACCATGCTGCCCGCCAGCATTATCTGAATCCACACCAAGTGGTCATACTTGATGTCGACCGAAAACAAGAGGCTCAACTGGATCGGTACGTACGACAGCGTGTAAATCAGCGCGGCGACGGCTTGGGCTGGATCGGAGGACGGCCTGTGCGCAGCTATGGGCAGCCAGGCGAGGAGATAGGTGGTGAAAAGGGACGTCGACGAATGGTCCAGATAGATGTAGTGCGCGTACTCGAACGTGGGATGGATATAGCCGACATACGCATAGTGGACGCCGAGGATATAGAGGAGCGAATAGCAGGCCGTGCGTATGCGCCGCCACAACGCGCCTTGCGTATTGAATGCTTTCCCGGTGAAATTTGACACTGCAGCTGAACTCACGGCTGTTGTCCATTTCTGGAGTCAAAGGAAACGCATCCCCGGTAGACCAGCGTCAGCATGATGGTGGCCCCACCCAAGGTGCACAGCGAGTACATCCACAGCGCTTCAATGAGGGGAACCGATTGGAGGGAGGACAGAATCAGCACGCCAACAGGAAGCAGCGCAATCAGCACTTGTCCGAACAAGCCCATGGCCGGTCTGCGCAAAATGGCAAACACGTACATGAACGGTGCGCAAGCGAAGTGCGAGAAGGCCGCGAGTGTCAGTGCTTGCGCGATGGTCCCGGAGCCAGCGTATTGCGGGCCAAAGACCCAGCTGAAGGCAATCGGGGCCAGCAGGTAGATGGCGCTGAAAAAGGCGCCGGCCAGCCCCAGTATCCATCCCACGGCTCTCGTGAACGTGGGTCTGACCTTTTCTCTGGCACGCTGGCGCGCCGCGAACTCTGCTCGCACCGTTTCAGCAAGTGCTCCTCCCACGATAGCTCCGGGAACCAACAAGACCCGATTGGCCACGGCGAACATGCCCACCTCCGCCAGCGAATACTGTGGCGCCAGCACGAAGGGAATGCCATTGGCACCGATGATGGTGACCAACGCCGTGGGGAGAACCAGCAGAGGAAATTTGCCATAGGCCTTGGCCTGGCGTGCAAAGCCCCGTACCTGGACGGTCCGGCTTCTGTAAGGCCATCCGTTGAAGCCATGGATGGTGTAAGCCAATGCAACGCCAACGCCCGCGGTGAAGCCCAGGACCATGAAAATGGGTTGTGCCGACCAGGCCCATGCGAATCCGATGCAAATGGCCACATTGACGACGGCGCCCACCACTTGGCTCCGTGCATAGTGGGTGTAGTTGGATGCACGCGAACTCCATTGCTGCATCAGCGTGTAGGCGGTTCCCAGCCAAAGCGCCAGCGGGAGCAGCAGAAAGGCGACCTCGCGCCGCTCCTGTAAAAAAAACACCCACCCCACGACACCCAGGCCGACAACGGCGCTGCCGACGGTAGCGATCGTCATGACCATGGAACCGAGTGCCTCGGCGCTCTTGCGTGCCTTGGGCAGGATGATCGCCTGGTCGTACTTGAGCGTGACGATCGGTATGAGCAGTGCGTAGGCAGCGGAGAAAATGGCAGCGATGCCAAACGCTTCAGGTGCAAACAGTCGGGTCAACAATGGCGTTGCCAATGCGAGCACTATCTGAGCCACGATGGTGCCCGAAGCCAGATGCGTCAGATTGCGCCGCATTCTGCCAGTGGCAGGGCTGTTCGCGTGGTTGGGCGCTGACATGAATAGGCGCGTGCTCAGTTTGTTGCCAGAATGTGATTGAGAATCGACTCGGCTGCGTGGCCGTCGCCGTAAGGGTGCAGGGCCGCTGGTGTGCGAAGGCCGATCTGCTGGAAGGCGGTGAGAATGCTGTCAGCATTTGCACCGCTTAAAACGTTCCATCCTGTTTCAACGGTTTCAACCCACTCCGTTTCGTCGCGCGTGGTGATGCAAGGCACTTGGTAGAAGAAGGCTTCCTTCTGGACACCACCGGAGTCGGTCACGATTACTGCGGCATTCTTCTCCAGCATCACCATGTCAAGATAGGACAGCGGATCGACAACCTGGATGCGTCCGAGCAACCGCTCGAAGCCCAACTGATCGATTTTCTGCCGGGTCCTTGGATGAATAGGCAGTACGACCGCATGCGTTTCTGCCATGGCATCCAACGCCTTCAGAATGCCAGCCAGTCGATCTGGATCATCGGTGTTTTCCGCCCTATGGCAGGTGGCCAGCACGTAGGGCCGGCCCGTCAGTCCCATGCGAGAAATTGCCGTGCTATTGCGCTCGGCAATTTCCGCGAACTGAAGAGCGACGTCATACATGACATCGCCAACCTGGTGCACTCCCTGGACAATCCCTTCCTGCCGCAGGTTGTGAACCGCGGTCTCCGTTGGACAGAACAGCAGCGTCGAAAGCTTGTCCGCGACGATGCGGTTGATTTCCTCTGGCATGCGCATGTTGAACGACCGCAGACCAGCTTCGACGTGCGCCACCCGGATATGCAGCTTGCAGGCCGCCAATGCGCTGGCGAGGGTGGAGTTGGTGTCCCCATAGATCAACACCCAGTCTGGTCGACGCTCCAACAGCAGTGACTCGATCTTTTCCAGCATCCTGCCGGTCATGGCACCATGCGAACCACCGGCAACACCCAGGTTGTGGTTTGGCGCACCAATGTTGAGTTCCCGAAAGAACACATCCGACATCATGTCGTCGTAGTGCTGCCCCGTGTGCACGAGGACGTGCTTGATGGGCGGTCCTTCATGCCTTCGTAGGGCATGGGCAAAGGCCGCTGCTTTGATGAACTGCGGCCTGGCGCCGACGATGGTCAAGATTTCCACGGTATTCCCTGTTCTTTTCTATGTGTCGGGCCCATGGGCCGACTGGTTTGGTTCGAGCGCAAACGCGCCGTTGGTGGGGTGGCAGTGCTCTGCCTTTACGGCTTCATGGGCAAATCAGCGCGCCCAACGGGTGTTGACGAAGGTGAATTCCTCGTTGCTTTCCCTGGCTTGCCACATGCACTCGAAGCCCAGTTGGCGCAGCGTGGCGACCGCCTCAAGGGTTGCCTTCGCGCCAAACTCGTTCCAGCGGTGATGGAATTCGACACAGATGACATGGATCTTCTCTGCGCTGTTCTTGAACGAAGTCGAGTTCAGCAACTCGTATTCCGCTCCCTCAATATCGATCTTCAACAGGTCAATCTTGTCCTGGCCGATGATGCCGAGAACCTCGTCCAGGTCAATCAGTTGAACTTCGATCCGATCGCCTCCGACATGATCTGATTTGGTGATGGAGCCACTGACATGCAAAGGATTGTTCGGGAGGAAGAACGTGGCCTTTCTGCTCGAGCCCGCCACGCCCATGGGGTGCAGGTAAAAGCTACTGGGGTTGCGTTTTTGCACATAGTCGATGGACTTGGGCGTTGGGTCGAATCCATGGACGCTGCACCCGTATCTCTCGATGAGCGATTCCGAGAACGAAATGTCCTCGCCAAGGCCGACATCGACCACTGCCGAATCGCTGCGAAGAATGCCGGCGGGAACAGCCCACCCTCCGTAGCCTTCATTGCCGTGGTATTCGCTGTCGACGTCAAGCGTGGTGCCGATGGCCGGCTCTATGCCGACGGCACGTTTGCACAAGACCCGACCTTTTCGGTACCAGGAAAGAGTGGATCGATAGATGTCCATGGTGGTTTCACCTTCAGATGGATCTCGGGGAAATTAGACGGGCGCCTTGCCTCGCCTCAGCTTATTGCAAGGCGCGGCTTCAGCGAACCGTGTCGCCGACGCGGTCCCCGTTGATAGCGCCTTTGCCGGAGTGACGGATGATGATTTCAAACACTGCGAGCCTCTAGGCACGATTGCAGGGCTTCGACGACGCGTGATTGATCCTCATGACTCAGGTCGGCGCTGATGGGCAGGCTCATGACACGTGCGGCCTGTTTTTCGCTCACTGGATAGCCCGTGCCATTGGCGTAAGCCTCATAGGCGGGCTGCCGATGCAAGGGTTTAGGATAGTGTATCGCGGTAGGTATGCCTGCCACCTTGAGTTTGGCCTGGACAGTTTCGCGCTGCTCCACCATGACGGTGTACTGGGCCCAGACGCAGTCACGGTCCGGTTTCACTTCCAACAACTCCAGATCGGCCAATTCCGCGCCTTGGATGAGCCGCCTGTAGCGCTCTCCCAGCGCCTTTCGCCGCTCAAGCTCCCAGTCGAACCGTTCGAGCTTGGCCAGAACGATTGCACACTGCAGCGTGTCCATGCGCCCACCCACGCCAACGCGGGTGTGGTGGTAGCGAGCGCTCTGACCGTGTATGCGAATCTCCCGGCAGGCTAGAGCGAGCGAATCGTCGTTGGTGAAGATGGCTCCACCGTCACCATAGCAACCCAATGGCTTGCTCGGGAAGAAGCTGGTACAGCCAAAGGTTGACAGGTTGCAGCTTCGACGTCCCTTGTAGATGGCGCCAAAGCTTTGTGCGGCATCCTCGATCACGGCAAGTCCGCCATGCCGTGCGGCAATCTCATTGAGTTCGTCCATGTTCGCCACCTGACCATACAAACTGACCGGCATGATGGCCCGGGTGCGGGGTGTGATGGCTGCCTCGACTTGAGACGCATCCAGGTTGCAGGTGCCGGGCTCGATGTCGACGAACACCGGGCGCGCCCCGAGAAGCACGATCATTTCGGCGGTGGCGGCAAACGTGAAGGTCGTGGTGATGACCTCATCGCCCGGGCGAAGGTCGAGCGCCATCATCGCAATGAGCAGAGCTTCGGTGCCGCTCGAAACGGTGATGCAGTGTCGTGCACCGGTGTAAGCGGCCAGACGTTCCTCGAGTTCCATCACCTCCGGCCCCATGATGTATTGGCCGTGATCGAGCACGCGTTGTATACCGGCATCGATCTCGACTTTGAGGCTTTTGTACTGTGCTTTGAGGTTGATGAATTCCATGGTGGGTTGGTCAGTTTGTTGAGCAGTTGCTCTCAGATGTGTTCGCGGAGGAAGGCGGCAAGGTGAGCATCGCCTGCTTGCTCCACATACTCCAGAACAGTCATGCCTGCGCCGTCTGTTCGCTTGCAGTCTGCACCAGATTCGATGAGAAGTTTCAGCAACCGGTAGTCACTGGTCTGATGCAAGGACTTGGTTTTTGCATACATCAACGGTGTGGTGCCTTTCGCCGCGCAGCGGTTGGGGTCGGCGCCCGCCTCAAGCAGCGCCTTCACCACCTCGATTCGCTGATGGAAACATGCAACGATCAAGGGAGTCCAGCCTTTTTCATTGGATACAGATACCAAGGCGGGATCCATCTTTAGTTCTGATGCGACTGCCGCAATGTCTCCGATCTCGCAGGCATGAAAAAAAGACCGCTGTCTTTGTGCAATTAGGCGATTTGCTTTCCATAGTGGAAATAGCGCTAACGCCGCTTGCCTCTCTGGTTCCTTCATGGGAGCATTTTTGAATGGCCGGTCTATTTGCCATTGGGGGAAGCTTCCTTGCTCAATGTCGTTGGCGAGTTCGCGCAAAGCCATGCGCTGCAGTTGATAGACGTTTTCTTGAACAATCGCTGGCGTGTCATCGGAATGAATGGGCAACTCGTTGAAGCGCACCAAGCGCCCAGCATCGACGCGATGGTCAACAAAGTGAGTGGTTACACCTGCTGTCGCGCCTCTCATGATCATGTAGGAAAAGGCGTCCAACCCCGAAGTTTCCGGAATTTTTCCAGGATGAAAGTTCACGATTCCCTGGGAGAATAGCGAGATAATGTCGGCGGAAAGAATTCGGGCGCCTGAGATGATGCCCAATGAAATCTCCTCTTCCAGTACTAAGCGGCCAATCTGCAAAGCGTCTCGGTGATCCAAGGCCATATATGTCAACCCTAGATTGTTGCAAAGCTCTGCTGTTGGCAGTGGCCTAAACACTTGGATGGGGCCGCTGGCCATTTGCGGCTTGGACAGTGCGCCCAAGTCTTTCCTGGGTGCCCCCAACACCCGAAGGTTCTTGAAGCCATAGCTCACCAAATCTACCAAGAAGTCGTGAGTCTTTCGGTGGGGAAAGTCATATGCAAAGATGGCGATGGGTTTCATGTAGGGCTTCAACGCGTCTTGATGAGGGATGGTGTTGCTCCAACTGCAACCAGTTGCGCGAGATCTTTGCCCACGTATTGCGCGTAGCGTACGGAGCCGATTTCATTGAGGTGATGCCTGTCCATGTAGATCAGCTCATTGTCGAGGAAGGGGAGCGATGCAAACAGGGGGGAAGAATTGAAATCGGCGAAAGCAACGCGAGGAAAACGGCTTGCCATAGCCTCGACTTGCGCGTTCGCGTTGCGCACCTGGGGGATCACTGCAATGTTTGGCTGAATGCCGAGGGATTTCATGCGCAGCGCGCGCACCGGGTCATGGCTCATCATTGGCAGCTGCGCGAGGACGACCACGCGTTGCATTCTCCGATCGGTCTCTTCCAGGAACCGGCTGAACGCGGGCAGAAAGGCCGGGTTGCCGATCTGGTAGGACCATTTTCCGGCCACGATCAGCGTGCGGTTGTCTGGCAATCGGGCTTCGACGGCCTTCTGCATCTGGCGGCAAGGCTCGATTGCCCATTGCACCAAACGTTCGTCCTCGAATCCGGGGAACGGCACGCAGCTGCTCGCAGAGAGTACGGTTGCGCGAACCCCGTGTGCCTGGCCGAAGGCGTCCATGAACAGGTTGAGCTGGGCGGCATGGCTGTCACCCAACACGAGCACCTCATTGGCTCGTAGGGGGGCGCCGCGTTGGCAACTGCCCGCGATCTGTCCATGGCAGATTGAATCCGGCGGTGCGTAACGCAACGCTGTCTGCGGTGGCGTCGGCGCAATGCCAGCGTTGAGCGGGCGGGTGGCGACAAGGGCGGCGACCACCATCGCGGTGACGGCAGCTGTTCGCTTGGCCAGCCGCAGGCCAGTCTGCGGCCTCAGCCACGGTTGTTCGACGAATCGCCAAGACAGCCAAGCCAGGAGCGAGAACGACAGCGTCACTGAGCCCAGCAGTGACCAGGGAAGCATCGAGTCCTGCCAGACATAGCGCGCCAAAGCGAGCAGTGGCCAGTGCCAGAGGTAAAGCGAATAAGAAAGCGCGCCGATCAGAACCAGCCACGGGTGGGACAAGCAGCGTGCGGCGACGAGTTTGTCTTGGGCAACCATCAGCAGCAGCGCCCCTGCACAAGGCCAGATGGCCGCCAGCGGACTGAAACGTTCTCCATCGAGTATCACAAAAGCGCCGAGCATCAGCGCAAGGCCGACCAGGCCTATGGGCGTGCGCCAGGATGCGGGTATAGCGTCACCGGGCTTTTGAACAGTGGCCAACCAAGCGCCCATCAGAAACTCCGGCGCGCGCACAGTCATTGCGTAGTACAGCGGCTGCAGGTTGCCACCGCTGTGCGTCATTTTTGATTGTGCGATTGAAAACCCCGCGATGCACAAGATGCCCAGCACGGTCGGCAGCCACCGCCGTGGGGTCAGCCGCAGGATCAGCGGCAGCAAGAGATAAAACTGCATTTCGACCGCGAGCGACCAAGTGTGTAGCAGCGGCCACTCGTGAACTGCGGGAGCGAAATAGTCGCCTGCCGTCGCGAAGTACTGATTGCTGATGAACAGCAGCGCGCTGCGCATGCTCTTCTCGAACAGCTTGAAGTCATCCGGAACGAGAAACACCGCAGCCAACTGTGCGACGACCAGCAGCATGGCCACGTAGGCGGGCACGATGCGGCGCAACCGATTGGCATAGAAGCCAAGCCAGGAGAAGCTGGCGCCCCGTTGCAGGATGACGCGCGACACCACGAAACCCGACACCACGAAGAACACGTCCACGCCAAGGAAACCGCCTGGCAACCAATCGGCCTGCATGTGGAAGACGATCACGGCCAGCACGGCCAATGCCCGCAAACCTTGAATGTCCTGCCTGATAGATGAGCCTGTGCTCATGTCCTGATGCATGGCCCTTCGGAGCAAACTAGCGGATGAAGGGGTGCACTTCGCCCGCCGCGCCGCGCGTGGGAACGGCCGTGCGGATCACGTTGACCGTTTCAATGCAGTGCCGCGCATCCGACAGGCCATAGCCGCGTCCTGCGAGGATCTCGCGGTAGCTTGTGGTGTGCAGTTCGGTGAAGCCTTCGGAGAACTCGAGCTTCTCACCACTGATGTCGATGTTGCGGAAGGTGGTCTTCGTGCCTTTGACCTCTTCAGGCAGATCGTTCGCGTCAATCGACAGGAACCAGCGCACCCGGGCGCGTTCGTATTCCAGATAGCCGGCAGTGCGGGCCTCGCCCGCGTAGTGCACGACGTTGCGCTGTAGCTTGCCGAAAATGAAGTGCAGCATGTCGAAGAAGTGCACGCCGATGTTGGTGGCAACGCCGAAGGCCTTGCGGGGGTCGCCCTTCCAGCTTTCTGCATACCAGCGCCCGCGCGAGGTGATGTAGGTGAGTTCGACGTCGAACTTGGTGTCCGCCGGTGCGGCCGCCACCTTGGCCTTGAGCTGCTGGATGGCGTCGTGGTGACGCAGCTGCAGGATGTTGAATACGCGTCGCCCCGTCTCGCGCTCGATCAACGCCAGCTCGTCCAGCAGCTCCGGCGTAGGTACCAGCGGTTTTTCGCAGATCACGTCGCAACCCAGCCGCAAGCCTGCTGCGATATGGGCGTGATGCAGATAGTTGGGTGAACAGACCGCCACGTAATCCAGAGCAGTTTCGGAGTGTCGCTTGAGTTGGTGCGCGTGTTCCTGGAAGCGCTCGAACTCGGTGAAGAACTCGCTGTGCGGCGAAATGCTGTCGATGATGCCCACGGAGTCATTGACGTCGTAAGCCACAGCAAGGTTGTGCCCCAGATCCTTGATGGCGCGCATATGGCGCGGTGCGATGTAGCCGGCGGCTCCGATGAGGGCGAAATTTTTCATGATCGAGCGGATTCAAAGACGGAAAACGTGAAAGCCCTGCTCGGCGAGGGCGTGCCGGTCGTACAGGCTCTTGAGGTCACCAATCACTGGCTGATGCTGCTGCGTGCAGAGCGCGCGCAGCGCTTGAGGGGTTTGCTGACGATATTCTTGGTGACCCACGGCAACAATCAGGCCATCCAGCGGTCGAGCCGGGTCGAACTCGCCCAACTCGATGCCGTACTCATGCTGAACTTCCGCAGGGTCGGCCCAGGGGTCCGTTACCACGACGTTCACATTCCAGCCCTGCAGTTCGCGCACCAGGTCGGCCACCTTGCTGTTGCGGATGTCGGGGCAGTTTTCCTTGAATGTGATGCCCATGACGCCCACCGTGCATCGCGCAACGTCAATGCCGTTCTTCAGCATGCGCCGCACGATGCTGCGTGCCGCGTAACGCGCCATGTTGTCATTGATCCGGCGGCCCGCGAGGATCACCTGAGGGTGATAGCCAAGCTCCTCGGCCTTGTGAGTGAGGTAGTACGGGTCCACGCCGATGCAGTGGCCGCCCACCATCCCGGGGCGGAAAGGAAGGAAGTTCCACTTGCTGCCGGCAGCCTCGAGCACCTCGAGCGTGTCGATGCCGATGCGCTCGAAGATGACCGATAGCTCATTCACGAAAGCGATGTTGAGATCGCGCTGACTGTTCTCGATGACCTTGGCCGCTTCGGCCACTTTCAGGCTGCTGGCCCTCCAGGTGCCGGCCTTGATGATGGCGGAGTACAGCGCGTCGACCGCTGCGGCCACCTCGGGCGTGCTGCCGCTCACGATTTTGCGGATCGTGGTGAGCGTGTTGACCTTGTCGCCCGGATTGATTCGCTCGGGACTGTAGCCGCAATAGAAGTCTTCGTTGAACTTGAGCCCGCTACAGCGTTCCAGCGCCGGTACGCAAACCTCTTCCGTCGCGCCCGGATAGACCGTGGACTCGTAGATCACCACGTCGCCGCGCTTGAGCGCTTTGCCGACGGTCTCGCTGGCTCTCACCAGTGGTGTCATGTCCGGGCGATTGGCCTTGTCCACGGGCGTGGGCACGGTGACGATGTAAACCCCGGCTTCAGTCAGTTCTTTGGGGTCGCAGCTGTAGCGCAGCTGCCGGGCATCCTGTAGATCCTGAGTGCTGCATTCCTTGGTGTGGTCGCGGCCCAGCCGCAGCTCATTGATGCGGCGGGCATCGATGTCGAAGCCGAGCACGGCGCGATGCTTGCCAAACTCCACGGCAAGCGGCAGACCGACATAGCCCAGGCCGATAATCGCGATGGTTCTTTTATCCAGATTCATATGAGGTGGGTGTCTGGCAAATGATCAGAGCTCCGCGTCGCGGAGCTGCTTGCCTTGGAGGTCTTTGGCGGAAAGCAGAGGGGGGCCAGCGAGTGGCCATTCGATCCCGATGTCGGAAGCGTCCCAGGCGATGCAGCGCTCGTGTTGCTGGGCGTAATAGTCAGTGGTCTTGTAGAGGAAGTCGGCCGATTCGCTCAGCACGAGAAAACCGTGTGCACACCCCGGCGGGACCCAGAACTGCCGATGGTTGTCCTCGCTAAGTTCAATGCCGGTCCATTGCCCGAAGGTCGGTGACCCCTTGCGCACATCGACCGCGACATCGAACACACTGCCCCGCACCACGCGCACCAGCTTGCCCTGGGGCTGCTGCAACTGGTAATGCAGACCGCGCAGAACTCCGCGGCCACTGCGACTGTGGTTGTCCTGCACGAAGTTCACGTCGAGGCCAGTGGCAGTCTGAAAAGCGGCCTGATTGAAGCTCTCGAGGAAGAAACCCCGTGCGTCGCCGAACACCTTGGGTTCGATCACTAGCACATCAGGGATGCAGGTGGGTGTCACTTTCATCGCAGCACCGCGTTGTTGAGCAAGCGAAGTAGATACTGCCCATAGCCTGTCTTGTGGAGCGAGCGAGCCATAGCCTCGAGGGCTTCATCGTCGATCCATCCTTGTCGCCAAGCGATTTCCTCCGGGCAGGCGATCTTGAGTCCCTGCCGATTTTCCAGTGTGGCGATGAACTGGCCGGCGTCGAGCAGACTGTCGTGCGTCCCTGTATCAAGCCAGGCGTAGCCGCGTTTCATAATTTGCACGTTCAGCTCCCCCCTTTCGAGGTAGGCCTGGTTGACGGCAGTGATCTCCAGTTCGCCGCGAGCGCTGGGCTTTACGGCCTTGGCGATGTCCACCACCTGGTTGTCGTAGAAGTACAGCCCGGTCACCGCGTAGTTACTCTGAGGCTTTGCGGGTTTTTCCTCGATGCTTGTGGCCTTGCCTTGTCGGTCGAAGCTCAGCACGCCAAAACGCTCCGGATTCGTCACGTGATAGGCGAACACGGTGGCGCCTGATTTCTGGCGATCGGCCTCTGCCAGCAGCACAGCGAAATCGTGGCCGTAGTAAATGTTGTCGCCCAGCACGAGGGCACTGGGAGCGCCGTTGAGGAACGCCTCACCAATGAGGAATGCCTGAGCAAGACCATCCGGGCTTGGTTGCACCGCGTACTGAAAGCTCATGCCCCAGGCGCTTCCGTCACCCAGCAGCAGGGAGAAGCGCGGTGTGTCTTGTGGCGTGCTGATGATCAACACCTCGCGAATGCCCGAGAGCATCAGCGTGGTGAGCGGGTAATAGATCATCGGTTTGTCGTAGACCGGCAGCAGTTGCTTGCTGACGGCAAGCGTAGCGGGATGAAGACGTGTGCCGGAGCCGCCAGCCAGGATGATGCCTTTGCGTTGGGTCATGGCTGTCCTGTGGTGCTGAAGGTTTCGGCAAGCATGCGCCGCACGCCATGCTGCCACTCAGGCAAATGCAAGCCGAAGGTTTTCTGTACGCGGCTGGTGTTCAGGCGGGAATTGAGCGGGCGGCGTGCGGGGGTCGGATACTGCGCAGTGGGAATGGGCGTGAGCTCGTTAACCTTCAGCGCGAGGCTGGGCTGGAGTTCACGTGCCGTGTCGATCACGAACCTGGCGTAGTCGAACCAACTGGTTTCGCCCTGGGCTGTCAGATGGTAAGTACCGCCGGCGCCCGACTGGTCGAGCATGTGGCGAATGGCATGTGCTGTCGCGTCTGCAATCAGGTCTGCCCCGGTAGGGGCACCCACTTGGTCGTCGATCACGGTCATCCGTTCCCGTTCTCGAGCCAGCCTCAGCATGGTCGTCGCGAAATTGCCACCGCGAGCTGCATAGACCCAACTGGTGCGAAAGATCAGATGGTGGCCATCGCCGACCGCACGCACACGTTGCTCTCCTTCGAGCTTGCTGCACCCGTACACGTTCAGCGGTGCCGGTGCAGCCTCCTCGGTCCAGGGGGTTTGGCCACTGCCGTCAAATACGTAGTCGGTGGAAAAGTGCACCATCAGGGCGCCCGCGTCGGCGGCAGCCTCCGCAAGCGCGCCCGGCGCCACGGCATTGATGGCGTGGGCCACCTCCATCTCTTTCTCTGCCCTGTCCACGGCTGTGTAGGCGGCGGCGTTCACGACGGCGATCGGGCGAAGCCTGCGCACCGTCTCGCGCAACCCATCTGGATCCAGGAGGTTGCCGCAGCCCCGATCGGTCAAGGTGTCATTCCGCTGCAACGCCACCACATTGCCCAGCGGTGCCAAGCTGCGTTGCAGCTCCCAGCCAAGCTGCCCCATCGAGCCCAGAAGAAGAATAGGCCTCATGAGTTGGGGGCATGCGAAGCGGTCAGCCAAGGTGGTAACGCCGCTTGAGCGCCTCAACCCGGTCGCTGTGTAACTCGAAAGCTCGTGACGTGCGCCAGCTTTGCCGCATCAGCACGATCGCCAGAACGAGAAGTCCGATCACTGCCGCGCAGACAGCAGCGACGAGCGGTCTATGGGGCGCGCTGGCCTTTTTGGGGAGTGTGGGTGCCTGGATGAGGTCCTCGGCGGACAGGCCAAGCATCTTCTTATCCACTTTGTGAATGGCCTCCTGCATCCGCACGAGGTTGGATGAGATGCTCGCAATCGATTCCGCGAGCGCACCCGTGTTGGCGCCAGCGGTGGGATTTTCGAGTTGTCGCTGTGCCGTCTTGCTCGCAGCCGTGAGCTCCACAATCTGTTGCTCTAGCATGGCCTTTTCGGCGCTCTGGCGCTTGAGTTCGACCTCACGAGGCTTTGAATCGGCGTACACCACGTTCAGTATCTCTTGTGCCATGCGCTGCGCCGCTGCTGGTGAATGGTCCACCACAGTCAGTGACACGAGCTGAGTACCCCTCACGACGGACGTTGAGATGTTGCTCTGCAGGCTTTCACGCGCGTTTTCGGCTTGCTCTTCGCTGAGGTTGTCGAGGTATCCCAGATTCTTCAGCGCAGCGTCCAGCACGTGGGCCGCGGTCATGCTGGATGCGACGGAGTTTTCAGCCTTGATGATGGCCGTGCTCTCGAATTTATCTGGCAACAGGAAAGTCAGGCCATAGGCGATGGCACCGCCAACCAGTGGCCACAGGATCAGCCACCTCAGGTTTTCGGCGATGGTGAGAAGGACATCAAGCACATCGATGCTGTCGTCGTTCTCGACATAGTCGCCGTGTGAAACGGCGGTTTCGGTGGAGTGACGCAGGGGCGGCACGGGAGCTTCGTTGGATCGGAATGACATGCGGGGCTGTTGATTGGCGCGGTTGGAATAAATCTCAGGCTACCTCGTAGTGCGAGGTGACCCACTGCCGGTAGGCGCCGCTCTGCACGTGAGCCACCCATTCGGTGTGCTCCAGGTACCAAATCACCGTTTTGCGGATGCCGGTCTCGAAGGTCTCGGCGGGCTTCCAGCCGAGTTCGGTTTCGAGCTTGCGTGCATCGACGGCGTAGCGGCGGTCGTGGCCGGGCCGGTCTTTCACATGTGTGATCTGCGTGGCGTAGGAGGCGCCGTCGGCGCGCGGGCGCAGTTCGTCGAGCAGGGCGCAGATAGCATGCACGATCTCGATGTTGGGCTTCTCGTTCCAGCCGCCGACGTTGTAGGTCTCCCCCGGCGCGCCGGTTTCGAGCACGCGGCGGATGGCGCTGCAGTGGTCCTTGACGTAGAGCCAGTCGCGCACCTGCATGCCGTCGCCATACACCGGCAGCGGCTTGCCGGCGAGTGCGTTGACGATCATCAGGGGGATCAGCTTTTCAGGGAAGTGGTACGGGCCGTAGTTGTTGCTGCAGTGGGTGGTGAGCACCGGCAGGCCGTGCGTGTGGTGCCAGGCGCGAACCAAGTGATCGCTGGCGGCTTTGCTGGCGGAGTAGGGGCTGTTCGGCTCGTAGGCGCGGTTTTCGGTGAAGGCCGGGGCGTCTGGGGCCAAGCTGCCGTACACCTCGTCGGTGCTCACGTGCAGAAAACGGAAAGCGTTCTTTTCGGCCTCCGGCAGCGAGGCCCAGTGGGCGCGCACCGCCTCGAGCAAGCGGAAAGTGCCAACGACGTTCGTCTGAATGAATTCGTCGGCGCCTTGGATGGATCGGTCCACATGGCTCTCGGCCGCGAAGTGGATCACTGCTCGCGGTCGGTGGTCGGCCAGCAGGCGGGTCAGCAGAGATTGGTCGCCAATGTCACCCTGGATGAATACATGGCGTGCATCGCCCTGCAGGCTGGCCAGGGTTTCCAGGTTGCCGGCATAGGTGAGCTTGTCGAGGTTGATGACCGGTTCGTCGTTGAGCGCGAGCCAGTCGAGCACGAAGTTGGCGCCGATGAAGCCGGCGCCACCAGTGACGAGAATCATCGGTTGTCCCTCAGGGTGTTGGTCTTGAGGCGCCATCCTGGGCGCCTTGCATCCCGCATTATCTTCGGTCTCCCGGGGCTTCCGGGCGACCGCCCTGTTCCATTAGTGACCGTGTGAAACGGTCTCACCCGCCTTCAGGCGGTACACCGTGCCGCAATACGGGCATTTCGCCTCGCCCGTGACCGCCACGTCCAGGTAGACCCTGGGATGGCTGTTCCAGAGCTTCATGTCGGCCAGCGGGCTGGGGCAGAACACGCCGCCATGGGCGTTGAGGTCGGAGGCCTTGAGTTCGACGGCTGCTTTGCTCATGGCGTGTCCCTCAGACCTTGGCCAGCCAGTGGGCGTACTTGGGGTTGCGGCCGTTCACGATGTCAAAGAACGCGCTCTGGATCTTCTCGGTGATGGGGCCGCGGCTGCCCACGTAGTCGCCTTTGCCCAGCTCGATGCGGTCGAGTTCGCGGATGGGGGTGACTTCGGCCGCCGTGCCGGTGAAGAAGGCTTCGTCGGCGATGTACACCTCGTCACGGGTGATGCGCTTCTGCACGATCTCCAGGCCCAGGTCCTTGGCGATGTGGAACACCGTGTTGCGGGTGATGCCGTTGAGCGCGCCAGCCGAGAGGTCGGGCGTGTAGATCACGCCGTTTTTCACCACGAAGATGTTCTCGCCCGCGCCTTCGCTCACGAAGCCGCTGGAGTCCAGCAGCAGGGCCTCGTCGTAGCCCTCGTCGGTGGCCTCCATGTTGGCCAGGATGGAGTTGCTGTAGTTGCTCACCGCCTTGGCCTGCGTCATGGTGATGTTGACGTGGTGGCGGGTGTAGCTGCTGGTCTTCACGCGGATGCCGCGCTTGAGGCCTTCGTCACCCAGGTAGGCGCCCCAGGCCCAGGCCGCGACCATCAGGTGGATGGTGTTGCCCTTGGGCGACACGCCCAGCTTCTTGTCGCCGATCCAGGTCAGCGGGCGCAGGTAGCAGCTCTCGAGCTTGTTCTCGCGCACCACGGCCTTCTGGGCCTCGTTCACCTCGTCCTGCGTGAACGGGATCTTCATGCGCAGGATCTTGGCGCTGTTGAACAGGCGTTCGGTGTGCTCCTCGAGCCGGAAGATCGCGGTGCCGCCCTGGGTGTTGTAGGCGCGCACGCCCTCGAAAGCGCCACAGCCGTAGTGCAGGGTGTGGGTCAGCACGTGGATCTTGGCGTCGCGCCAGTCCACCATCTGGCCGTCCATCCAGATCTTGCCGTCGCGGTCGGACATCGAGGGAACGATGGGGCTCATGTGGGGTCCTTGGGTTGTTCGTGGGGCAGTCCGGCTGCCAAACCCACGATTTTACGGTGTCGGGCCGCGGCCCTCCGGTGCCACCGGGCGGGCTTCGGTTGAGGCTGCCGGGGCCTCATTGGCGGCGGGGCGGTGCAGTTTCCAGCCCTGCAGCTTGCCGTTCAGGAATTCCGCCGTCACGGTCGAGTCGCCGTTGTCGCGCCAGCGGTAGACCTCGGGTTGAACACTTTCTTCGGACAGCCGCTCGCCCAGCGAGCGGGTCATGGCCATCACGTGCATCAGGGTGACGCCGGGTTTGAGCTTGGCGTTGAGCATCACGGCGCTGTCCACATAGCCGATGGGGCGGTCGGACGCGCGCTTGAGCACCGTCATCAGGCGGGTGAAGTGCAGCAGGAGCCACATCGTCAGGCCGCCGCCGACGGCGGCCACGCCGGGCCAGCCGTAGCTGCGGTGGGCGAGGAAGAGCAGGCCGAGGCCGGCCGCGAGGTAGAGCAGTTTCTGGAATCGCATGGGAGGGATTGTCGTTGCTGGCCCGGGCGGGGCCCTTGCGGCAAGTACGGATGACCCCGGTCAGGCCAGGCTGCGCGCCAGTTCCATGGCTTCCTCGATGCGGTCCACGCCGTGTACCGTCATGCCTTCATAGGCCTTGTCGTTCTTGCGCGGCAAGTTGGCCTTGGGCACCACGGCGACGCTGAAACCCAGCTTGGCGGCTTCCTTGAGCCGGTCCTGGCCGCGCGGCGCCGGGCGCACCTCGCCCGCCAGGCCGACCTCGCCGAAGGCCAGGAAACCCTTGGGCAGGGGCTTGCCGCGCAGGCTGGAGGTGATGGACAGCATCACCGCCAGGTCGGCCGCCGGCTCGCTGATGCGCACGCCGCCGACCGCGTTGACGAACACGTCCTGGTCCATGCAGGCCACACCCGCGTGGCGGTGCAGCACCGCCAGCAGCATGGCCAGGCGGTCGCGGTCCAGGCCAACGGAAAGGCGCCGGGGGCTGGGGCCGCCGCTGTCCACCAGCGCCTGGATCTCCACCAGCATGGGCCGCGTGCCCTCCAGCGTCACCATCACGCAGCTGCCAGGCACCGGCTCGGAGTGCTGCGAAAGAAAGATCGCGCTCGGGTTGCTCACGCCCTTGAGGCCTTTTTCCGTCATCGCGAACACGCCGATCTCGTTCACCGCACCGAAGCGGTTCTTGATCGCGCGGATCAGGCGAAAGCTGCTGTGGGTGTCGCCTTCGAAATACAGCACCGTGTCCACCATGTGCTCCAGCACGCGCGGGCCGGCCAGGGCGCCTTCCTTGGTCACATGGCCGACCAGCACGATGGCCGTGCCGCTGGCCTTGGCCGCGCGCGTGAGGTGGGCCGCGCACTCGCGCACCTGCGCCACCGAGCCCGGGGCCGAGGTGAGCTGCTCGGAGTACACGGTCTGAATCGAGTCGATCACCGCGATGGCGGGCCGCGTGGCGTCCAGCGTGGCGAGGATCTTCTCGAGCTGGATCTCGGCCAGCACGCTGACCTGCGAGCCGTCCAGCCCAAGCCGGCGCGAGCGCAGGGCGACCTGGGCTCCACTTTCCTCGCCGGTCACGTAGAGCGTCTTCAGGCCGGCGCGCTGCAGCGAGTCCAGCGCCTGCAGCAGCAGCGTGGACTTGCCGATGCCCGGGTCGCCGCCGATCAGCACCACGCCGCCCTCCACGATGCCGCCGCCCAGCACGCGGTCCAGCTCGTCGTGGCCAGTGGGCGTGCGCTGCACGTCGGTGGCCTCGATGTCGGCCAGGGTGGTGACCTCGGCCGTCTTCGCCAGCGAGGCAAAGCGGTTCTTGGCCGGTGCGGTCGATTCCGCGACCGATTCGACCAGGGTGTTCCAGGCGTTGCAGTGCGGGCATTTGCCCAGCCACTTGGGGCTGGTGCCGCCGCATTCGTTGCAGATGTATTGGGTTTTGTCTTTGGCCATGGTGCCGGGCAAATATAGTCGACACCCTCATGTCCCCACCTGTTCCCGCCGCTGCCCTGCAAGTGCTGCCGCCTGGCGCGCAAGCGCTGTCGGGCGCCGCGCGCGCCTACAACCTGCAGCTCACCCGCATCGACAAACTCAAGCGCCAGCTGGCCGAGATGGAGGCGCTCGCGCGGCAACACCGCCAGGAACGCCACCGCGCGGTCGATCCACTGCGCCGGCAGCTGGCCCAGGACCAGCGCGCGTTGGCCCTGGCGCTGGACGGTCACCTGCAAGGCAAGCTGCTGAGTCGCGTGCAGGCCGACACCGCGCGGGCGGTGCTTTGCCGCCTGGCGCGCGACCTGGCCGAAGCAGGGGACGCCGCGATGCGCGAACTGCACGACCGCCACAGCCCACGCACCCTGGCGCAACTCAAACAGGACTCGGCCGATGCGCTGCGCCAGCGCCTGGAGGCGGTGCTGGGCGAGCCACTGGACGACGAGGGCCAGAACCTCAGCGCCGAACAACTGCTGCGCGCCGGCATGGAGCGCCTGCGGCGTTCGCAGGAGGACGCACAGCAGCAACGCCGCGAGGCCGCGCAAGCCCGGCGCGAACGCAAGAAGCCTGGCGCCGCGGCGCGCCAGACCGGGCAGCACGATGCCGACACCTTGTTGCGCCGCCTGTTCCGCCAGCTCGCCAGTGCCCTGCACCCCGACCGCGAGACCGACCCGCAGGCGCGGCTGCGCAAGACGGCCCTGATGAGCGAAGCCAACGCCGCCTACGAACAACGCGACCTGGTCGCGCTGCTGCAGATCCAGGCCCGCGCCGAACTCGCCGACCCCGCTGCCGGTCAGCAGCTGTCCGACGAGCGCCTGGCCTCGCTCACGCTCCTGCTCAAGGCCCAGGTGGCGGCGCTGGAGCGTGAGCGCGCCGGGCGGCAGAGCGCGCTGGCCGTCGAGTTCGATCTGCCAGAGGGCATGTCAACCAACGCCAACACCTTGTTGCAGAGCCGGATCGACGAGACTCGCGCGCTGGAAGGCGCCCTGGCTCAGCTGGCGCGCGACCTCGAGCAGGCGGGCGATCCGGCGCGGCTCAAGCGCTGGCTCAACGCGCAGCGCGATCTGACGTGAACCCCTGAATCAGTTCCTGCACCAGCTCCGCCGCCGGCACCTCCAGGCAGCCACTCGCGTTCTGACCCGACCACAGCGGTGAGAAGTCGCCGCTGCCCTTGGCCTCCCAATGCGCGCGCAGCGGCGCCATGGCCGCCGTGGCCAGCGGGAAGGCCGGCGCGACCGGGTTCATGGGGCCGAGCTCGCGCATCACGCGGTTGACGATGCCGCGCGCCGCGCGACCTGTGAACAGGTGGGTGAGGGCGGTGTGGTGTGCCGCCTCGCTCTGCAGCGCCGCCCGGTGCAGCGCACTGGTGGTGGCTTCGGGACAGCACAGAAAAGCCGTGCCCACCTGCGCGCCCGAGGCGCCCAGCGCCATCGCCGCGGCCACGCCCGCCGCATCGGCAATGCCGCCGGCCGCGATCACCGGCACGCCCACGGCCGCCACGATCTGCGGCAGCAGCGCGAAAGTGCCGGCCTGCGTCGTGAGGTCGTCCGTGAGGAACATGCCCCGGTGGCCGCCGGCCTCGACGCCCTGGGCAATGATGGCGTCCACGCCGAAGGCCTCCAGCCAGCGCGCCTCTTCCACCGTGGTGGCCGAGGACAGCACCACGCTGCCCCAGCCCTTCACGCGGTCCAGCAGGTCCAGGTCAGGCAGGCCGAAATGGAAGCTCACCACCTTGGGCCGGAAGCGTTCGAGGATGTCGGCCGCCGCACGGTTGAATGGCACGCGGCCCGGGCCAGTCGGCACGGCATCGATGTCCAGCCCCGCTTCGCGGTAGTAGGTGCCCAGCCAGGCGCGCCACGCCGCTTCGCGCGCTTCGTCGGCCTCGGGCGGCACGTGGCAGAAGAAATTGACGTTGAACGGCCGCTCGGTGCCGGCGGCCAGTGCCGTCAGCTCGCGGTCCATCGCCTCGGGCGAAAGCATGGCGCAGGGCAGCGAGCCCAGCGCGCCCGCGTTGCTCACCGCCACCGCCAGGGCCGCGCCTTGAACGCCTGCCATCGGCGCCTGGATCAAGGGGTATTCCGTACCGAGCAGGGTAGTGAGTGCGTTCATGCGCGCATTCTCACCGCGCCGCCGTCTCGGGTAAACCCTTGATTTGTTTCCAAAATAATCATTTAATATATTAAATAAATGGACGACGCCACCCCTTTCATCCACCGCAACCTGCCCCGACTGCTGCTCGAAGCGCGCGAGGCCGTGATGCTGCACACCCGGCCCAGCCTGCGCGAGTACGGCCTGTCCGACCAGCAGTGGCGCGTGCTGCGCGTGCTGGGCGAACACGCCCAGCTGCCCGGCGGGGTGGAAACCGGGCGCGTGGCGCGCGAGGCCTTTCTGCTCGGCCCCAGCCTTACCGGTGTGCTGACCCGCATGGAGCGCGACGGCCTGATCGCGCGCAGCCGCTGCCCGCAGGACGCGCGGCGCACGGTGGTGCGCGCCACGCCGGCGGGGCTCAAGCTGGTGAAAGGCCTCTCCAGCACCATCGAGGCGCATTACGCCTGGATGGAGCAGCGCCTGGGCAAGGCCCGCCTGGAACAGCTGTACGCCTTGCTCGACGAGGTGATCGCGCTCGAACAACCCCTGAACACCGAAGAGGCCGATGGCCTGGAGGACGACGCCGCATGAACCCCCTTTCCTGGATGCCGGCCGGCACGGTCTACGGCACCCTGCTCAACTTCCAGCGCGAACACGCGCTGTGGGCGCCGCGCATGAGCGAGGCGCCGTACAAGGCCGCGCCGAAAGCGCCGGTGCTCTACATCAAGACCGCCAACACCTTCACGCCCCACGGCCAGGCCATCGCACTGCCCGATGGCGCGGCGGTGCAGGTGGCCACCTCGCTCGGCGTGGTGATGGGCGAAGGCGGCGTGTTCGGCGCGGTGCTGTTCAACGACGTGGCGATCGCGCACGAGAGCTACTACCGCCCGCCGGTCAAGGCGCGCTGTGTGGACGGCTTCCTCGGTGTGGGTGCCGAATGCGTGCCGCTCGCGCGGCTCGGCGGGCTGGCCGGACTGGCCGCACTTCAGATCGAGCTCCACATCAACGGCGTGCACCGCCAGACCACGGTCCTGGCCGAGCTGCGGCGCGACGCCGCCACCCTGCTGGCCGACGTGAGCGAGTTCATGACCCTGCGGCCGGGCGACGTGCTGATGCTGGGCACCGATTGCCTGGCCGACGGCACGCGCCCGTTGGTGCACCCGGGCGACACGGTGGAGATCACCGCCCCGGGCTTCGCGCCCACCTTGCACAGTTTCACACAGGAGGTGGCCGCATGAAGCGCGCCCGCATCGCCTGGGCCGGCGCGGTCCACGACGCCATCGAGTCCGATGGCCAGCTCGAACTGCTCACGCCAGCCCTGAAAGGCCGCCGCGTGGCCTTTGACGACGTGGTGTGGCTGCCGCCGTTGCAGCCCCTGCCGCCGCAACGCCCGCGCACCGTGCTCGCGCTCGGCCTGAACTACGCCGACCACGCGAAGGAACTCGCCTTCAAGGCGCCCGAGGAACCGCTGGTGTTCGTGAAGGGGGAGGCCTCGCTCACCGGCCATCGCGGCTTCACGCGGCGCCCACCCGGGGTGGATTTCATGCACTACGAGTGCGAGCTCGCGGTGGTGATCGGGCGCACCGCGAAGCGCGTGAAGAAAGCCGATGCGCTGGACTTCGTGGGCGGCTACACGGTGGCAAACGACTACGTCATCCGCGATGTGCTGGAGAACTGGTACCGGCCCAATCTGCGCGCCAAGAACCGCGACACCTGCACGCCCATCGGCCCCTGGCTGGTGGACGCGGCTGACGTGCCTGATCCGATGAACCTCGCACTGCGCACCACGGTCAACGGCGAGTTGACGCAGCAGGGCAGCACGCGCGACATGATCTTCAACGTGCCCACGCTCATTGAGTACTTCAGCGCTTTCATGACGCTGCAGCCCGGCGATCTGATCCTCACCGGCACGCCCGACGGCGTGGTCGACTGCCGACCCGGCGACGTGGTCGTCACGTCCATCGAAGGCATCGGCGACCTCGTCAACACCATCACCCAACACCCCTGAACCGCAGCATGACGACGACGATCCAGCACCTCATCAACGGCCAGGCCGTGGCCAGCGCCGCGAGCTTCGAGACCCTCAACCCCGCCACGCAGGACGTGCTGGCCGAGGTCAGCGCGGGCGGCGCGGCGGAGATCAACGCCGCCGTGCAGGCCGCGAAGGACGCGTTTCCGAAATGGGCCGGCCTGCCGGCCACCGAGCGCGCCAAGCTCATGCGCAAGCTGGGCGAACTGATCGCCGCGCACGTGCCCGAGATCGCGCAGACCGAGACCAACGACAGCGGTCAGGTGATCGCGCAGACCGGCAAGCAGCTGGTGCCGCGCGCGGCCGACAACTTCCATTACTTCGCCGAGATGTGCACGCGGGTGGACGGCCACACCTACCCCACGCCCACGCACCTGAACTACACGCTGTTCCACCCGGTGGGCGTGTGCGCGCTCATCAGTCCGTGGAACGTGCCTTTCATGACCTCGACCTGGAAGGTCGCGCCTTGTCTCGCTTTCGGCAACACGGCGGTGCTGAAGATGAGCGAGCTGTCGCCCCTGACCGCCGCGCGCCTGGGCGAGCTGGCGCTGGAGGCCGGCATTCCGGCGGGCGTGCTCAACGTCGTGCACGGTTACGGCAAGGACGCGGGCGAGCCGCTGTGCGCACACCCGGATGTGCGCGCGATCTCCTTCACCGGGTCCACGGCCACGGGCAATCGCATCGTGCAGAGTGCGGGCTTGAAGAAATTCAGCATGGAGCTGGGCGGCAAGAGCCCGTTCGTGATCTTCGACGACGCGGACCTGGACCGCGCGCTGGACGCAGCGGTGTTCATGATCTTCAGCAACAACGGCGAGCGCTGCACGGCGGGCAGCCGCATCCTGGTGCAGCAGAGCATTTATGCCGACTTCGTGGCGAAGTTCGTGGAGCGCGCCAAGCGCATCACGGTGGGCGATCCGCTGGACGAGAAGACCATCGTGGGCCCGATGATCAGCCAGGCGCACCTGGCCAAGGTGCGCAGCTACATCGAGCTGGGTCCGAAGGAGGGCGCCACGATGTTGTGCGGCGGGCTGGACCGGCCGTCGTACGCGCCCGAACTGTCCTCGCGCGTGGCCAAGGGCAACTACGTGTGGCCGACGGTGTTCGCGGACGTGGACAACCGCATGCGCATCGCGCAGGAGGAAATCTTCGGCCCGGTGGCCTGCCTCATCCCGTTCCGCGACGAGGCGCACGCGATCGAACTGGCGAACGACATCCAGTACGGTCTTTCCAGCTATGTGTGGACGGAGAACCTGGGCCGTGCGCACCGGGTGGCGGCGGCTGTGGAGGCGGGCATGTGTTTCGTCAACTCGCAGAACGTGCGGGATCTGCGCCAGCCGTTTGGCGGCACCAAGGCGAGTGGCACGGGGCGCGAGGGGGGTACCTGGAGTTATGAGGTGTTCCTGGAGCCCAAGAACGTCGCTGTGTCTCTGGGGTCTCACCACATTCCTCACTGGGGTGTCTGAAATGCCTTCGCTCTTGCGGGTGGGCGGTATCGGGCGGGCAGGGCGCTCTGCTCCGCGGGTGTCCCCCGACGGCTGGTGCCGTCTCCTCCTTTACCCCGCTGCGCAGAACGCCCTGCCCACCCGATACGAAGCGGTGCTGGCACACAAGCTCTGTCGAATGCGCGGTCCGCAGTGGGTTTGCCAGTGGGGGTGGCCGCCGCAGCGAAGTAAAGGGGGAGGGCTGGGCGCAGCCCAGACCGGAGGACATGAGCGGAGGCGGCCACCCCCACTGGCAAACACACGGAGCATCTACAAAAAACCAGAGGACCGATCATGGGCAAACTAGCACTCGTCGCAAAGATCACTCACGTCCCGTCGATGTACCTGAGCGAACTCGACGGCCCGAGAAAGGGAACGAGACAGGACGCCATCGACGGCCACCAGGAAATCAGCCGCCGCTGCCGCGAACTCGGCGTCGACACCATCGTCGTCTTCGACACCCACTGGCTCGTCAACGCCAGCTACCACCTCAACTGCGCCCCCCACTTCCAGGGCACCTACACCAGCAACGAACTGCCCCACTTCATCAGCAACATGCCGTTCGAGATCCCGGGCAACCCCGAACTCGGCCAGCTGCTCGCCAAAGTGTGCAACGAGCATGGCGTCGAAACCCTGGCCCACGACGCCACCACCCTCGGCCCCGAATACGGCACCCTCGTGCCCATGCGCTACATGAACGCCGACCAGCACTTCAAGGCCATCTCGGTCTCGGCGCTGTGCCAGTCCCACTACCTCAACGACAGCGCGCGACTCGGCTGGGCCATGCGCAAGGCCGTCGAAGACCACTACGACGGCACCGTCGCCTTCTTCGCCAGCGGCTCCCTCAGCCACCGCTTCGCGCAGAACGGCCTTGCGCCCGACTTCGCTTTCAAGATCTGGACCCCCTTCCTCGAAACGCTCGACCGCCGCGTCGTCGAGATGTGGGAGCGGGGCGAGTGGAAAGCCTTCTGCGAAATGCTGCCCGAGTACGCCGCCAAGGGCCACGGCGAAGGCTTCATGCACGACACCGCCATGATGCTCGGCGCCCTCGGCTGGAGCGACTACGATGGCCAGGCCGAGGTCATCACCCCGTACTTCGGTGCCTCCGGCACCGGCCAGATCAACGCCGTCTTCCCCGTCACGCCGCAGACCGGTGCCGCCATCCCCGCCGCGCAGGCCTCGTCAGCCAAGGGCTACCAGGCCGTCTCCCGCCTCTGAGAACGCCACCCATGCCGCACCTCGTCATCCTCTACACCCCCAACCTCGACAAGCCCGCCAGCGAAGGCGGTACCGACATGGGCGCGCTCTGCCGCGAGCTGTGCGACGCCATGCTCGCGGTGCGCGACGAGGCCGACAAGCAGGTCTTTCCCACCGGCGGCACGCGCGTGCTGGCCTACCCCGCAGCTCACAGCGCCATCTCGGACGGTGGCGCAGCCGGCACCGCCGCCGGCCTGGGAGGCGACTACGCCTTCGTCTACATGAACGTGCGCATGGCCCAGGGCCGCAGTGCCGTCACGCACCAGCGCGTGGGCGAGGCGCTGCAGGCCGTGGTGAAGGCGCACTTCGCCGTGCAGCTCGCCACACGGGCCATCGGCATCACCGTGCAGGTGGACGAGGGCCACGAGGTGTTCGACGCCAAGACCAGTTCCCTGCACCCGCTGTTCAACCGGAGTTGACCCCATGCTCGACGACACCCTCATCCAGCGGCTCGCGGCCGAGCTCGACGCTTCGGAACGCAGCCGCGTGCCCCTGGAGCACTTCTCCAAACGCTTCCCCGGCATGACGGTTGACGACGGTTACCGGGTCGGACGTGCCTGGGTGGCCCTGCAAGTGGCCGCCGGCCGACAGGTCATCGGCCACAAGATCGGTCTCACCAGCCGCGCCATGCAGATCTCCAGCCAGATCGACGAGCCTGATTTCGGTACCCTGCTCGACAGCATGCGCTTCACCGCCACGGCCGGCGAGGTGCTGCAGATCCCCACGGCCCGCTTCATCGCGCCGCGCGTGGAGGTGGAGCTGGCCTTCGTGCTCAAGTCGCCCCTGCAGGGCAAGGACGTGACGGTGGAGGACGTGCTCGCGGCCACCGACTACGTCACGCCGGCCATCGAGATCATCGACGCGCGCATCGAACAGTTCGACCGCCACACCAAAGTGATGCGCAAGGTGTTCGACACCATCAGCGACAACGCGGCCAACGCCGGCATCGTGATCGGCGACGGCGATCTGCGCTACCGCGCTGACCCCTTCAGCCTGGACCTGCCCTGGTGCGGCGCCATCCTGCGGCAGAACGGCGTGGTGGAAGAAACCGGCCTGGCCGCCGGCGTGCAGGGCCACCCGGCGGTCGGCATCGCCTGGCTGGCGCACAAGCTCGCGCCCTGGGGCGAGTCGCTCCAGCCCGGCCAGATCGTGTTGGCCGGCTCGTTCACGCGACCGGTCGCCGCCCGCCAGGGCGACCTGTTCGAGGCCGACTACGGCCCGCTCGGCAGCCTTCGGTTCCAGTTCGTCTGACGTTTTCCTCCTTCCCATGCAAACCCCTCTCAATCCCTTCAAGCAGGCGCTGGCCCAGCGCCGGGCGCAAATCGGCTTCTGGCTCGGCCTGGCCAACCCCTACAGCGCGGAGATCTGCGCCGGGGCGGGCTTCGACTGGCTGCTGATCGACGGCGAGCACTCGCCCAACGGTCTGCAGGACCTGCTGTCACAGGCCCAGGCCATCGCCGCCTACCCGGGCTCGCACGCCATCGCGCGCGTGCCCGTGGGCGATGCGGCGATCATCAAGCAGTACCTCGACGTCGGCCTGCAGACCCTGCTGGTGCCCATGGTGGACACGCCCGAGCAGGCGGCCCAGCTGGTGCGCGCCTGCCGCTACCCGCAGAACGACGGCCAGGGCGGCGTGCGCGGCATGGCCGGCGCCCGGGCCTCGCGCTGGGGCCGCTACCCGAACTACGCGAAAGAGGCCAATGCCCAGGTCTGCCTGCTGGTGCAAGCCGAGACGCGCGAAGCCTTGCAGCAGCTCGACGCCATCGCGGCCACACCCGGCGTGGACGGCGTCTTCATCGGCCCGGCCGACCTCTCCGCCTCGCTCGGCCACGTGGGCGACCCGGGCCACCCCGAGGTGCAGGCCGCGATCGAGGACGCCATCGCGCGCATCCTGCGCGCGGGCAAGGCGCCCGGCATCCTGACCACCGACGAGGCCCAGGCGCGCCACTACCTCGCCCTGGGCGCGGTGTTCGTGGCCGTGGGGCTGGACACCCAGATCCTCGCGCGCCAGACCAGCGCACTGGCCGCGCGCTTCAAGACCGATGCGCCCGCCATGCCCGCCCAGGCCAAGGGCAGTGTGTACTAGGAGATCCCCATGAACGCCGCCTTGCAAACCACCACCGCCACGCCCGCCGGCATGCACCCGGACGAATGGGCCGCGCGCGTCGAGCTCGCCGCCTGCTACCGGGTCTTCGCCATGATGGGCTGGACCGAGATGATCTACAACCACATCACGCTGCGCCTGCCCGCCAGCGTCTGCGGTGACGACAAACAGTTCCTCATCAACCCCTTCGGCCTGCACTACAGCGAGGTCACCGCGCGCAACCTGGTGAAGATCAACCTGCAGGGCCAGGTGCTCGACGGTTCACCGCACCCGGTCAACCCGGCCGGCTTCACGGTGCACGCCGCCATCCACGATGGCCTGCCCGGTGCGCACTGCGTGATGCACACCCACACCACCGCCGGCGTGGCCGTCGCCTGCCTGAAGGACGGTCTGCAGCAGACCAACTTCTACACCGCGCAGCTGCACGGCATGGTGGCGTACCACACCTTCGAAGGCATCACCATCCACGCCGACGAAACACCGCGCCTGCTCAAGAGCATTGGCGACCGCCCGGCCGTGATCCTGCGCAACCACGGCCTGCTGGCCTGGGGCGCCACCCTGCCGCAGACCTTCGCCATCCTCTGGACGCTGCAGCGCGCCTGCGAGATCCAGATGGCCACGTTTTCGATGGGCGGCGCGCAGGCGGCCCTGCCGGTGCCCGAGGCCATCGCCGAAAAATGCACGCGCGACGCGCTGCAGTTCAACCCCCACCACGGCGCCGGCCGTGACGTGTTCGACGCGCTGGTCCGGCAGGTGAACCGCCTGGACCGCAGCTACCTGGAGTGAGCCCTTGACTTCTTCCCCTGACTTTCAGCGCGTGGCCATCGTCGGCGCGGGCGCCATCGGCGGCTGGCTCGGCGTGCGGCTCTCGCACACCGGTTGCATCGTGAGCGCGTTGGCGCGCGGCGAGACGCTCGCCGCCCTTCAACGCGATGGCCTGCAGCTGCACCAGGACGGCCAGCTGCAGGGCGCGCCGGTGCAGGCCGCCGCCAGCGCCGTGACCCTGGGTGTGCAGGACCTCGTGATCGTGGCCGTGAAGGCGCCCTCGCTGCCCGACCTCGCGCGTGGCATCGCGCCGCTGATCGGCCGCCACACCGTGGTACTCACCGCCATGAACGGCGTGCCCTGGTGGTTCTTCAACGGCTTTGGCGGCGAGCGCGCCGGCACGCGCCTGAAAACGGTGGACCCCGAGGGCGAGATCGAGCGTTGCATCCCGGCGCGCCACGTCATCGGCGGCGTGGTGCACGCCAGCTGCTCGGTGGACGCGCCGGGCGTGATTCGCCACCACTTCGGCAATGGCCTCATTCTTGGCGAACCTTCGGGCGAGTCGAGCGAGCGGGTGGCGGGCCTGGCCGAGCTGCTGCGGCGCGCCGGGCTCAATGCCACGGTGTCGCCGCAGATCCAGAAAGACGTCTGGTACAAGCTCTGGGGCAACATGACGGTGAACCCCGTGAGCGCGCTCACCGGCGCCACCACCGACCGCATCCTGGCCGACCCATTGGTTCGCGACTTCATCAGCCGCGTCATGCTCGAGGCCAAGGACATCGGGGCGCGCATCGGCATCCCGATCGACCAGCAGCCAGAAGACCGCCACGCGGTCACGCTCAAGCTCGGCGCGTTCAAGACCTCGATGCTGCAGGACGTGCAGGCGCACAAGCCGGTGGAGCTCGACGCCCTGGTGACCGTGGTGCGCGAACTCGGCCAGCTCACCGGCGTGCCCACGCCGTTCACCGACGCGCTGCTGGGCCTCTCGCGCCTGCAGGCGCAGACGCTGAACCTCTACCCCTCAGCCCAGTAACGCTGGGAACAGCTTCACCAGCCCGGTCGCCATCACCTCGACCGACAGCGCGGCCAGGATCAGGCCCATCAGCCGCGTCATCACGTTGATGCCGGTCTGGCCCAGGAAACGCGCGATCGGCTCGGCCAAGGTGAAGCAGATGGCGGTGGCCAAGGCGATCACCACGCCATAACCCACCAGCGCGGCGTGCTGGAGGAAGGTCTTGGCCTGGTCGGCGTAGATCACCACGGTGGACATGGTGGCCGGCCCGGTGAGCAGCGGGATCGTCAGCGGCACCACCGCGATGGAGGTGCGTGCCGAGGTGTCGCTCAGTTCCTGGTCGGTGGCCTTGGCCTCCGCCGGCCGAGCGTTCAGCATGGACAGCGCCGAGGTCAGCAGCAGCATGCCGCCGCCGACCTGGAAGCTGGCCAGCGAAATGCTGAAGAACTCCAGGATCTGCAGGCCGATGACGGCGCAGGTGGCGATCACCGCGAAGGCGCTGAAGGCCGAGATCATCACCGTGCGCCGCCGCTGCTGGCGCGAGAAACCCTGTGTGTAATGGATGAAGAAGGGCACGATCGCCAGCGGGTTGACGATCGCCAGCAGGGTGATGAGCGGCTTGAAATCCATGAGCTGGATTGTGGCCCACCCCCGCCGCGCCGTGCGCGGGGTTTACGCGGTGCCCGGCTCGCGCCTGCGGAACATTCCGTAGCCTTCCATGAACAGCACCTTGTCGCCGTGCTGGTTGAACATCTCCCAGGTGGTGCGCACCAGGCCCACGTCCAGCCGCTTGCTCATGGGGCGCTTTTCCAGGATCGTGTGCTGCAGCCGCAGCGTGTCGCCCGGGAACACCGGCTTGAGCCACTTCACGCTCTCCAGGCCGGGCGAGCCCAGGCTGGAGCTTTCGTTGAGGAAGTTGAGCACCATCAGGCGCATGGCCATGGCGCAGGTGTGCCAGCCGCTGGCGCTGAGCGCGCCGAACACCGAGGCCTTGGCGGCCTCGGCGTCGAGGTGGAAGGGCTGGGGGTCGAACTGGCGCGCGAAGGCCACCGTTTCTTCCTCGGTCGGCGTGATGGTGCCCAGGTCGCGGGTCTCGCCGACCTGCAGGTCTTCCCACCAGTACTTGATGTGCGATGTGTCTGTGTGTGTCGTGGTCATGTCAGCGTCCTCCGGAGACGTCCATCAGGGTCATGGTGGTGTAGCTTGCCGCGTCGGACAGCAGCCAGACGATGGCCTGCGCCACCTCCTCGGCCCGCCCGCCGCGCTGCATGGGCACCTGGTGCTGGAGGTCTCGCACCCGGTCGGGCAGGCCGCCCGAGGCGTGGATCTCGGTCTCGATCAGGCCCGGCCGCACCGCGTTGACGCGCACGCCCTCGCCGCCGACCTCCCGCGCCAGGCCGATGGTGAAGGCGTCGATCGCGCCCTTGGCCGCCGCGTAGTCCACGTACTGGCCGGCCGAGCCCAGGCGCGAGGCCGCGCTGGAGAGGTTCACGATGGACCCACCTTCGCCGCCGTGTTTCGTGCTCATGCGGCGCACCGCCTCGCGCGCGCACAGCATCGAGCCGATCACGTTGATGTCGAACATGCGGCGCCAGCGCGCCACGCTCATCTCGTCCACGCGGGCCGTCACGTCGACCACGCCCGCGTTGTTCACCAGGCCGTGCAGGCGGCCCAGCTTGGCGTCGATCTTCGCGAACATCGCGAGCACCTGCTCTTCGTCGGCGACGTCGGCCTGCACGCTCATGGCCGTGCCGCCCTCGGCGCGGATCGCGCGCACCACTTCGTCGGCCGCGAGCGAGTTCGCGGTGTAGTTCACCGCCACCGCCCAGCCCTGCCGCGCCGCCAGCCTGGCGGTGGCCGCGCCGATGCCGCGCCCGCCTCCGGTGACCAGCAGCGCCCGGCCTGTCATCTCAGCCATAACCCGTCTCCTGCAGAATGTGGTGGCATCGCGTACAACACGGGCTCGCCACCGAGCTTGCCATTACAACAGCGACAGGAGACCGACATGCGTCGCACAGTCGACTATTACTTCGTCCCGCAAAGCCCCTGGGCCTACCTGGGCCACGCGCGTTTTGCGGCCTTGCTGCGCGAGACCGGCACGCCCGTGCGCGTGCGGCCCATGGACCTGGGCAAGATCTTCCCGTTGTCCGGCGGACTGCCCCTGCAGAAGCGCGCGCCGCAGCGCCAGGCCTACCGCCTGCTCGAGTTGCGGCGCTTCAGCGAAGCGCTCGACATCCCCCTTCACCCCGAGCCCCGTTTTTTCCCGGTGGCGGGCGACCCCGCCGCACGGCTGATCACCGCGGTGGCCCAGCACGACGGCGACGAGGCCGCGATGCGCCTGACGGGTGCGGTGCTGGCCGCCGTCTGGGCGCAGCAGCGCGACATTGCCGACGACGCCACGCTGGCGGCCCTGCTGGCCGAGACCGGCCTGGATGCCGCGCGGCTGGCGCAGTCCCGGCAGCCGGAGGTGCAGGCGCGCTACGACGAGAACACGCAGGCCGCCATCGACCTCAACGTGTTCGGCGCGCCCAGCTACGTCATTGACGGCGAGCTGTTCTGGGGCCAGGACCGCCTCGACTTCGTGGCGCGCCGGCTGCGCGCCTGACTTTTTCAACCCGACAACAGGAGAAACACCATGGGTCAGACGATCGAACTCACCTCCGCCGACGGCTTCAAATGCCCGGCCTACGTGGCCCAGCCCAGCGGCAAGGCCAAGGGCGGCCTGGTGCTGCTGCAGGAAATCTTCGGCGTGAACTCGCACATCCGCTCGGTGGCCGACGGCTACGCGGCCGATGGGTACTTCGTGGTCGCGCCGCACACCTTCCACCGCGTGAAACCCGGTGTGGAACTCGGCTACACCGAGGCCGACATGAAGGCCGGCATGGAACTCAAGGCCGCCGTGGAAGGCCTGCCGGCACCGGGCGTGCTGCCCGACATCCAGGCGGCGATCCAGCACGCGGCGCAGGCTGGCAAGGTCGGCATCCTCGGCTACTGCTGGGGTGGCCTGCTCACCTGGCGTTCGGCCAGCGCGCTGCAAGGGCTGTCCGCCGCGGCGCCGTACTACGGAGGTGGCATGACGGTCGGTGCGGAGCTCGAGCGGCGACCCACGGTGCCGGTGATGGTGCATTTCGGCGCGCAGGACCACTGGATTTCGCTCGACACGGTGGAGGCCTTCAAGAAGGCCCAGCCGGGCGTGACGGTGCACGTGTACGACGCCAACCACGGCTTCAACTGCGACCAGCGTGGCTCGTACAACGAGGCGGCGGCCAAGCTGGCGCGCGAGCGCACGCTGGCTTTCTTCGCGCAACACCTGGGCTGATGGCTCACCCCCGGCGCGCTCCGCGCGACCCCCTTCAAGGGGGCGGTGCCAGCGGCCCGGCGAAGCCGGTTCCGCGGCACCTTTGGATGGCGCTTCTGCTGAGCGGTATCGGTCTTTGTGCTCCTGCGGTCGCGGCCGACTACAGCGGCCCGCTGTTCGACGCGCACCTGCACTACAACAACGAAGCCTGCACGCACGACACACCGGCCCCGGGCTGCCCGCACCCCATGGCCGATGTGCTGGACCGCATGCAGCGCAACGGCGTGCGCGCCGTCATCGCCAATTCGCGGCCCAACGACGGCACCAGGGCGCTGGCCAGCGCGCGCGAGCAGACCCGCAAGGCCGGCGTGGCCGTGGTGCCCTTCGTGCGCCTGTACCGCGACCGCGCCGACTACAACAACTGGTTCCGCGACCCCACCATCGTCGAGATGGTCAACGCCGAACTCCAGCGCGACACGCCCGCCGGGCCCTACCGCGGCCTGGGTGAATTCCACCTGTACGACAGCGCCAACGCCAATGGTCCGGTGGCCAAACAGCTCATGGCGCTGGCCGAGGAGAAGGACCTCGCCATCCTCGCGCACGTGGACGATGCGGCGATCGACCTGCTGATGGCCAACACGCCATCCAAGGGCCGCAAGTCGCTGCTGATCTGGGCCCACACCGGCATCGGCGGCACGCCGGTGGCGCGCGTGGACGAACTCTTCGCGCGCTACCCACGCCTGGTGGGCGAACTGTCGTACCGCCCCGGCCTGACCTGCGCCGACGGCCAGCTCTGCCCCGAATGGCGTGCGCTGCTGCTCAAATACCCGGACCGTTTCCTGATCGGCTCGGACACCTGGGTCAACCAGCGCTGGCAGTACTACGACGAGCTCATGAAGGGCTACCGCAACTGGCTTGGCGGCCTGCCGGCCGACGTGGCGCGGCGCATCGCCTGGGACAACGGCGCGAAGCTCTTTGGCGTGCCTCCACCCAACCCTTGAATCCCATGATCCAACTGCACTTCGCCCCCAGCAGCGCCGCCATGGTGCCGCACATCCTGCTCGAGGAAATCGGCGAGCCCTACGAGCGCGTGCTGGTCGACAAACAGAACGGTGGGCACAAGACGCCGGCCTACCTCGCGCTGAACCCGAACGGCCTGATCCCGGTGCTGGTCGACGGTGATCTGGTGCTGTACGAAACGGCCGCGATCTGCCTGTACCTGAGCGACACGCACCCGAAAGCCGCGTTGATGCCACCCATGGACACGCGCGACCGTGCCCATGCCTACAAGTGGCTCATGTGGCTGACCAACACGTTGCAGGCCACGCTCATCGTCTACTTCTACCCCGAGCGCTGGGCCGACGCCGGGCACACCGAGGTCGTCGCGGAAGTGCAGCGCAACGCCCAGGCCCGCGTGGGGCCGCTGCTCAACCAGCTGGATGCTGAAATCGAACGCCGTGGCGGCCCGTGGTTCATGGGCGAGCAGTTCACGCTGCTCGACGCCTATGTGTTCACGCTGTGCCGCTGGACGCGCAACTTCCCCAGCGCACCGGCGCGGGACCGCCAGCACCTGGGCCCGTACCTGCAGCGCATGCTGGCAAGGCCGTCGGTGCAGCGGGTGCTGGCCAACGAAGGCCTGGTCGAACCCTACGTGTAGGGCTCAGCGCGCGGTGCGCGCCAGGTAGCGCTTGCGCCAGAACACCACGCCCAGCACCGCCGCCGTGAAGGCCATGGAGCCGATGGCCCACCAGAAGCCGGTCTGCTGGTGCAGCAGCGGGATGAACTGGAAGTTCATGCCGAAGATGCCCGCGATCAGGTTCAGTGGCAGGAAGATGGCGGTCAGCGCGGTGAGCGTGCGCATGATGTCGTTGGTGCGGTTGCTCTGCGCCGAGAAGTGCATCTGCACCGCGGTTTCCGCGTTCTGCTCCAGCCGGCGCACGTGGTGCACCACGCGCTCGATGTGCTCGAGCACGTCGCGCGAGCGCACCTTGAGCAGCTCCAGCCCGCGTTGCCCGCCGATGGAGGCGTTGGGCTCCCAGGTGGCCAGGTTCTCGTTCCAGTCCTGGATGGCCGAACGCTGGTCCTCACAGATCTCGTCGAGCTGGTGCAGCGAGATGCGCGCGTCCAGCAGCGAGCCCCAGTTGCTGAAGCGGGCCTTGGGCATCAGCAGCTCGGTCTGCCAATGATCGAGCTGGCGCGTAAGCTCGCGGCGCAGCGCGAGGTAGCCGTCGACCATCTGGTTGACGATGCGCAGCATCAGGTCGGCCGGGCTGGGCGGCAGGTGCACGCCGGCCGCGCGCGAAGCGGCGGTGGCGGCCGAGAGCAGCCGTGTGGCGTACTGTTCCAGCGCCTGGCAGCCGACCGGGTGCACCGTGAGCAGCACGCGGTCGAACACCGCGAAGCCGACGGGGCTGGTGTCGATGCGCCGCAGCACAGGCGGGCCGCCTCGTTTGACGGACCGGGTGAGCACCTCGCCGGGGTGGGCGAGGTCGGTCTCGCTGTGGCCGGCGGCCAGCCGGCGGAACACCAGGATGTCGTACTGCGAGGTGTAGTCGTAGTGCGAGGGCAGCTGGTTGTTGAGCAGGTCGGAAATGTGCAGATCCACCAGCGTCATGCCGCAGAGCACCTGCAGGGTGGACTGCACCGCGCCTTGCTCCACCTCGAACTCGCGCCGCCCGCAGGCAATCCAGATGTAGCCTTTCTCTGGCAGCACCATGGGCAGGGTGGCGGATTCGCTCACCGAGCCGGGCAGGACGTGGAAGATGCGCATGGCAGGTCGCGCGGTCAGCCGCGCAGCAGGCGCGCCGCGTCGCGCGCGAAGTAGGTGAGCACACCGTCGGCGCCCGCGCGCTTGAAGGCCAGCAGGCTTTCCATCATCACCGCGTCGTGGTCCAGCCAGCCGTTGAGGGCGGCGGCCTTGAGCATGGCGTACTCGCCGCTGACCTGGTAGGCGAAGGTCGGCACGCCGAACTCGTCCTTGACCCGGCGCACGATGTCCAGGTAGGGCATGCCGGGTTTGACCATCACCATGTCGGCGCCTTCGGCCAGGTCCAGCGCCACCTCGCGCAGGGCTTCGTTGGAGTTGCCCGGATCCATCTGGTAGACCTTCTTGTCGGCCTTGCCCAGGTTGGTGGCCGAGCCGACCGCGTCGCGGAACGGGCCATAGAAGGCGCTGGCGTACTTGGCGCTGTAGGCCATGATGCGCGTGTGGACCAGGCCGTTGCCTTCGAGGGCGGTGCGGATGGCGCCGATGCGCCCGTCCATCATGTCGCTGGGTGCGACCATGTCCACGCCCGCCTGCGCCTGCGTCAGGGCCTGTTTCACCAGGATCTCCACCGTGGGGTCGTTCAGGATGTAGTTGTGCTCGTCGAGCACGCCGTCCTGCCCGTGGCTCGTGTAGGGGTCCAGCGCCACGTCGGTCATCACACCGAGCTGCGGGAAGCGCTTCTTCAGCTCACGCACCACGCGCGGCACCAGCCCGTCGGGATTCAGGGCCTCCTGGCCGTCCGGCGTCTTGAGCGACTGGTCGATCACCGGGAACAGCGCCATGGCGGGAATGCCCAGCGCCACGCAGTCCTCGGCGACCGGCAACAGGAGGTCCAGGCTCAGGCGCTCCACGCCCGGCATCGAGGCCACGGCTTCGCGGCGGTTCTGGCCATCCAGCACGAACACCGGGTAGATCAGGTCGGCCGGGCTGAGGCGGTGCTCACGCACCAGGTCGCGGGAAAAGGCATCCCGGCGCAGGCGACGGGGGCGGCTGTGAGGGTAGGGGGCGGGGGCGTGCATGCGCGTATTGTGGCAAACGCCCCTTTTCGCCGTATGAAGGTCGCCGCGACGCGGCTTTCCCGGCTGAACTGGGAAAGTTGACAGGGGGCAGGGCGCCCGAAAATGCGCCGCAGGTGTGGTGAACTCCACGGTAAGAAGAAAATACTGGTCTCCGAGAGGCTGCCATCCAGCGTGTCACCCGCTATTCTTCAGTCAACACATCTTGTTACTGATCCGCGGGAGACCCTGCGCACCACCAGTCCGCCCATGTTGACCACCAAAAAGCCCTCTTCGCACAGCTTTGCCAACACCAAGCCCAGCGCCAGCGAGCCCGAATCGTGGTCGCTGGACGAGCATTGGCCGACCCTGTTGTCCGGCTTGGCCGATCAGGTCACGGAAGGGGTGAGTGCACTGCAGAACACCATCGATCTCCTGCTGAGCAAGGGCACCATCAGCCGGCAGGAGCACCGGGCACTGAGCATCCCGGCCGAGCGAATCAAGCAGTCCGGCGTCAGCGCGCAGCAGATCCACCGCTTCTATGGCGGGCGCATCCGGCAATCGCACGAAAAGGTGGGCATGGCCGACCTGGTGGAGGGCGTGCTGCAGGAACGCAAGAAGGAATTTGCCGTGCTGGGCATCGAGATGCGGCGCAAGCTCAAGCCGGTCGAGGTGCTGGTGGACCCGACCGTGGCCCACACCTTCGTCAACGCCGTGCTCGACTGGGGGTTGCCGTTCGGCAGTCGCATGGACGTTCGCATGGACACCAATGCCTGGCCGCGGCACGCCCGGTTGCAGTTGCGCGTCTCCAACGACGGCGCACCCCCGTCGAGCCACGCGTCGACGGACAGCCTGAGCTGGCTGCTGGTGCGCCAGATCGCGCTCGCGGCCGGCGGCATCGAAATCGACCGCCAGGTCACCGACGATGGCGTGAACTTCACCGCCCTGTTCAGCCGCACGGTGCAGGCGGTGGACGGCATCTCGGCCGTGGACCTCTCGGACGACCATTCCTCGATGTTCAAATCGCTGTCCGGCGTGTATGTGCTGACCATCTCGCCCACGCTGCAGATCCGCGCCGATGTGCGCGACGCCTTGCGCGAGATCGGCATCGGTTCGGACAGCGTGGTCGACTTCCGGCAGGCGCGCGAGGCGATCCTTTCCCGCATGCCCAACCTCATCGTCGTGGATGCCGGGATCAAGGACGAAGGCTTTGATCAGTTCCGCCGCGAACTGCTGCGCGAAGTGTTGGAGTTCCCCTTCGTCGAGATCTCGCCGGACGACAGCTCGTTCGACATGTCGGGCTTTGGTGAGTTCTCCATGGCCAAGGTGGGGCGGGGTAACATCCGCGAAGCCCTGGGCACGGCGGTGATGTTTGAACTCGCCAAAATGATGTGACCTGTTCCGCCTACAACAAAAAATCGAACAGAACAATGTCAGAACTGACAGGTCCTCTTGGTTTCCGCCTGTTCTTGGTGTAATATTTCTGTCGAGCCTGCCGAAAGGTCGGCTCCCCGCTTTTCCTCCCTGAGCGGGTGCCTTAGTGTGTGACAGCAAAAAGGCTTCCTGACCCGGCCCGAAAGGCCGGGTTTTTTTTGCCCTGTCAATTCTGGCGATTTGACCGCCTCGGCCCGCTCCCTGAAGCCCCGGGGCTACACTGCCCGGATGCTCTGGGTCAAGTCCTTCCACATCGTTTTCGTGGCCAGCTGGTTTGCCGGCTTGTTCTACCTTCCGCGCATCTTCGTGAACCTGGCGATGGTGCCTCCCGAGAGCGTCGCGGAGCGTGAGCGCCTGCTTCTGATGGCGCGCAAACTGATGCGTTTCACCACCATTCTGGCGGTGCCAGCCCTGGCCCTGGGTCTGTGGCTCTGGCTGGGCTACGGCATTGGACGGGGGGCGGGCAACGGCTGGATGCACGCCAAGCTTGTCGCGGTCGTCCTCATCCTGGGTTATCACCATGCCTGCGGCCTGCTGTTGCGCCGGTTCGTGCAAGGCGCCCAGCGGCGCAGCCACGTCTGGTACCGCTGGTTCAACGAAGTGCCCGTGATCCTGCTGGTGGCCGTGGTGGTGCTGGTGGTGGTCAAGCCCTTCTGACGCTTTGAAAACCCGGTCCTCCGCCTGGCCGCTGGCACTGTTGTTTGCCTGCGTGGTGGTGTACGCCAGCCTGTACCCGTTCACGGGATGGCGCGTGCAGGGCGTGTCGCCGTTGGCCTTCCTGTGGGCGCCATTGCCGCAGTACTGGACCGGTTTCGACGTGGCCTCCAACCTGCTGGGCTACGCCCCCCTGGGATTTCTGTTGAGCCTGGCGATGCTGCGATCGGGCTGGGGGCGGTGGGCCTGGTGGTTGGCGTTCGGGGTGCCGGCGTTGTTGTCCCTGGCGGTGGAGACTCTGCAGAACTACCTGCCGATGCGGGTGCCGTCCAATGTCGACTTCGTGCTCAACAGCGCTGGCGCGGCCCTCGGCGCTGCCTGTGCCTGGGGATTGGAGCGCCTGGGGGTGCTGCGCCACTGGAGCCAGTTTCGCGCCAACTGGTTCGAGCCCTCGGCCCACGGCAGCCTGGTGCTTCTGGCGCTCTGGCCGTTTGCGCTGCTCTACCCGCTGTCGGTGCCGTTTGGTCTGGGCCAGGTCTGGGATCGGCTGGAGGCTGGGCTGGTGCTGTTGCTGGAGGACACCCCTTTCCTGACCTGGGTGCCCGTGCGCCTGGAAGCTCCCGACCCGCTCAGCCCGCTGGCCGAAGCCTTCTGCATTTCGCTGTGCTTGCTGTCGCCTTTGCTGATGGGGTTTGCCGAAATGCGATCGGTGCTGCGCCGGGTCTTCTTCCTGCTGATGTTCTTTCTGGCCGCGGCGGGCGCGGCGGGCCTGTCGGCCGCCCTGACCTATGGGCCATCCCATGCCTGGGCGTGGGTCAGCCCGCAGGCCACCATGGGCCTGGTCATGGCGGCGCTGCTGGGCCTGGCGATGCTGTGGCTCCCGCGCCGGTTGTGCAACGTGGTGATGCTGCTGACCCTGGCGGTGTCGCTGACGCTCCTCAACCTCGCGCCCGACAGCCCTTACTTCGCGCAGTCGCTGGAAGTCTGGGAGCAGGGGCGCTTCATCCGTTTCCACGGAATTTCGCAGTGGCTGGGGTGGCTGTGGCCATTCGCCGCCCTGATCTTCGGCCTGCGCATGGTGGCGCGTGCACCGCTGGCCTCGGAGCGGACCACTAAAATTCCGCCATGAGCGAAAACAAGTCCTACTACGAGCGGCACATCTTCTTCTGCCTCAATCAGCGGGAAGGTGGCGAGGCCTCGTGCGCCCAGCACCGGGCGCAGGCCGCATTCGATCGCTGCAAGTCGCAGGCCAAGGCGCTGGGCCTGTCGGGCGTGGGCAAGGTGCGCGTCAACAAGGCGGGATGCCTGGACCGCTGTGCCGGCGGCCCAATCGCCGTCGTGTACCCCGAGGCGGTCTGGTACAGCTACGTGGATGAGCACGACATCGATGAAATTGTGCAATCGCACCTGCGCGATGGTGTGGTGGTGCAACGCCTGCTGACGCCACCGGACGTGGGGCGCTGAGGCGCGATGAACGCACAAACCGAGTTTCTGTCGATCGTTGGCCCCGCGGGCCAGCTGGAGCTGGCGATCGACCGCCCAACGGAAGCGGTGCGAGGCACCGCCGTGATTGCCCACCCCCACCCCTTGCACGGCGGCACGCTGACCAACAAGGTCGTCCAGACCCTGGCGCGGGCCTGCGTGCAAGCCGGCTGGACCGCAGTGCGCTTCAACTTTCGCGGAGTCGGCCAGAGCGAGGGTGTCTACGACGAGGGGCGCGGCGAGCTCGACGACCTGATGGCGGTGATCGAGGCG
Organism: Hydrogenophaga sp. FG152; assembly: GCF_057809615.1. NCBI lineage: Bacteria > Pseudomonadati > Pseudomonadota > Betaproteobacteria > Burkholderiales > Comamonadaceae > Hydrogenophaga > Hydrogenophaga sp. FG152. Next base: position 5,094 of record NZ_JBMDKH010000007.1, on the reverse strand, counting down.
CAGGCGCCAAGCGGCCCACTGTGCCTGGCCGGCTTTTCGTTCGGCTCCTTCGTGACCTGCCATGCCGCCGCCCGGCTGCACGGCGCGCGGGACATCCAGCACCTGGTGCTGATCGGGACTGCAGCCAGCCGTTTCGAGGTGGCGCCGGTGGCGGCGGAACTTCATGCCCGCACGCTGGTCGTTCATGGCGAGCAGGACGACACGGTGCCCTTGTCGTCCGTCATGGACTGGGCCCGCCCCCAATCGCTGCCGGTGCTGGTGGTGCCTGGTGGCGGCCATTTCTTCCACGGCCAGCTCCCGTTGTTGCGGGAGTTGGTGCTGCGTCACCTGCGGGCCTGACCGCTCGCGGGTTCTCTTGTTTTTCCCTTTGAAGGACCGGATTTTGTTGCGTCGTCTCTTTTCCCGTTTTCTGTTGTGCCTGTCCCTCGGTGTGACGGTGCCCGCGCTGGCGCAGATGCCCGCCCCGCCCGAGGTGGCCGCGCGCGCCTACCTGCTGCTGGACGCGACCTCCGGCCAAGTGCTCGCCTCCAAGGATCCGGACCAGGCGGTCGAGCCCGCGTCGCTGACCAAGCTCATGACCGCCTACCTGGTGTTCGATGCGCTCAAGGCCGGCAAGATCAGCCTCACGCAGACCTTTGGTGTGAGCGAGCGCGCCTGGAAGATGCCCGGCTCGCGCATGTTCATCGACCCCAAGATGCAGGTGCCGGTGGAAGACCTGATCAAGGGCATGATCGTGCAGTCTGGCAACGATGCGACGGTGGCGCTCGCCGAGGGCGTGGCCGGGTCGGTCGAGCGCTTCGTGCAACTCATGAACGAACAGGCCAAGGCGCTGGGCATGGCGTCCACCACCTACCGCAACGTGGAAGGCCTCACCGAAGCTGGTCACACCACGACCGCGCGCGACCTGGCCACGCTGGCCACGCGCCTGATGGCCGACTTCCCCCAGTACGTGCCGTACTACGCCATCCAGCGCTACCGCTACCCGGGCACGCCCGCGGCCAACGACACCAACCGCAACCTGCTGCTGTTTCGCGACCCGAGCGTAGACGGCCTGAAAACCGGGCACACCAACGCGGCTGGCTATTGCTTGGTCGCCACCGCGCGCCGGCAGGTGCCTGGCCTGGGTGAGGGTGCTCAAGGGCAGCGGCGCCTGATCAGCGTGCTGCTGGGTGCATCGAGTGAAAACGCCCGCGCCGCCGAAAGCCAGAAGCTGCTCAACTGGGGCTACACGGCATTCGATGCCGTGCGCCTGATCCCCGTTGGCCAGCCGGTGGCGACGCCCCGCATCTGGAAGGGCAAGGCCGATCAGGTCCGCCTGGGCCGGGCCGAAGGCGTGGTCGTGTCGGTGCCCGCGGGCGAGGGTGCCAAGCTCAAGTCCGAGGTGGTTCGCCCCGATCCGCTGGTGGCGCCCCTGATGAAGGGTCAGTCCGTCGGCACGTTGCGCGTGACCACCGCCGGTGGCGCCACGGTGGCCGAAATCCCATTGACCGTGCTCGAGACGGTTGAGGAAAGCGGCATCTTCGGCCGCGCCTGGGACGCGATCCGCCTCTGGATCCAGTGACGCTTCGAGCTCCACGGCCCTTCCGAAGGGCTTGCGTTGTCAGAAAATCGGCTGCGTGCTACAGTAGAGGGCTTTTCGGAATCTTCCGAGGAGTTTTCGTTTTCGCTTTTTTCAAACGTTTAGGGACGTTTTAATGCCAACCATCAATCAACTCGTGCGCCACGGCCGGGAGGTCGAAAAGACCAAATCCAAGAGCCCGGCCATGGAAAACTCTCCGCAGCGTCGCGGCGTGTGCACCCGTGTGTACACCACGACCCCCAAGAAGCCCAACTCCGCTCTGCGCAAGGTTGCCAAAGTGCGCCTGACCAACGGTTTTGAGGTGATCTCCTACATCGGCGGTGAAGGCCACAACCTCCAGGAACACAGCGTCGTGCTGGTCCGTGGCGGTCGTGTCAAGGACTTGCCCGGTGTGCGTTACCACATCGTGCGCGGTTCGCTCGATCTGCAAGGCGTGAAAGACCGCAAGCAGTCGCGCTCCAAGTACGGTGCCAAGCGCCCCAAGAAGGCCTGATCGTTCGAAATTTCCGGTGTTTGTTCTGCCTGGCAGGTGGTTCAAGCGCAGTGGCCCACAACACGGAATGGTCCGTGCGGGTCGAGTAAGTGAGAGTTTTTGCATGACTCTCGCGGCCCCTGAAAAGGTGCCAACTGAAGCAATATGAGGTGAAAAAATGCCACGTCGTCGCGAAGTCCCTAAACGTGAAATCCTGCCGGACCCCAAGTTCGGCAATGTCGAGCTCTCCAAGTTCATGAACGTGATCATGGAAGGCGGCAAGAAGGCTGTTGCCGAGCGCATCATTTACGGTGCGCTGGAGCAGATCGAGAAGAAGAGCGGCAAAGATCCGGTCGAAATCTTCTCGGTCGCCATCAACAACGTCAAGCCCATGGTGGAAGTGAAATCCCGCCGCGTGGGTGGTGCCAACTACCAGGTGCCGGTCGAAGTCCGGCCCGTGCGTCGTCTGGCCCTTTCCATGCGCTGGATCAAAGAGGCTGCCCGCAAGCGCAGCGAGAAGTCCATGGCCCTGCGTCTGGCCAACGAACTGATCGAAGCCACCGAAGGCCGTGGCGGCGCCATGAAGCGGCGTGATGAAGTGCACCGCATGGCCGAGGCCAACAAGGCCTTCAGCCACTTCCGCTTCTGATCCGGGCTGCCGTCCAGTAGAGCATCCAGAACCGAGAGCCCGCATTCCCTGAATCAGGGGAGCGGGCTCGTCCCCTTTTCGGAGTATTTCCATGTCCCGCACCACGCCCCTTGAGCGTTATCGCAACATCGGTATTTCCGCGCACATCGATGCCGGCAAGACCACCACCACCGAACGCATCCTGTTCTACACCGGTGTGAACCACAAGATCGGCGAGGTTCATGATGGCGCCGCCACCATGGACTGGATGGAGCAGGAGCAAGAGCGTGGCATCACGATCACCTCGGCTGCCACCACGTGCTTCTGGAAGGGCATGGACCTGTCCTACCCCGAACACCGCTTCAACATCATCGACACCCCCGGCCACGTGGACTTCACCATCGAGGTGGAGCGTTCCATGCGCGTGCTGGACGGTGCCTGCATGGTCTACTGTGCCGTGGGCGGCGTGCAGCCCCAGTCGGAAACCGTCTGGCGCCAGGCCAACAAGTACAAGGTGCCCCGTCTGGCGTTCGTCAACAAGATGGACCGGACCGGTGCCAACTTCTTCAAGGTCTATGACCAGATGCGTCTGCGCCTGAAGGCCAACCCGGTGCCGATCGTGATCCCGATCGGCGCTGAAGACAACTTCAAGGGCGTGGTCGACCTCATCAAGATGAAGGCAATCATCTGGGACGAAGCGTCCCAGGGCATGAAGTTCGAGTTCCAGGACATCCCGGCCGAACTGCAGGCGCAAGCCGAGGAGTGGCGCGAGAAGATGATCGAAGCCGCTGCTGAATCCAGCGAAGAACTGATGAACAAGTACCTTGAGGAAGGCAACCTGACGGAAGCCGAAATCAAGCAGGGCATCCGTGCGCGCACGCTGGCCACCGAAATCCAGCCGATGCTGTGCGGCACCGCGTTCAAGAACAAGGGCGTGCAGCGCATGCTCGACGCCGTGATCGACTTCCTGCCTTCGCCGGTGGACATTCCTCCCGTGGGCGGCACCGATGACAACGAGGAGCCTACCTCGCGCAAGGCTTCCGACGACGAGAAGCTGTCCGCCCTGGCGTTCAAGCTGATGACCGACCCGTACGTGGGCCAGCTCACGTTCGTGCGGGTGTACTCCGGTGTGCTCAAGAAGGGCGACTCGGTCTATAACCCGGTCAAGGGCAAGAAGGAACGCATCGGTCGTATCGTGCAGATGCATGCCAACAACCGCCTGGAAGTGGAAGAAATCCGCGCCGGCGACATCGCTGCCTGCGTGGGCCTCAAGGACGTGACCACGGGTGAGACCCTGTGCGATCCGGACGCCATCATCATGCTCGAGCGCATGGTCTTCCCCGAGCCCGTCATCGCGCAGGCCGTGGAACCCAAGACCAAGGCCGACCAGGAAAAGATGGGCATTGCGCTGCAACGCCTGGCCTCCGAAGATCCCTCGTTCCGCGTCAAGACCGACGAAGAGTCCGGCCAGACCATCATCTCCGGCATGGGCGAGCTGCACCTGGAAATCATTGTCGACCGCATGAAGCGCGAATTCGGCGTGGAAGCCAACGTCGGCAAGCCGCAAGTGGCCTACCGCGAAACCATCCGCAAGAGCGTGGACGAAGCCGAAGGCAAGTTCGTGCGCCAGTCGGGCGGTAAGGGTCAGTACGGACACGTGGTGTTCAAGATCGAACCCAACGAAGCTGGCAAGGGCTTCGAGTTCGTGGACGCCATCAAGGGCGGCGTGGTGCCGCGCGAGTACATCCCGGCGGTGGAAAAGGGCGTGATCGAGGCGCTCAACGCCGGCGTGCTGGCGGGCTTCCCCGTGGTGGACGTCAAGGTCACGCTGCACTTCGGTTCGTACCACGACGTGGACTCGTCCGAAATGGCGTTCAAGATGGCCGCCATCTTCGGCTTCAAGGAAGGTTGCAAGAAGGCCAGCCCGGTCATCCTGGAACCCATGATGGCCGTGGAAGTGGAAACGCCTGAAGACTACGCCGGCAACGTGATGGGCGATCTGTCCAGCCGTCGTGGCATGGTGCAGGGCATGGAAGACATGGTCGGTGGCGGCAAGGCCATCAAGGCCGAAGTGCCCCTGTCCGAAATGTTCGGCTACTCGACCACGCTGCGCTCGATGTCGCAAGGCCGCGCCACGTACACGATGGAGTTCAAGCACTACTCCGAAGCGCCGCGCAACGTGTCCGAAGCCATCGTGGCTGCACGCGCGAAGTAAATACCTTGGGGGTGGGGCGCTTTCGGGCGCGCTGTCCCCAATTGATCAGCCGGTCTGCGACCATGCGCCGCCCTGTTCCCGTGCGGGGCGATCCAGCAGTGTGGTGCAGACCTTAAACCGTGACACGGGTTTGTTCTTTAGGAATTGAAAAATGGCAAAAGAGAAATTTGAGCGGACCAAGCCGCACGTGAACGTGGGCA